>CAYLIZ010000022.1:8800-15491 GCA_964383985.1 uncultured Alkaliphilus sp. | reverse complement strand
TATGCAACATCCTGAAGTTCGCATTCTCCTGCCTTTTCACAGGTTAGACAATCGATGGGATGACTGGATAGCAATAAATCTATAACATTTTTACGTGCTTTAACTACTCTTTCGGATTCTGTGTGTACCACCATTCCATCAGTCGCTTCTGTTGTACAAGATGCAATTAAATTCTTAGACCCTTCCACTTCTACCACGCATAGTCTACATCCACCATATATTGAAAGTGTTTCATCATAGCATAAAGTAGGAATATATATATCGTTTTCTCTTGCACATTGCAATATAGTTTTTCCCTTGTCGGCCTTAATTTCCCTGCCATTCATTGTAAATGTAACCATACCGTCACCTCCGTATTTAATTATATAAAATTAAACGTTAACCTAATTATTTAAAAAATATAATTATGAATTATTCAATTGTTACAGCGCCAAATCTACAAACTTCATGACACTTACCACATTTAGTACATAGATCCTGATTAATTTCATGTGTCTCTTTAAGTACACCCGTAATAGCGCCCACAGGACAATTTCTGGCACATAGAGTACAACCGGTACACTTATCAGCATCTATTGTATATGTTAATAAAGCACTGCACTGTTTAGCCGGACATTTTTTATCGTAAATATGTGCTTCATATTCGTCTCTAAAATATTTTATTGTTGTAAGCACAGGATTTGCAGCAGTCTGACCTAAACCGCAAAGGGAGGTAGAACATATAAATTCACCTAATTCTTCCAATTTTTCTATGTCTCCCGACTCACCCTTACCTTCGGTTATTTTTTCAAGCATTTCTAACATTCTCTTAGTACCTTCGCGACATGGTGTACACTTTCCACAGGATTCTTTACATGTAAAGTCTAGGAAAAACTTTGCCATATCTACCATACATGTTGTTTCATCCATAACAACCATACCGCCGGAACCCATGATAGCACCCGTTTCTTGAATGGATTTATAGTCAACCGGTGTATCCAGGAAACTTACAGGGATACATCCTCCTGATGGTCCGCCCATTTGTACTGCCTTAAATTCCTTATCTTCAGCAATTCCTCCACCTATGCCGAAAATTATCTCTCTTATAGACATTCCCATAGGAACCTCAACTAGTCCACCTTTTTTAATTTTGCCCGCAAGTGCAAATACTTTCGTTCCCTTGCTATCTTCTGTTCCTACGGCTGCAAAAGCATCGCCACCATTGGCTAGTATAAACGGTATATTGGCAAAGGTTTCAACATTATTAATATTAGTAGGTTTGCCCCAGTAGCCTCTCTGTGCCGGGAATGGAGGTTTTGGTCTGGGCATTCCTCTTCCACCTTCTAATGATTCTAGAAGTGCCGTTTCCTCTCCGCATACAAATGCTCCCGCTCCCGCTTTAATTCTTAGGTCAAAGCTAAATTTATCCTCACCAAATAAATTTTCACCTAAATATCCTTTTTCTCTTGCTTGTGCCATGGCAATATTCAGCCTCTTAATTGCTAAAGGATACTCGGCTCTTACATATATAATACCTTCTGAAGCCCCTATTGCATATCCGGCTATTACCATACCTTCAACCAAGGCATGAGGGTCTCCTTCAAGTATACTTCTATCCATGAAAGCACCGGGGTCACCTTCGTCTGCATTACAAACCAAATACTTTTCGTCCCCGGGTGCCTGTCGTGCTGCGTTCAATTTAAACCAAGTAGGGAAACCTGCTCCACCCCTACCCCTTAGTCCTGCATTTTTTATTTCTTCTATTACTTCCTCCGGAGTCATTTCTTTAATGCATTTTTCAATAGCTTTATATCCCCCGGTTTCTATATATTCGTCTAAACTTTCGGGGTTGATAATTCCACAATTTCTTAGGGAAATTCTTTCTTGTTTGGATAAGGCTTCTTTATCTTCGTCAGATATAATATATTCACTGGATTCAGCCTTACCGGCAACTATATCCTTAACTATTTCTTTTGCCTTTTCTTCGTCCAATTCCACAAAAGTTATTTTTTTACCATCGTCATCTATAAAATCTACTATAGGCTCTAAATAGCACGTACCAATACATCCGGTAGAACCCAATTCTATATCTGCGCCGCTATTTTTGATTTCTTCCGCTATGGCATTATATACTCTACTAGCTCCGGCAGCTATACCACAGCTACCTTGCCCCACAATGAGTTTCATGTACTACTCCCCCTTTACTCTTTATTTTATTGTTCTTCTTCCTTTGCCTTTATTTCTTTTAAAATTTTCCTTACTTCTTTTGGAGTTAACTTGCCGTATACCTCACCATCTATCATCATCACCGGTGATAAACTACAGCAACCCAGACAAGCCACATTTGTTAAAGTAAATAAATTGTCCTCCGTAGTCTCTCCTTCGCTTATTTCCAGTTCTTCACAGATGGCCTCTTCAATAGCCTTTGAACCATTAACATGGCAAGCAGTCCCCTGGCAAAGCAATATCACATGTTTGCCTATAGGATTTAATCTGAATTGAGTATAAAAAGTAGCAACACCATAAATTTCAGCAAGCTGAATCCCGGTCGCTTCAGATACATAGCTTAATGCCTCTTCCGGTAGATATTCATAATGC
Source organism: uncultured Alkaliphilus sp. (assembly GCA_964383985.1). Lineage (GTDB taxonomy): Bacteria > Bacillota > Clostridia > Peptostreptococcales > Natronincolaceae > JAAZJW01. The sequence goes on along the minus strand of CAYLIZ010000022.1, from coordinate 12,914 downwards.
TCTTGAACATCTTGTAAAATACTAATAAGAGTACCTTTTTGACCCTTGTATTTATTTAGTATTTGATCCAGTACGTCAATATCTTTTACTGCAATGTTTCCTTCTTCTCCACAGCTTTTAGTAGCTCCACAACAAGCCATTCATACCCCACTCCTTTCAAGATAAATGTAGTTTATTATAGAAGAGGATTATATCCTCTTTCAATCTGTTCCATTATAACCCATTTCGATTTGCGCGGCTGGAGATCAGTTCTTGATACCGGTTATGTTATGCATGTACAACATTTGTACTATATTTATTCTTAATATGTTTAAAATATTAATTATAGTATATACTATAATTATACACCAATGGCTATGAAGCCTAAATGTTCAACTATATTAAATATAAATCCCCCCATTCTAACATTATTCGCAATTCGCAAAATTATGTATACTAAATCCCAAAAACTAAGTATTCTATAATAATGATAATAATTAAAAACATCACAATTATATCATACCATGTTAACAGGCTCTTGTAAACGTATTTTATAACCTAATAATATACAGCCTTTGGAAAAACACATATTTTTTTAAATAAATGTAAAATTGCATTAAATACCGGTAAATAAAACACAACAAGCACTAAATTCGACTGTTTTATTTTGCAAATTTTTACTGATTTTTAAAAAATTGAACTACATTTTTCGCCACCTTCTTATTCATTTCTTTTACTTCCAGCAATTCTTCCAACGTTGCATTTTTTATTTTATCAATAGTTTTAAAATGTATCATTAATGCTCTTCTTCTTACTTCTCCTATTCCCGGTATTTCTTCCAGTATAGAATGTAATGTGCCTTTTCTTCTCAAACTTCTATGATAATTGATAGCAAAACGATGTGCTTCATCTTGAATTTTGGTTATTAATCTAAAAAGATTAGATGTTTTTTCGACATGTATTTCATTTCCTTCATATATCAACCCTTTAGTACGATGTTTTTCATCCTTCGCTATGCCACATACCGGAATATCCAGTTTCAAAAATTCTAAAACCTTTTTTACACTATTGACTTGGCCTAACCCACCGTCTATCATTATTAAATTCGGAAAAACAGCAAATTTATTTTCCAATACTTCCATAGATTGTTCAACAATATTCTGAATCTCTTTTAATCCTCTTTTAAACCGTCTAGTGATTATTTCCTCTATACTGGCATAATCATCAGGCCCTTTTACAGTTCTAATTTTAAACCTTCTATAATCATTCCTTTTAGGTTTTCCTTCCTCAAACACTACCATAGAACCGACAGATTCTACTCCTTGTATATTTGAAATATCAAAACATTCTATTCGTTTTGGTATTTCTTCCAAATCTAATAACTCGGCAAGTTCTTTTAATATGTTTTCTATATTTTCTTTTTCTAATTGTTTTATTGTCATATTTTGTTCCATAGCAATAATAGCATTTTTCTTTACCATTTCTAACAGCTGTCTTTTAACCCCTCTTTGTGGAACCCTAATAGTAACTTTATTTCCCCTCTTACCGCTTAACCACTCCTCTAATATTTTTAAATCTTCTGCCTGCTCTTCTATTAATATCTCCTTAGGTATAAATGTTGAACTACTGTAAAATTGTTTTAAAAATGATAAGATAATTTCCTGTTTTGTATTGTCCTTAGTATTTTCTAATAAAAAATGTTCTCGACTAATAAGTTTGCCTTTACGAATAAAGAACACTTGCACCCAGCAATCTTTTTCTCCCCGGGCCACAGCAATAATATCCTGATCCTGCCCATTTGTAGAAACTACCTTTTGTTTTTCTACTATGCTATTGAGAGCTATCACTTGGTCCCTGTATTCAGCTGCTTTTTCGAAATTCATTTTATCGGCAGCCTTTCCCATTTTTTCTTCTATTTTATTGATAAGTTCTTTCTCCTTGCCATCCAGAAGCATAATTATCTCGTGTATCATATCCATATATTCTTTTCTATTGACTTTCCCGGTACACGGACCTATGCATCTTTCTATATGATAATTTAAACAAGGCCTTTCGCCTCTTCCGGCCATTCTTTCAATATTTTTGCTGCATGTCCTAATAGGATATATTCTATGAATAACTTCCAAAGTTTCATTTAAAGCTCCTATGTTTGTATAAGGACCGAAATATTTAGATTTATCTTTGACAACCCTTCTAGTTTTAATTAACCTGGGGTATTCTTCATTTAAGGTAATTTTTATATAAGGGTATGTCTTATCATCCCTTAATAATACATTATATTTCGGTCTATTTTCCTTTATTAAATTACATTCTAGAATTAACGCCTCCAGTTCCGTATCCGTAATAATATATTCAAATGTATTTATATGAGACACCATAGCCCTAACTTTTAGGGAATGGTTTTTATAGGATTGAAAATATTGCCTTACTCTGTTTTTAAGAGACACTGCTTTACCGACATATATAATTTCATGATTTTTATCCATCATCATATATACTCCCGGCTTATCCGGTAATGTTTTTAATTTTTGTTTTATATCTATATTCACCATTTTTTACCTCTATTTTTTCTTTTTAAGGCCAGTTGCCGTCTATTACAATAGGCTATAATTTTTTGACGATCTGCATCACTGATTCCAATAAACCGGCACCCCAAATTGCTTGTTCCGTCGTCGGTATTTTCCATTCCCCTCAACACTTTAACAGTTAATAGAAATTGGATATTGTCTAATTCAATTTCAAAAACCAGTATAGTACCCATCGGTAAGAATAATGGGCTGTTTAAAAGAATGCCATCACCGCCAATATCTTTAGCTATTGCAGAAAATATTTTATCGTCCCTTAACCCCCTATAATTAATCCCCATCAAATAGCAGTTCACTTCTTTATTAATAGGAACCCTTATATACTTTCTCCTTTGAACAATTTGTATATTCTTTTCATCTGGAATAATCAGAGTCAATAAATTGTTTTCAACATGTTTTATTGTAGTTTTAAACAGACAAATTTGTGTAATAGTATCATTAGTAATGGTACAATTCACCTCTTGTGGTTCTTTCTGTATATATCTAATATTAACTTCAACAATAAACGAATTACCTTCTATTTTTTTAATTATTCCTTGCAAGAGAAAGCAAGGAGGGGTTATGCCAATCTCCATTCTAATGACTTTCCCTATTCGTAAAAATCTACTTAACACCTTGTTCAACTCCTAACGAATACACATGGTAAAATAATGTAGTATCCGCTATTATTCTACACCAATCCGCAAATTCCCTTTCATATAGCATAAAATAGGTCTAGAAAAGCATTGTCCCCTACTAAAGCACGAGTCTAAAGCACTACAATAATTATTGCAACAGGGGCTTCAAAAATTTGCCTGTATAAGATTGTTCTACCGTTATAATTTGTTCCGGTGTACCCACAGCAACAACTTCCCCACCTTCACTTCCACCCTCCGGGCCAAGGTCAATAATGTAGTCCGCAGTTTTTATAACATCTAAATTATGTTCTATAACCAAAACAGTATTTCCACCATCTACAAGCCTTTGTAAAACCTCTACTAACCTGTCTATATCTGCAGTATGAAGGCCGGTAGTAGGTTCATCCAATATATACAATGTTCCGCCCGTACTTCTCTTGCCTAATTCCGATGCTAATTTAACCCTTTGGGCTTCTCCGCCGGATAATTGTGTAGAAGGTTGTCCTAATTTAATATAACCTAGACCTACATCATATAAAGTCTGCAATTTTCTCTTTATACTCGGTATATTTTCAAAAAAGGTAAGAGCTTCCTCAACATTCATCTGTAAAACATCCGCTATTGTCTTGCCTTTATATTTTATCTCCAAAGTTTCCCTATTATATCTTTTGCCTTTACATATTTCGCATGGTACATATACATCCGGAAGAAAGTGCATTTCTATCTTTATGATACCATCACCGCTGCACGCCTCACATCTTCCGCCCTTTACATTAAAGCTGAATCGTCCTTTTAAATAACCGCGCATTTTAGCCTTTGTAGTCTGTGCAAACATGTCACGTATATCATCAAATACACCTGTATAGGTGGCGGGATTAGAGCGTGGTGTCCTCCCTATTGGACTTTGACTTATTTCTATTACCTTATCAATAT
>CAYLIZ010000022.1:0-8700 GCA_964383985.1 uncultured Alkaliphilus sp. | reverse complement strand
GAGCGTGGTGTCCTCCCTATTGGACTTTGACTTATTTCTATTACCTTATCAATATGTTCTATGCCCTTTATTTCCCTGTGATCACCGGGTCTAACTTTTGCCCGATTTAACTCTTGAGCAGCTTTTTTGTATAATATTTCATTGATTAATGTGCTCTTACCGGAGCCCGAAACACCTGTAATACAGGTAAATACACCTAAGGGTATTTTTACATCTATATTTTTCAAATTATTTTCCCTTGCACCAACTATCTCCAGCCAGTTGCCATTATGTTCCCGCCTTTTCTTGGGGACTTCAATTATTTTCTTGCCACTCAAATATTGACCTGTGATAGACTGTTCTACCTGCATAATTTTATCTATAGTACCCTCTGCTACAACATTTCCTCCGTGAATACCCGCACCCGGACCAATATCAATAATATGATCTGCCATGCACATAGTACCTTCATCATGCTCTACAACTATCACTGTATTTCCAAGTTCAGTTAAATGTCTTAGGGTCTTCAATAATTTATAATTATCCCTTTGATGCAGTCCAATACTGGGTTCATCCAAAATATATAAAACACCTACTAAGCTAGAGCCTATCTGTGTAGCTAAACGAATCCGCTGTGATTCTCCACCGGATAAAGTCCCTGCATTTCTCGATAATGTTAAATAATCCAACCCTACATCTATTAAAAAATTCAATCTGGATTTAATCTCTTTCAATATCTGTCTAGCTATGAAAAATTTTCTCTCATCTAATCTCAGTTCATCAAAAAATCGTTTTGCATCTTTTATAGCAAGCTCTGTTATTTCAAAAATATTTTTGCCTGCGATAGTAACTGCTAAGGCAACATCTCTAAGCCTGGCGCCTTTACATACTTCACATTTGTTTTCTGCCATATAGCCTTCGATTTTTGCTCTCACATATTTGGAATTAGTTGCCCTATATCTTCTCACTAGATTGGGAATGACACCCTCAAATACAGCAGAATAATTTTGTGTGCCCCTGAATTTAGATTCATAGATAAATTCCACCTTTTTCTTGCTCTTTCCGTATAATATATCTTCAATAAGCTCGCCGGGCAAATATTTTATCGGCACATCCATACTGCAGCCATATTGCTTTACTATGCTTTCTAACATCTTAAAATAATAGGTGTTGCTCTTGAAAAAACCGGACCCGCTCCAAGGTGCTACAGCCCCCTCCCTAATTGTTAATTCTTTATTTGGAATTACCAATTCCGGATCTATATTTCTCATATATCCTATGCCGTTACATTCAGTACAAGCCCCAAATGGACTATTAAAGGAAAACATCCTTGGCGCCATCTCCTCTATTCCAATTCCATGCTCCGGACATGCAAACTTTGTAGAAAATAGTATCTCTTCTTTACCTATTACATCTACAATTACTAAAGATTCGCTGAGTTTTAACACTGTCTCTATAGAATCTGCTAATCTTGATTGTATACCTTCTTTTACAACAATTCTATCAACTACTACTTCTATGCTGTGCTTTTTTGTTTTAGCGAGCTCAATATCCTCATACAGGTCTCTTACTTCCCCATCAATACGAACTCTTACAAATCCTTCTTTTTTTAATTCCTCCAATATTTTTTGATGCTCTCCCTTTTTACCCCTGACAACAGGAGCCAATAACTGCAATCTTGTGCCGGTTTCTAATTCCATAATCTTATCTACTATCTGCTCCACTGCCATTTGACTAATTTCTATATTGCATATAGGACAATGTGGTGTACCTACTCTGGCAAATAATAGTCTTAGATAGTCATAAATTTCTGTAACTGTTCCTACGGTAGAACGTGGATTTCTACTAGCAGTTTTTTGATCTATTGAAATTGCCGGAGAAAGCCCCTCTATATATTCCACATCCGGTTTTTCCATCTGTCCTAAAAATTGTCTTGCATATGACGATAAACTTTCTATATATCGCCTCTGACCCTCTGCATAGATCGTGTCGAGAGCTAATGAGGATTTTCCGGAGCCGGAAATTCCGGTTATAACTATAAGTTTATCTCTTGGAATTTCAACATCAATATTTTTTAGATTATGCTCTTTTGCCCCTCTTATAATGATTTTATCTTTTGACATAAATCACTCCCTCTTCCTGTATATGCTCCTTTTTTAAAGATTCAATTTTATCTCTCAGTTCTGCAGCCCTTTCAAATTGTAAGTCCTTAGCCGCCCGCATCATTTCTCTTTCAAGATTTTTAATCAACTTTTCAAATTCTTCCGTAGATAAAACTTCTTGGGTTGATACCTTGCCATATTTGACTTCCTCTTCTGCAACCCTGGTCGCTTCAATAACATCTCTGATACCTTTTTCTATCGATTTTGGTTTAATGTTATGCTCCAAATTATATTGCTCCTGTATTTTTCTTCTTCTTTTCGTTTCATCTATAGCCGTTTTCATAGATCCGGTGATTCTGTCCGCATACATGATAACTTTTCCCTCTACATTTCGAGCAGCCCTGCCGATCGTCTGAATCAACGAAATTTCAGAACGTAAAAATCCTTCTTTATCTGCATCTAATATGGCTACTAAAGATACCTCCGGCAGATCTAGACCTTCCCTTAATAGGTTAATTCCTACTAGGACATCAAATTCTCCTAAACGAAGGTCCCTAACTATTTCCATCCTCTCCATGGTCTTTACATCCGAATGCAAGTATTTTACCTTAATTCCTATATCCCCTAAATAATCCGTTAAATCTTCCGCCATCTTTTTCGTAAGTGTAGTAATCAACACTCTCTGTTTTTTCTCGACCCTCTTATTTATTTCACTGATCAAATTGTCAATCTGTCCTTTAATAGGTCTGACTTCAATCGCCGGATCTAACAATCCGGTAGGCCTTATCACCTGTTCTACAATTTTTTCTTTTTTCTCCATCTCATAAGGCCCCGGGGTTGCGCTTACATACAAAATTTGATTTACCAATTGTTCGAATTCTCCAAAATTGAGGGGTCTGTTATCATAAGCCGATGGCAGTCTAAAGCCATGCTCAACCAGGGATTCCTTTCTTGAACGGTCTCCACCATACATTGCCCTAATTTGTGGAAGTGTAACATGGGATTCATCTACAATAATCAGATAATCGTCCGGAAAATAATCAATAAGTGTATAAGGTCTACTTCCGGGGGCACGCCCCGTTATATGCCTTGAATAATTTTCTATACCTTGACAAAACCCCACTTCTCTTAACATCTCAATATCATACATTGTACGCTGCTGTATTCTCTGCGCTTCTACAAGTTTATTTTCTTCTTTTAATTGTTTAACTCTCTCTTCTAATTCTTTTTCTATTGCCTCTATAGCTATTTCTATTTTTTCTGAACTTGTTACATAGTGAGATGCCGGGAAAATAGAGGCATGCTGCCTTATTCCGATTATCTCTCCGGTTAACCCATTTACTTCCACTATTCGATCGATTTCATCACCAAAAAATTCAACACGAAGAACATTATCCGTAGATGAAGCAGGAAATATTTCTACAACATCACCTCTCACTCTGAATGTTCCGCGGACAAAATTTATATCATTTCTTTCGTATTGTATGTTCACCAACTGCCTTAAAACTTCTTCCCTATTTTTTTCCATACCGGTTCTGAGCGAGACTACCAATCTCTTATATTCCCCCGGTTCTCCTAAACCATAAATACAAGAAACACTCGCAACTATAATAACGTCCCGTCTCTCTAGTAAAGCAGAAGTAGCTGAGTGTCTTAATTTATCAATCTCATCATTGATTGACGCATCTTTTTCTATATAAGTGTCGCTGTGCACGACATATGCCTCCGGTTGATAATAATCATAATAGCTTACAAAATATTCCACTGCATTGTTTGGAAAAAATTCCTTAAATTCGCTACAAAGTTGTGCAGCCAAAGTTTTGTTATGGGCAATTACCAGAGTAGGTTTTTGAACTTTTTCTATTACATTTGCCATAGTAAATGTTTTTCCTGAACCTGTAACCCCTAATAATACTTGATGTTTTACTCCTGAATTTATCCCCTTAGTTAAAGCCTCTATCGCCTTTGGCTGGTCCCCTGTAGGCTTAAAATCGGATATAATTTTAAATTCTTTCATTAACATATATCTCCTCGTTACTTTATATTTATCATTTTTATTGTATCATAAACGAATCAGCAATCCACTTAATTTTGCGAACAAATTATGGTATAGACACATGAGTCTGTACCTACAATTTTGACCCTTAGACACTAACCTCTGTGTTATTAGGCGGGACAGGGCGACAGGATTTTTGTCCCATTTAAGGTACAAAATGAGACAAGGAATCCGGCCCCCCGGTCCCTCATGAGCCAAAAAGTCGGAGCAAATGATTCTGTAAAATGGATTGAATGGATTGTAGAAAAAATAAGGGCAGACGACACTGTCTGCCCGATGATAGGCAAAATCGTCCACCCCTACGAATACTTATAAACAATCTACATTTCTTTTCTTAGTACCTCTATAGCCTTCTTTAACTGCGTATCTTCATAAGAGCCAATCTCAATTTCATCCAGCCCTTCAGGCAATTCCACTACAATATCCGGTTCTATTCCGGTGCCATGAATATTAATCCCATTCGGGGTAAAATATTCAGAGATTGTAAATTTAAATCCGGTTCCATCAGTAAGTGGTTTAACTTGCTGCACTAATCCCTTACCGAATGTAGTAGTTCCTACTATCTTTCCTTTTTTACCATCTTTAATTGCACCTGCCAAAATTTCAGAAGCACTTGCACTTCCTTTATTTACCAAAACCGTAATCGGTAATTTTATCTGCCTTTTATCGGACCTCTCTACCTTTCTGTTCCCGTAGCGGTCTTCTGTATACACAATTATTTGTTCCCCTAAAATCTCATCAGCAATTTCCACACATTCATCCAAAAGACCTCCGGGATTATTTCTCAAATCTAAGATAATTCCTTTAACATTTTTCTTTTTTAATGATTGTAAGTGTTCCTTAAAGTCCTTGGCAGTTTGCTCGTCGAACATACTTATTCTAATATATCCAATATTTTTTTCTATAATTTCAGAACGAACTGTCTTTAATCGAATTTCTTCTCTTGTAATATTTACATCAAATACCTCATCCTTGCCATCTCTTAAAATTGAAAGTTTTACTTCTGTTCCCGGCTTACCCTTCATCAAATCCACGGCATAATCTAATTTATCGCCAAATATAGCCTCACCATTAACAGATATTATTCGGTCTCCCGGAATAAGCCCTGCTTTTTCCCCCGGTGTATCTTCTATCGGGGATACTACGGTTACATAGCCATCTTCGCCCGGGGTTACAATCACCCCAATGCCCCCATAAACTCCTTGTGTTCTGGTCATCAGGTCACTATATTCTTCCGCATTCATATATAATGTATATGGATCTCCTATACTATCGAACATGCCTTTTATGGCACCTTCGATAAGTTTATCTTCATCAAGCTCTTTATAATAATTTTTTAGTAAATAATTTTTAAGTGATAAAAATTTCTCATACTGCTTATAACTACCTCGTGGTATCGCATATCCAAATCCCAACGATGATGTCACAAGGTTTCCAACTGTAAAATTTACAGCAGTAGTAAGTATAATAATTATTAAAGCCCATATCACGGCTTTACGTTTACTAATCATATAATCTTCCCCTTTGGATTAATCCATACATTGTATTTTTATTCTATGGTACATTATAAAACATTATACCTTAACTACCAAAAAATTTCAAAAATATAATTAAGGGAAACCGTCTTCACCGATTTCCCTTGTTATTTTTTAATACCGATTCTAATTCCCCTTTACATATGGAATAGGATTTACATATTGTCCATTTTTCCTTACCTCGAAATGTACATGCGGACCTGTAGACACTCCTGTACTTCCTACAAGTGCAATTTTTTGGCCCTTTACTACATTACTACCTTCAGAAACCAATAATTTTGAATTATGGGCATATAATGTCATTATTCCGCCGCCGTGATCGATAATTACAGTCCTCCCATAACCGCCTAAACTGCAAGCAGTTACTACCTTACCATTACCGGCTGCAACTACATTCTTTCCTGCCGGTACTTCTATATCTATACCTGTATGGAATTTAGGAACCTTTAAAATCGGATGTTTTCTGTTTCCAAAATATGAATTTATATGTGTATACCCCGGAACAGGCCATTGTAATACTCCCCCTACATAGGTACCGCTCGACTGAAGGCTTCTAAGTTTATTTGTAAGCCCATCTGCCTCTTTTTTCGCTTGGTCTAACATTCTCTCTAGGGCAACCTTATCCTTAACCAAGTCTTTTCTTAACCGTTCTTGTTCTCCACGAGAAACCTGAAGACTTTTTTGTTCTTGTTCTACACCGGATTTTAAGTTAACTAACTGACGTTTTTGATTTTCTAAGCTAATTTTTTCTTTTTCTATAATATCTTTTTGCTCCTTCAATTCTTTTAATAAATCCACATCATGCTCAACTATTCTTTGTATCATGTCTAAATTTGTCAATAATTCCGTGATGCTCTTAGAATTTAACAATACTTCTGCATAACCTATAGTCCCGTTCCTGTACATAACATTTATTCTGTCTCCCATTATGTCCTGCTTATCTTCTATATTTTCCTCTGCTATTTCGAGATTTTCTAGAGTTATGCCGATTTCGGATTCTGTTTTTGAAATCTTAGCTCTCAGGGATTTTATCTCTTCCTCAGATTCATTGATCTTTGATTCCAATGTTTGAATCTTAGTTATTATCTCCTCTTCTTCTTTCTTAACTTTATTCAGCTGATTTGAAATGTTTTTCTGCTTGTCCTTATTTTCCTTTAACTGATTATTATAATATGTCGCATTATTTGCAAATGAAAATAGTGATGTAGCGGTTACTAAAAAAAGAATGATTAAACTGATTATATGTCTTTTACTCATACTAGCGTCCCCCATTATATTTTTTCTATTATACCTTTAAATGCCTCCTTAATGAAAATATACTTCCTAGAGCCCCAACACCTATACCTAATACCGCAAATATATATACTGTCCTATTCATCATATCGCTAACAGATATTATGTAGGTGCTAAACATCAAATAAAATCTACCGGTAATAACATTAAAAGCATACTGATAGCCATAATAAACAACTATCATAGATATAATTGCACCAACAAAACCCAACAGCATTCCTTCGAGTAAAAATGGCCATCTAATAAACCAATTCGTTGCCCCAACATTCTTCATTATTCCAATCTCTTGTCTTCTGGCATTTAAGGTCAACTTAATAGTATTTGAAATAATAAATATGGCAACAAAAATTAAAATTAAAATTATAGTCAGCCCTATGGTTCTGATAAATTTAGCTATTTTTAATAGCTTATCTACAATTTCCTTATAATATTTAATTTCATCTATGCCCTCTAAAGGCTCTAAGTCCTTAACAATTTTATCTGCCAATTCTAAATTTTCCATCTGAATTATATATGAATTAGGCAGAGTATTTTTTTCCAGACCATCCAATAAGTATCCTTCCTCACCCCAACTTTCCTTAAGTTTTTCCAAGGCCTCTTCCCTGGATTCATAAATAACGCCGGATATACCTTCTATAGTTTCTATTTGTTTACCCACATTATTTATCTCTTCTATAGATAAATCATCTTTTAAATAAACCTGTATTTCATCAAATTGTGCCTGCGCTAAGCCTGCCATATTGCTGATATTCAACACCAGGGTAATTACTAGCCCCAGTATTATCAAAGTTGCAGCCACAGTTCCTATAGAAGCTATACTCATGGCCCTATTGCGCCAGAGCCCTAATAGTCCCTGTTTTAATATATACTTAACTGTCCTAGCCTTCATTATTCATATGCCCCCCTTTGCTCGTCGCGAATAATTCTTCCCCTTTCCAGGGCAATTACCCGTTGTTGCATTACGTCTACAATGTCTCTCGCATGGGTGGCCATGATAACGGTTGTACCTCGCCTGTTTATTTGCCTTAACACTTTCATGATTTCCCAGGCTGTTTCCGGATCTAAGTTTCCCGTCGGTTCATCAGCAATTAATATAGATGGGTTATTTACAATAGCCCTAGCGATCGAAACTCTCTGCTTTTCTCCACCGGATAGCTGATGTGGGTATGAAGCGGCTTTATCGCTTAATCCCACCATACCTAATACCATCGGAACTTGTCTTCTAATTTCTTTCGACGTTGCCTCTATAATTTGCATGGCAAATTCTACATTTTCGTATACAGTTTTATTAGGGAGCAACCTAAAATCTTGGAATACAACTCCAATATTTCTTCTATGATATGGAATTTTTCGTCTTGAAAGCCTTGTCACATCTTGACCGTTAATAAAAATACTTCCTTTTGTTGGCTCCTCCTCCTTTAAAATTAGTTTCACACAAGTAGACTTTCCGGCCCCACTTGGTCCTACAAGAAATACAAACTCTTCTTTTTCTATTTTTAAATTTATATCTACTAATGCATGTACATTTTTAAAATACGTCTTGGTTACGTTATGTAATTCAATCAAGCTCATCAACTCCCGATTAACTATTTATATATTCGACACATAACTATATTTTCCTTCTACAAAAAACAAATATAGTACTTATGACCTTTATAACCTTTATGACCTTTATGACCTAACCCAATTTGCACGACCAAAGGGAGTAAGCAAATTGATGGTAGGTCAAACGCGA
>CAYLIZ010000021.1:0-19148 GCA_964383985.1 uncultured Alkaliphilus sp. | reverse complement strand
AATGTAGCCCTCATTCTATCTTTACTTAATATAAGTTCTATAGCATCCCCTATAGACTTAACCGCTATATCCGTATGCATCAAAAGCTTTCCGCTACACCCCTCTCCTTCAATAGTAGCTATAGATATCCTGCATATTTTAAACATCTCCACATCATTAACTCCATTTCCAACACAAATACTATTTTCAGCACCAAGCTTTTCTACTATTTCTTTTTTAAAAAGACCGGCATTTTCTTTAGGAAAAGTTTTTACATCTATTCCTAAATCACTGCATTGCGCCTTTACAGTTCCATAAGTATCAGCAGTTAATATGTATATATTTGCGTAATTCTTGAGTTTAATCAAAGACTCCCTTATGTTTTCAATCAATTTTCCATCAACAGCTACTGTTCCATTGTAATCAAAAATAATATTTTCTATTTTAATTTCGCCTATACCCGGTATATCATAAATTAACATAGCCTACCTCCATATTTTATTGTGCATATTATATATTTTTTATTATATATCAATATTAGCACAAAAAATTGGATTATTATAGTATAAATATAGTTATGTCTTATCCTAGGGCTACATCTAGTACCATCATAATAATAAAATCCAACATAACACCTATAAATAGATATATTGATACTGCTATAAAGCTGTGTGCCTTGCAATTAAAGCGATTAAAGCATATAATATGCATTAGAAAAGATGGGATGAAAGGAATGGATAAAATGATTAATGTAAAAGGCAAGCATAATAGTGCAACTATTTATATTGATAATGTAGAGGATAAGGTTATAAATCAGATTAAAACATTATTAGACCAGGAATTTGTAAAAGGAAGCAAAATAAGAATAATGCCTGATGTACATGTAGGTATTGGTTGCACTATAGGAACAACTATGACTATCGATGATAAAATTGTACCCAATCTTGTTGGTGTAGATATAGGTTGCGGTTTAGAGGTTATAAAAGTCAAAAATAAAAATATTGAGCTGCAAAAATTAGATAAATTAATTTATAGTAAAATACCTAGTGGATTCAAGATAAGAAAGAAAGAGCATAAATTTAATGATGAAATTGATTTAAATGAGCTTAGGTGCAGAAAAGAAGTCAATCTTAAGAGGGCAAGGTTGAGTATTGGTACACTGGGCGGAGGAAATCATTTTATTGAAGCAAATGAAGACAGTCAAGGAAATAAATATATAGTTATTCATTCCGGGAGTCGACATCTAGGACATCAGGTTGCAAGTCTTTATCAAAAAAAGGCTTATAGAGCACTTGGCGGCAAAAAATCAAATATACCGAGGGACTTAGCATATGTATCCGGGCAATTGTTTGATGATTATATTCACGACATGAAGCTTGTTCAATACTTCGCAGAATTAAACAGAAAAGCTATGGCTGAAGAAATAATAAGAGGTATGAAACTTGATATAGTAGAGGAATTTACAACTATTCATAATTATGTAGATACAGAAAATATGATATTGCGAAAAGGTGCGGTTTCGGCACAAAAAGATGAAAAACTTATAATACCGATAAATATGCGTGACGGCAGCCTTATTTGCATTGGAAAGGGCAATGAAGACTGGAATTATTCTGCTCCTCATGGTGCGGGAAGGGTTATGAGCAGAACTAAGGCCAAAAAAGTACTTAAACTAGACGAATTTAAAGAAACAATGAAAGGAATCTACACAACCTCTGTAAATAGAAGAACGATTGATGAATGTGCTCATGCATATAAACCTATGGACGAGATAATAGAAAATGTTGGCGATACGGTGGATATAATAGATAGAATAGTACCTATATATAATTTTAAGGCTGCGGATTAAAAAATTATTACATTCCTTATTTTATCACTTCGAAAAAACGTAAATGGGGGCGAGCTTTTGCTCGCCTTATTTATCACTTTGAAAGAAATATTGTAGGGACGAGCTTTGCTCGTCCGCTTACATCACATAACTATAATTATTGTTTTGTTATAGTGGAAGGGCGAGCCTAATCGCCCGTTTGACGCCATAACATTTAAAATAGCTATGAACAAATAAAATATCCCTAGACAAACAAAGCTTTTAGTAATATATTTAAATTATTATATATTTTGCAAATCCAGGAGTGAAAACATATGAAAGTTATAATAGTAGGTGCGGGAAAACTATGCTAAAAATTAAGGTATTTACCATAATTGCATTGATATTGCCTAAAAATTGAACCGGAGAAATTTAGAGAATACTAATTAAATTTCTTCGTGTGTATATTTTTTATTAAATATAAAAATTAATCAATATAGAGTTGATAAGTTGTTGTAAAATTCGGAATATGAGGTGGCATTTATATGACATTAAATAAAGAGTTGCTTATTAAAGATATTAAAAAAATACCCGGTTTGATTTTAGCTTTTGCAATCTGCGGTTATGGAACGATACAGATTAAAGTAGTCAATTTAGGAATGGAGCCGTGGGATACACTAGTTCTGGGTATAAGTGATAAAGCCGGTATGGATTTTGGGAAAGCTACCCAATTTGTGGGATTTGTTATAATACTTTTTTCTATAGCTGTTAAAATCTACCCGGGTATGGCGACTATTCTTAATATGATATTTATTGGATTTTTTGCAGATATAGTTTCTAAATTTAATATTGTATTATCGCCCCAAAATTATTTTTTAAAGATAATAGTGCTATTTTACGGAAATTTTATATTAAGTTATGGCCTGTACAGTTATTTAAAATTCGAGTTAGGGGCAGGACCCAGGGATGGGCTCATGGTTGGCTTGGTAAAAGTAACAGGTCTGGATGTTAAATATATAAAACCGGGCATAGAATTAATGGCTCTATTGGTTGGATATTTGCTTGGAGGAACGGTTGGAATAGGGACAATAATTTCAACTTTTATTGGAGGCTATATGTTAGATAGAATTTTTAGATGGAAAGGTTTTGATCCTAAGAAAACCTGTCAAAGAAAGCTATCAGAGTATTTAATATCAGACAAAAAAGATGCAACTGCTGAAGATAGTGAACAGAAAATTTTATAATTTAATTCAAATTTGAATGCGGGACTGTGAATATTTAAAAAATACATTTAAAAGGTGATGTATTACATGGGAAAAGGTAAAAGGAGAAACAGCAAAGGCAGAAGATTATTTTTTACCGTAGTGCTATTATTTATTGTTTTATATGCGGGTTATTTATTAAGAGGTAAAATATCTTTCTTTTTTGATAGGATAATTGCAGGAACTATAACGGAGGATAGAAATGATACTGCAAATAGAGACAGCCCTGCCAATATCCCCACCAACAAAGGTGATATAGATAGCAACATAAATGATAATAAAAACAATAATAACCCCAATGATATTGAAAACAATCAAAATAATAAAAATCAAGGTAACAATGATAGTAAAGACAGTAATTATAATAAAGATGATAACAGTAAACAACCTGTGAAAAATGCTGATGATATTTTAGTTCTTGTAAATAAAAAAAGATACTTAGATTCGGATTATAAACCGAGTGATTTAGTAGTGCCAAATGTAAGATTTTCATTTGATGGGGAACACGAAAAAAAGTATATGAGAAAAGAAGCAGCTGAAGCATTAGAAGAATTTTTTGGACAGGCTTATGAAGAAGGTATATATATATTTGCCCTTTCAGGATACAGATCTTATAATACACAAAAATGGCTTTTTGAAAATCGGGCAAATAAAGCAGGAGAAGAAGAGGCTAATAAATTGACTGCAAGACCCGGTGAAAGCGAACATCAGACGGGATTGGCTATGGATATAACGAGTCAGAGTGTACAATTTGATTTAAAGGAAAAATTTGGTGAAACAGAAGAAGGTAAATGGGTAAGGGATAATGCCCATAAATTTGGTTTTATTATAAGATATACAAAGAATAAAGAGGACATTACAGGCTACAATTATGAGCCTTGGCATATAAGATATGTAGGCAAAGAAGTAGCGGAGGAAATATATAATAGAGGTATTGCGCTTGAAGAATATTTAGCGGGAGACTAAGGGTATCCCTTATAACATTGTAATAGCAACGCGTAGGGGTAGATCCACGTATCTATCCTAGAAACAATAAGCAAAAATAACGTAGGGGCGACTTTTGGTCGCCCATTTATGTGCGCCTGGCATGAATAATAACTCGATATTTTATTTCATATCCAGATTTGTCCAATGGAGTATAAATATGTATTTTTAAAATGGATTTTGATGTGGACAAACATGCAGATATGTTTTAAGGTGTTAATATAGGGATATAAAGATGGGGGGCGAAAAAGTTGACTAATAAAAGAAAAATCATAGGTATAGTATGTATAATATGTGTTGTTTCAATATTTTTTCTAAAAAATTATTATTCGGGGTTTAAATTGTTTACAAATAAACCTGCAGAGGTACGAGCGGCGGATGAGGATTTAGATAATAAATTTGATAAAGATTATGATCCAAATGATAATAAAAAGGTTGATGATAAAGATACGGTGGATTCTGATAAAAATAAGGATAAAGATGTTGATAAAGATTCCCGGAACTCCCCAGGGACAGAGGAAAAAAAAGATGAAGACCCACATAAAGAAAACAAGGAGCAAGAAAAACCTGATAACAACAAAGAAAAAACCCCAACTAGAGAATTCAGGGCAGCTTGGATATCCACTGTGTACAATTTGGATTGGCCATCAAAAAAGGGTTTGAGCCAATCGCAGCAAAAACAAGAATTTATATCCTTATTAAATAAACTAAAAAAGGCGGGATTGAATGCGGTAATAGTGCAGATAAAACCCGGTGCGGATAGTTTTTACCCTTCTAAATATGCACCATGGTCCGAATATTTAACCGGCGTACAGGAACTAAATCCCGGCTATAATCCCCTAACTTTTATGATAGAAGAAACTCATAAAAGAGGTATGGAATTTCACGCCTGGTTTAATCCATACAGAGTAAGTGTAAAAGACGATATGGGGGAATTAGCCAAAGACCATCCCGCTAGAAAAAATCCGGATTGGGTGGTATCTTATGGAAATAAATTATATTACAACCCGGGCATTCCGGAAGTTAGACAGTTTGTAATAGATAGTATATTAGAAGTTGTGAAGAATTATAATATAGATGGAGTCCATTTAGATGACTATTTTTATCCATATCCGGAAAAGGGTATAGATTTTCCGGATGATAAACTGTATAAAGCAAACAAAAGATTTGGCGGGGAAACAAAGGAGCAATGGAGAAGAAATAATATCAATGATTTTATAGAAAATTTATATAAATCTATCAAAAGAGAAAAGGCGAATATTAAGTTTGGTGTAAGTCCATTTGGCATATGGCGTAATAAAGCAGACGATCCTAAGGGCTCTGATACTAAAGGTGGAATCACGAGTTATGATAGTCTTTATGCCGATACTAAATACTGGGTGGAAAATGGATGGCTAGATTATATAGCACCTCAAATATACTGGCATTTTGGTTATGATAGAGCGGATTATGGAGTGCTTGTTGATTGGTGGGTAAATTTAACAAGGGGTTATAAGGCTCATTTATATATTGGGCATGCGGCACATAAAGTAGAGAAAGGCGATACGCCCTGGGGCAATCCCTTGGAAATTATAAATCAAATACAATATAATAGGGCTATTCCAGAAGTAAAAGGAAGTATATTTTTTAGGGCAAGGTCCATTGTCAATAATCCTTTGGGGTTAACAGATAAGCTCGAAAATGATATTTATAAGGAAAAAGCTAAAACACCTTAAAAATATTTATCCATTTCTTTTGTTCGTGTAAATTAATAACAGCTAAAAATGCCTTGAGGGTGGTTCCTGTTTAGTATTTTCGAACATATTAGAATGTAAACTAAAGAAAAATCTGGAGGGGTTTAATGGATATAAAAATACCAATTATTTTTGAAGACAACCATTTGCTGGTTGTTGAAAAACCGCCAAATGTTTTATCGCAAGAAGATAGAACAGGCGATATAGATATGCTTACTTTATTAAAAAAGGATATCAAAATACGATATAACAAACCCGGTAATGTTTATCTTGGATTAGTACATCGTTTAGATAGGCCCGTAGGTGGAGTTATGGTTTTTGCAAAAACTTCAAAGGCAGCATCTAGGCTATCTGACCAAATACGGAGGGGAAAGTTTGGAAAACGGTATATGGCAATTGTACACGGTAAACTCCGCAATAATAAAGATACTTTAGTGCATTATTTATTAAAAAATAGAAAAACAAATATAGTATCTGTTGTAAAAGAAGGTACTAAAAGAGCCAAAAAAGCAATATTAGATTATGAAGTAGTCAGTACTACAGGAGATTTTAGTTTAGTAAAAATAAATTTACATACGGGCAGGTCCCACCAGATTCGTGTACAGTTTTCTGCAATAGGGCATCCATTATATGGAGACCAACGATATAACCTTAGAAAAGATAATATAAAGGACCAAATTGCGCTTTGGTCCTATCAAATTGCTTGTTTCCATCCTACATTAAGGAAGGAAATGGTATTTACTAGTCTGCCTATTAAAAAAGAACCGTGGATTTGGTTTAAAAATTAAATTTTATTAGTTATTTGGCTTACGGACGGTGATAATATGAACTACAAAATAATAGCTGACTATCATGTACATTCTAATATTGCAAATAAAAAGCCTTTAGGAATATTATATAAACATGCAAAGAGTTCCATAGAAGAAAATGCAAATGCTGCCATTAAGAAAGGCTTAAAAGAAATAGCAATAACAGATCATGGTTTCACGCATATATATGGAATTAGCAAGAAAAACTATCCTGTCGCTAGAAAAATTATTGATAATTTAAACTCCGGATATATGAACAATAATATAGAATTCAGAATATTGCTAGGTGTAGAAGCCAATATTATAAGCTCAAAGGGCGAAATTGATGTGGATGAAGATATAATTGAATATTTAGACTTAATCTGTGTGGGGCATCATCCCGGATCAATCAGTATTAGGAATGTAAAGCGTAATTATATGAAAACAGTTGGTAGAGTTTTAGAAAATTATGATGTGGCCATTTTAAATCATCCTAAATATAAAGTAGACATAGATATAATAAAATTGGGAGAGATAGCAAGCAAAACAAACACTGCTATTGAATTAAATAGAAAACATGCTAAAGATTTTTCTGTAGAAGAAATTAGGATTTTGAAAGAAATGGGGGTTATGTTCTCATTTGGAAGCGATTCTCATAAATATGACACCATAGGGGAATTTGGCAAAATGACAGAATTAGCTGCAAAAGCCGGGCTCACTAATGACGATATAGTAAATGCAGATGGGCAAGCCCATAAGAAACTAAAACTACTTAAGTGACAAGGGATGGATTATCGAAAAATTTTACAGGGGTTAGAAGGAGATTTGTTGGTGTTTGTTGTGTTTGACCTAAAAGTTTGAAGGGTGTATACTTTGAATTAAATAATTGGAAACAATAGTAATTACAATTGACATATAACATATAAATAGTAGGGGCGGGTTTGATGGATAAAATAAAAATATATAACGAATTGGCTAAAATAATTTCAAAAGATGCAATTTTGCTCGATGAACCTATGAAAGACCATACCTTCATCAAAACTGGTGGATTAGCAGATATTATGGTAATGCCGGGCTCTATAAAGGATATCCAATCAGTTGTTGAAATTTGTAATGAAAATAATGCACCGTATTTTATTATGGGAAACGGAAGCAACCTTTTAGTTAGAGATAAGGGAATGCGATGTGTAGTTATTAAGCTTGGGGATAGATTTGCAAATATAATTATTGATGAAAACATAGTGGTTGCACAGGCAGGCGTTTTACTATCAACTTTGTCTGAAAAAATAATGGCAAAAAGTTTAAAAGGTTTTGAATTTGCCAATGGCATACCGGGGACTTTAGGCGGAGCCATAACCATGAACGCCGGAGCCTACGGTGGAGAAATGAAAGATATAGTAAAAAGTGCTAAGGCGTTAGATACAAAAGGTGAAATAATAACTCTTTCACCGGAAGAGTTGGAATTCGGATATCGTACAAGTGTGATTCAGAGTAGAGCATATATAGTATTGGAAGTTGAAATGGAATTCGAAAAGGGAAATTATGAGGAAATAGTAGCGATAACAAAAGATTTAACAGAAAAGAGAACCGCAAAACAGCCTTTAAATCTGCCCAGCTGCGGAAGTGTATTTAAAAGACCGCCGGGACATTTTGCGGGGAAATTGATAGAAGACAGCGGTTTAAAAGGAAAAAAAATGGGCGGGGCACAAGTATCAGAACTTCATTGCGGATTTATTGTAAACATCGATAATGCTATGACAGATGATGTCCTAAGTCTAATTAAATTAATCCAGAAGACAGTTAAATATAAATTTGGGGTGCAGTTAAAGACAGAAGTTAAAATTATAGGCGAAAAATAAACGAAATTTATACAGTTATATAAATAGGCTATTTTATCTATTTTATAAATATTTTAAATTACGATAGAAGAACAAAACAATGTTTTGTCTACACAAGAGGAGAGGGTGGTAAGGGTGAGATTTGTAATAATTACGGGGCTATCCGGGGCCGGAAAAAGTCAGGCTATTAAGTATATGGAGGACTTTGGCTTTTACTGCATAGATAATCTACCGCCTACTCTAATTCCTAAATTTGCAGAGTTATGCCATCAATCACAGGGAACATTAGATAAGGTAGCATTGGTCATTGATATTCGCGGAGGAATGTTTTTTGACGACTTGTTTAGCAGTTTAGGAGATTTAAAAAAACTAGGCTATAAGTATGAAATTTTATTTTTGGATGCCAGTGACGAAACTCTAATTAAACGATTTAAAGAAACCAGAAGAATACATCCACTATTAACCGATGGTTCCATCGGCGAGGGGATTACCCTCGAAAGAGAGAAACTTAAATATTTAAAAGAAAGAGCAACTAATATCATAGATACTACTAATCTCATTCCATCCCAACTTAAAAATGAATTAAAGAATATTTATGTAGAAGGCAATCAACCTGATAGTTTAATTATTTCTATTATATCTTTCGGATTTAAACATGGCATACCATTAGATGCAGATTTAGTTTTTGATGTCAGGTTTTTGCCTAATCCATTTTATATAGATGAATTAAAAGATTTTACGGGAAATGATACTAAAGTTAGAGATTATGTCATGAATTCTCCCGTCAGCTTGGAATTTTCAAATAAGCTAAATGATATAATAAGCTTTTTAATTCCCCATTATATAAAGGAGGGGAAAAATCGATTGGTCATTGCTATTGGTTGTACAGGGGGGAGGCATAGGTCTGTCACTATTGCTCATATACTTTACAATTATCTCAAAGAAAAAGGATATAGGGTACTTATGAATAATAGGGACGTTAATCTATATAAGGGAAGGAAAGTGTAGGTACAATGAAACTTATTCATTGGTTAAGACCCGGACTTAAAATCAAAAGGTGGATAATAGCCGGGTTAATAGGGACATTTTTGATATTTATTTCTTTATCCTATTATTTGTCCGGGTTTATTGTAGTAAGCAGTAACCGGGTTAGTTTGTTTATAGGATTAGCAGGATTATGCATATTGTTTTTTTCTTTGAAACAAATAATCATTTCAATTTTAGATTTTGTGTACTATCCCGCTACATTGACGGGTAAAAATGATAATAATAAATTAAATAAGAAAATATATGATAAAAAATTTTTATCGCGTGGACCTAAGGTAGTAGTAATAGGCGGAGGAACAGGTTTGTCCGTATTGCTCAGGGGATTAAAACTATTTACCTCCAATATTACAGCTATTGTGACTGTCGCAGATGACGGAGGTAGTTCCGGAAAATTAAGAGAAGATTTAGGGATGTTACCGCCCGGGGATATAAGAAACTGCATACTTGCATTAGCAGACATGGAGCCGACTATGGAACAGCTTTTGCAACATAGATTTGAAGAAGGCAATCTGAAAGGACAAAATTTTGGAAATTTGTTAATAGCTTCTATGAATGATATAAGTAATAATTTTGAGGAAGCTATAAAAAAAATAAGTGACGTTTTGGCTGTGACGGGCAAAGTTCTACCTGTCACGCTCAAGGATATAACCTTGTATGCCAGACTTAAAAATGGAATAATTGTTAAAGGAGAATCTAATATACCCATAAAAAGTCTAGAGCTGAACAGTCCGGTGGAAAGTATATTTATTAAACCCAAGGACGCTAAAGCTGTTAAAGAAGCCACAGATGCTATAGATGATGCAGATTTAGTATTATTAGGGCCGGGTAGTTTATATACTAGTGTAATTCCTAATTTGCTCGTAAAAAATATAAAAGAAAGTTTAAATAGAACCGAGGCGCTCAAGGTTTATATCAGTAATGTAATGACGCAGCCGGGTGAAACAGATAATTATACTGTTTATGAGCATGTAGACGCCTTGCTGCGGCATTGGCAGGATGCTTCAATTGATTACGTTATAGCAAATACCGGTGAAATTAGTGATACTATAAGTAAAAAATATGAAACGGAAGGTGCAGAAGTTATAAAATTAACACATGAGGACAGGGAAAAATTAAGGATTAAGGGAATTAAATTAATAACGGAAGATTTAATAGATATAAAAAAGGATTATGTAAGGCATGATGCAATTAAATTATCAAAGATTATTGTTGAATTGGTATTACAGTGGAAAGTTGCAAATGGCAGAAATCGTATAATTGATTATTTTTATATAAAGGAGCTTATAAAGAAAACCTAAAAACCTTTTCTTTTGGAGGGGGTTTTTTGGCTGTTCTAAGGATTGAAAACTGTATGTCAATATGGTAACTTATTAATAGAGCAAAAATGGTAAATGTATTATGGTGTATTGTTGGTAGGGAGTGTAGGGTGTGCGTGAAGAAATAAGTGCCGGTGGTGTTGTTATTTTTGGTAATGCCATATTGCTTTTGAAAAAATATAACGGAGATTGGGTATTGCCCAAGGGTAAGGTGGAGTTAGACGAAACCCTTGAACAAACCGCTATAAGGGAAGTTTATGAGGAATCCTCTGTTAAGGTTGAAATAATTAGTTATCTTGGCAAAATTCATTATACCTATAAAAGTAACTGGGAAGATGGCGGTATTGTTAATAAAACTGTTCATTGGTTTTTGATGCAATCCAGATCTATGGATAGCATACCATTAAAACGAGAAGGGTTTATTGACGCAAAATTTGTTCATATAGATAGAACCGTTGATTTAGCTAGATACGAAGACGAAAAAAAGGTTATCGAAAAAGCCATAAACGAATACAATAAAATTTTATATAATTGATATGATATTATTACAATAAAATCATTCAGGATACTACACCTGTCATAGTAAATGTCTTTTCATGGTATTAATATAAAAAAACCAGAATTATTAAAAGGTTGTGATTTTATGTCATTTTCATCTAGAACTAAAGGCGAGCTTGCCCGAATTTATTCCAAGGACAGTTGTTGTCAGTTGGCAGAACTAGCAGCCTTAATTAGAATGACCGGGACTTTGCAGCTAACAGGCAGGGAAAAAAAATTAAGTATCAAGCTGATTACAGAAAATGCAGCAATTGCAAGGAAACTATTTAAACTTTTCAAAACATTATTTAACATACATGTAGAAGTTATGATAAGAAAAAATTTGAGGTTAAGAAAAAGCAACCATTATCTAATGATTGTCACCAATGATATGGATAGTAGTATGGTATTAGAAAAGGTTGGAATATTAAAGAAAGATGCTAATTCATTTGATATCTATTATGGAATACCTACTAAACTATTAGAAAAAAGATGCTGCAAAAGGGCATATTTGAGGGGTGCTTTTTTGGGAGGCGGTTCTGTTAGCGATCCGGAAAAAACCTATCATTTAGAATTTGTCAGCCATAGCCTAATCCATAGCGAATCTTTAAGGGATTTAATAAATAGTTTTGGGCTGAAATCAAAGATAATAGAACGTAAAGGAAATTATGTTGTATATTTAAAA
The DNA here is from genome assembly GCA_964383985.1 of uncultured Alkaliphilus sp. Lineage (GTDB taxonomy): Bacteria > Bacillota > Clostridia > Peptostreptococcales > Natronincolaceae > JAAZJW01. The sequence continues at coordinate 7,172 of CAYLIZ010000021.1, read as the reverse complement.
GAAGGGGACCAAGTGGTTGATTTACTAAATATTATAGGTGCACATAGTGCGCTATTAAATTTGGAAAACATAAGAATTTACAAACAGATGAGAAATGATGTCAATCGAATTGTTAATTGTGAGACCGCTAATCTTGGCAAAATTGTGAACGCATCTATTAGACAAATTGAAAATATAAAATATATAGAAGCTACTGTAGGTTTAGGGCGTTTATCTCCAAATTTGAGGGAAGTTGCACAATTAAGATTAAAAAATCGTGATGCTAGCTTAAAAGAATTAGGAAAAATGTTAAATCCACCCATCAGCAAATCCGGTGTAAATCATAGACTTAGAAAGATAGAGGAAATAGCAAATAATTTGAAAGGAAATAAAAGATAAAACAAGGGGGCTAATAAATATTAGTCCTTGTTTTTATTTTGTAACTTTTTATATAATACTTTATAATATAAATAACTTAATATAACTTATATATTTATTGAGAAAAGAGGGCAAATAAAAAATGTATAGCAACTTTGTTCATTTACACGTTCATACGGAATATAGTTTACTTGATGGATTTACAATTATAGATAAAATGATGGATAAAGTAAAAGAGCTTGGTATGGATGCTGTAGCAATTACTGATCATGGCACTATGTTTGGAGTAGTAGATTTTTATAAAGCTGCTAAGAAAAAGGGAATTAAACCCATAATAGGCTGTGAAGTATATACTGCGGCGAGAACAATGGAAGATAAAGATCCACAGAAAGACAAAAATCAAGGGCACCTTGTATTGTTAGCTAAAAATCAGGAAGGATATCAAAATTTAATTGAATTAATATCAAATGGGTTTTTAAAAGGTTTTTACTATAAGCCGCGAATAGATTATGATGAACTTTCAAAACATAGCAAAGGGCTAATTGGATTAAGTGGTTGTTTGGCAGGGGATATACACAGGCTTTTATTACAAGATCAATATGAAATGGCTAAAGAACTAGCATTAAAACTTAAAAATATATTTGAAGAAGGCAGCTTTTATTTTGAGTTGCAGGATCATAATATGGAAGAACAAAAAAAGGTCAATTTACAACTGGTAAAGCTCAGCAAAGAATTGGACATACCCTTGGTAGCTACCAATGATGTTCATTACATAGATAGAGAGGATGCCGAAGTACATGATATTTTGCTCTGTATACAGACAGGAAAGATAAAAGAAGATACAGATCGTATGAAATTCCCTAATGATGAATTTTATCTAAAATCACCGGAAGAGATGAAAGAAATTTTTGCATTTGCTCCGGAGGCTATATCTAACACAGTGAAAATCGCAGAACAGTGTAATGTGGATTTCGACTTTGATACAGTATATTTACCGGAATATGAGGTACCCCATGGTATATCTAAAGTAGATTATTTAAGAAAAATTTGCTTTAAAGGGCTAAAAAAAAGATATAATCCTGTAACAGAGGAATTAGAAGAGCGATTAAATGAAGAACTTTCTGTTATAGAAAGTATGGGTTATGTAGAATACTTTCTTATAGTCTGGGATTTTATTAAATATGCAAAAGACAATAAAATACCGGTAGGACCGGGTAGGGGCAGTGCTGCCGGTAGTATAGTTGCCTATACTTTGGGTATAACAGATATCGATCCTATCAAATATAATCTTATCTTTGAACGTTTTCTAAATCCGGAAAGAGTATCCATGCCGGATATAGATATAGATTTTTGTTATGAAAGACGTGAAGAAGTTATAGATTATGTAAAACAAAAATATGGAGAGGATAAAGTAGCCCAGATAATTACATTTGGAACCATGGCTGCAAGGGCTGCTATTAGAGATGTTGGCAGAGTTATTAATATGCCATACAATGAGGTAGATAAAATAGCTAAACAAATTCCCTTTGCTATGGGAATGACAATAGATAAAGCACTTGATACAAGTCCGGAGTTTAAAAAGACATACGAAGAAAGGACGGAGGCAAAATATCTAATAGATATGGCAAAAAAAATAGAAGGGTTACCGAGACATGCATCTACCCATGCAGCAGGAGTAGTGATATCTAAAAAATCTCTAAAAGAACATGTACCTTTGTATGTACACAATGATAATACTACAACCCAGTTTGCTATGGATACATTAGAAGAGTTGGGCTTACTTAAAATGGATTTTTTGGGATTGAGAACTTTAACGGTAATCAAGGACACTTTAGAGCTAATTGAAAAAAATCATAATATAAAAATAGACCTTTCTGACTGTAACTATGAAGATAAAAATGTTTATGAATTAATCAGCAGGGGAGAGACATTAGGGGTATTTCAACTTGAAGGCGCCGGAATGATTCAATTCTTAAAAGAATTAAAACCTAATTGTTTTGAAGATATTATTGCAGGAATTTCTTTATACCGTCCGGGTCCAATGGACTCTATACCTAAATATATAAAAAATAAAAATAATCCACAAAATATAAAATATATGCATGAGAGCTTAGAGCCCATATTAAATGTAACCTACGGTTGCATGGTATACCAAGAACAAGTTATGCAGATAGTCAGAGACTTAGCAGGATACAGCTATGGCAGGTCAGATCTTGTGAGACGTGCAATGAGCAAAAAACAGATGGATATAATGGAACAAGAAAGGAAAAACTTTATATATGGAATAACTAACGAAAAAGGCGAAGTTGAAGTCCTTGGGTGTATAAGAAATGGAGTACCGGAACATATTGGAAATAAATTATATGATGAAATGCTGGAATTTGCCAATTACGCCTTTAATAAATCTCATGGTGCGGCATATGCAGTATTGGCATACCAAACAGCTTATCTGAAACATTATTATAAAGTGGAATTTATGGCGGCTCTTATGACTAGTGTTATGGAAAATACATCGAAAATAGTGCAGTATATTCAAGATTGTAAAAGACAAGACATAGAAATATTGCCACCCAATATCAATAAAAGCTTCAGCAAATTTACAGTCGAAGATGGTAGTATAAGATTTGCCTTAGGTGCTGTCAAAAATATAGGCATAGGCATGATAGATGATTTGGTAAAAATTAGAGAGAGTGAGGGTGAATTTACAAGCTTTTTAGATTTTTGTCAAAGAATGGAGTCTAAACATATAAATAAAAGAGCCATTGAAAGTCTGATTAAATGTGGATCACTAGATGATTTAGGTGCAAATCGGGCCCAATTACTTTCAAGCTATGAAATAATTATAGACGGTATACAAAGAGAGAAACGAGAAAAAATAAAAGGACAAATAGATCTTTTTCAAATAAATAACGGAATAGATGTTTCAATAAATCGGTTTAATTTTCCTAATATACAGGAATTTAACGAAAAAACAAAATTAAGTATGGAAAAAGAGGTCGTAGGTTTTTATATCAGTGGACATCCTTTGTCAGAATTTGAAAAAGAGCTGGAGTATATTATTACTGTTAATAGCAGTGAGCTTTTAGAGGCAAGCGGTAATTTAGGAGAATCCATATTAAAAGATGGGCAATCTATAATAGTAGGTGGAATGATTACAGAGATAAATATTAAAACTACAAGAAACAATCAAATGATGGCATTTGTAACCCTAGAAGATTTGTTTGGAAATATGGAATGTATTATATTCCCAAAACCTTTTAGATATTATAATAATCTCATATATGAAGAGAGCCTTGTGGTTTTAGAGGGTATATTAAATGTTAAAGAAGAGGAGCAACCTAAGATTTTAGTTAATACAATAAGTCCCTTATTGAAAATTCCGGAGAGCGAATTAAAAGAATTGGATATGAGAAAGAACAAGAGATTATATATCAAGATTAAAAACAAAAAAGACTGGTATTTAATCGAAGAAATAAAACCAATTTTCAAACAATACAGCGGTGATATACCCATAATAATATATATAGAAGAAAGTGATGAAAAACTTAAGGCAGATGAGGAATTATGGGTTAGATTAGATAAAGGATTAATAGATAAATTATTTGATTTTTTCGGGACTGAAAATGTAAGGGTGGTTTAATTTTAAAATATTACTATATAACAAAATATAACAAAAAAAATCAGCATATGTTATAATATCAAATAAAACAAGGTCATTTTCATATTATATCGAAATTGTTGGGAGGTCCAATAAATGTGGACAGTTATATATATATGTAATACACGTCAATATGCAGACATCATAAAGAAGATATTGGTGAAAGAAGGTTTTTTGGTAAAAATCAAGCCAATCAGTAAAAGTAACGAAGAAGGGGCTTGTGAAATTTTAGTACCTAGTGTAGAAGCAGAGGAGTGTCATCTAGCTTTATTTGACCTTAGGCTTTAATATTTTGTTATCAGTATGCTTAAAGCATATTTAAAGCAGTGTTATATTTTGTCGCGTAATTTTCATTATTATATAAAATATATAAAGAAAACAGTATGAGGTCAGAAAGGGTTATATAAATGGAGGGGGTCAAGTCTTGAAAAAAATTGCCGTTTTAACCAGCGGTGGGGATGCACCCGGGATGAATGCAGCTATACGTGCAGTTGTAAGAAGCAGTATTTATAATAATGCTAAGATTTTGTCAGTAAGGGAAGGTTTTAATGGTTTGATTAATGCATGGATCGAGGAAATGAATTTATCTTCTGTAGCAGATATTATCCATAGGGGAGGAACTATTTTAAGAACAACTAGAAGTGAAGAATTTCAAACTGAAGAAGGACAAAAAAAGGTTATGAATGTAATTAATGTTTTTGGTATAGAGGGAATAATAGTAATTGGAGGAGGCGGTTCCCTAAGGGGGGCAGAAGTTTTAAACTCTTTGGGTGTACCTACAATTGGCATTCCCGGAACTATAGATAATGATCTAGGCTATACTGACCATACAATTGGTTTTGATACATCAGTTAATACGGTGGTAGATGCTATCAGTAAAATAAGAGACACTTCAATATCTCATGGAAGGGCTAATATCATTGAAGTTATGGGTCGTAATTGTGGAGATATAGCTTTATATGCCGGGCTTGCCGGTGGTGCAGAAAGTATTATTATACCGGAAATAGATTTTGATATTGATGAAGTATGCAGCAAGCTTTTAAGGGGAAGAAATAGGGGCAAATTACACAGTATAATCATATTAACTGAGGATGTTGGAGATCCGATTAAAATAAGTGATGAAATAAAAGAAAAAACAGGTATTGAAACAAGAGCCACTATATTAGGTCATATTCAAAGAGGCGGCAGTCCAACAGCTTTTGACAGAATTCTAGCCAGCAAAATGGGGGCAAGAGCTGTAAAATTGTTATTAGAAGGGGTTGCAAACAAAGCCGTAGGGGTGCGGGGCAAAAATATTATTGATATGGACTTGGGCGAAGCGTTGAGTATTAAAAAGACTTTTGATATGGATAGTTATGAATTGGCAAATGTATTATCAATTTAACTGATATATTGATCAGGGGGTTTTTAAAATGAGAAAGACAAAAATTGTATGCACTATTGGTCCTGCAAGTGAATCAAAAGATGTGTTTAGGGAGCTTGTGCTAAATGGGCTGAATGTTGCCAGACTTAATTTTTCACATGGGGATTATGAAGAACACGAACAGAGAGTAAACACAATAAAAGAAGTAAGATGGGAGTTAAATGAACCTGTAGCTATTTTATTAGATACTAAAGGCCCAGAGATTAGAACGGGTAAATTTAAAAATTCTGAAGTAGAGCTTGAGGAAGGACAAACTTTTACCATTACCACAAGGGATATATCAGGTGATAATACAATATGCAATGTAAGTTACGATGGACTTCCTAAAGATGTAAATGAAGGGGACACTATTTTAATAGATGATGGGCTAGTAGGGCTTCGCATCAAAAAAATAATTAATGATACAGATATTGAGTGTATTGTAGAAAATGGCGGTGTTATATCCAATAATAAAGGTGTAAATGTACCTATGGCGAAACTTAACCTACCTGCTATTACTGAGAAAGACAAATCTGATGTTAAATTCGGCATAAAAAAGGATGTAGATTTTATTGCTGTTTCATTTATTAGAAAGGCATCGGATGTTTTAGCAATTAGGGAAATTTTAGAAGATAATGATGTATATCATATCCAAATTATTTCTAAAATTGAAAACCGGGAGGGCTTAGACAATATAGATGAAATTATTAGGGCATCCGACGGAATAATGATAGCGAGAGGGGATTTAGGTGTAGAAATTTCTACAGAGGAAATTCCATTAGCACAAAAGGAGATAATTAAAAAATGCAATAGGGCCGGTAAGCCTGTTATTACAGCAACTCAGATGTTAGATTCCATGATAAGAAATCCAAGACCAACCCGTGCGGAGGCAACAGATGTTGCAAATGCTATATTTGATGGTACAGATGCTATCATGCTATCCGGAGAAACAGCTATAGGAAAATATGCTGTAGATGCAGTAAAAACTATGGACAGTATTGCCAGACGCACAGAAGAGGCCATTGATTATAGAAGATTATTGGGGGACAAGGCTGTTGAGAAGGAAACATTAGTGACGGATGCTATCAGCTATGCAACATGTAAAATAGCTGCAGATTTGGGTGCATCTGCCATTCTAACAGCTACGTCTTCCGGGTTTACAGCTAGAATGGTATCTAAATTTAGACCTGCAGTAACAATTATTGCGGCAGTAACAGATGAACATATTAGAAGAAGATTGTCTTTGATCTGGGGCGTATATAGTGTATTAACCAAACGATTCCATTCTACTGATGATGTAATAGTTGCGTCTGTAGATAAAGCCTTGGAAGCCAAATTTATTAACAATGGCGACATTGTGGTTATCACGGCCGGGGTACCTGTAGGGACAATAGGCACTACAAACTTAATTAAGGTCCATACCGTAGGAGAGGTTATTTTAATAGGAACAGCAATAGGAGACAAATCCGTTACAGGAAGGGTGGCCATTATAAATGACAGGGATGATTATGATAAGGTAAAAGACGGGGATATTTTAGTAGCAAGATATACTGACAAGGATCTAGTTCCACTTATAGAAAAGGCATCCGCTATAATTACGGAGGAAGGTGGGCTAACAAGTCATGGGGCTATTGTAGGGTTAAATCTACAGAAAACAACATTAGTAGGTGCATATATGGCAACTAGAAAGTTAAACGACGGAGAAATAATCACAATAGACGCTACAGCAGGCCTAGTCTACAGAGGCAAAACCAG
>CAYLIZ010000020.1:4521-19425 GCA_964383985.1 uncultured Alkaliphilus sp. | reverse complement strand
ATGTAGAATAAAGGTTTATTAATCTAAGTTCAATAAGTTTTAGGAGGAAATTTTTAATGGAAAATGGTATTGTAAAATGGTTTAACTCAGAAAAAGGGTACGGTTTTATTTCTAGAGAAGATGGTGATGATGTATTTGTACACTATTCGGCTATTAATATGGATGGATTTAAAACATTAGAAGAAGGTCAAGAAGTTCAATTTGAAATTGTTGAAGGGGATAAAGGACCTCAAGCTACCAACGTATCAAGAGCATAATTAAAGTTGTTTCATCAATTTTAATAAAATGGAGTATATAATCTATAGCTTTGCAAACCTTGAGGTTTACATATATATTTAGATTAATACTGTTTTATGTTATGGTGAAATACTAAAAAATGATGAGATTAAAATCTCATCATTTTTTTAATTTTTGCGTGTTTTCTATATTAAGCCTAGGAATCTAACCGATTGTGTTATCGCAAATAGAATTATAACGCCGACTACAGTAGGCATAATAGCACTGAATAATGTCCATTTGTTACTGCCACATTCCTTTTTTATAGTTAAAAGGGTTGTGCCGCAGGGAAAATGGAATAAAGTAAATAACATAAAATTTAATGTAGTCATCCAAGTCCAATCATTGGCAATAAATAATTCTTTCAAAGCCTGAATGCTGCTTAATTCTAACATCGCTCCTTCTGCCATGTAACTCATGGTCAATATGGGCAGTACTATCTCATTAGCGGGGAACCCTAAGATAAAGGCCATCAGTATAAAACCATCTAACCCGATTAGATTTGCAAAAGGCTGTAAAAATGCGGCGCTGTGGTTTAATATACTAATTCCATTGATATTTATATTGGCCAGTAGCCAGATTACTATTCCGGCAGGGGCTGCAACGACTATAGCTCTGCCTAATACAAATATAGTTCTATCTATTAAAGACGTATACAATATTCTTCCAAGTTGTGGCCTTCTATAGGGCGGAAGTTCCAGGGTAAATGAGGAAGGCACTCCCTTAAGAAATGTTTTAGATAATAACCACGAAATTGCTAGTGTTACTACTACACTAATCAATACTAGTACAGATACGAGTAAAGACGCTGTTAAATTACTAAATTGGCTAGCGATTAAACCACTCAAGAGGATAGTAGACAGTGCAATTAAGGTTGGAAAACGCCCATTACATGGAATAAAATTGTTTGTAAGCATTGCAATGAGGCGCTCCCTTGGAGATTCAATTATCCTACATGCTATAATCCCCGCTGCATTGCAACCAAAACCCATACTCATGGTGAGGGATTGTTTGCCGTGGGCACCGGCCTTTTTAAATAACCTATCCAAGTTAAATGCTACCCTTGGTAGGTAACCTAAGTCCTCCATGAAAGTAAAAAGTGGGAAAAATATAGCCATTGGAGGAAGCATTACAGATATCACCCATGCCAAGGTTCTATAGACGCCCAATATCAATATTCCATGCAACCATTGTGGAGTATTTATAGCCATAAGCCCGTTTGTCAAGTGGTCTTCTATTCCGAAGAGTAGATCTGCCAGCAGCTCCGAAGGAAAATTAGAACCGACTATGGTTATCCAGAATACAAGCCCAAGCAAAAGAAACATTATCGGAAAACCTGTATACCTTGATGTTAAAATATTATCTAACTTGCTGTCCCAGTCAATCTTTTTGTTTTTATCCTCCTTAACAACCTTATTAGCTATTCTCTCAGCTCTAGTATATATACTGCTGACAATTATATCTCTTAACTGCTCATTTTCCCCTCCATCCAAAGTATCTCCCAAAGACTCTGTTATATATCCATCCTTACCTTTACTGATACCCATATATACAAGTTCCCTCCTCCTTAATATTTGCTTCTTCTTTGCCTAATATGAATGTATTGATAGATTCCAGTATTGTAGTATCTCCCTCTATAAGTCTCAGAGCCACCCATCTTGCGTCTAGTTTACCTTTTAAGGTATTTTGTAATTCTTTTGAAATTTGATTAATTTTATCTTCTACAATCTTGGGATATTCAACTCGTTTAGGCGATGGGATTTCTAGCTCTAGGGCAACATTATATGTCTTATCCATCAGTTCATTCAACCCTTTACCTTTTCTAGCTACTGTAGCCACTACCGGAATTCCAAGTTCCTTTTCCAGCTGTTTTATATTTATTGAAATTCCTTTTCGTTTCGCTTCATCCATGAGATTCATGCATAAAATAACTTTGTCTGTAAGTTCCATTATTTGTAGAACTATATTCAAATTTCTTTCAAGACAAGTAGCATCAGCAACAACTATAGTAGCATCGGGTTTTCCAAAACATATAAAATCCCTTGCCACCTGTTCTTCAACAGAGTTTGCTAACAGTGAGTAAGTGCCGGGCAAATCAACAAGAACAAATTTTTTGTCTCTGTGCTTATAATTTCCTCTGGCATTCGACACGGTTTTACCGGGCCAATTGCCTGTATGTTGGTTGAGGCCCGTTAAAGCATTAAATACCGTACTTTTTCCCACATTGGGATTACCGGCTAGTGCAATTACAAGTTCATCACTGTCTTCTAGTTTGATATTAAAATTTTGACTTAAAGATATTTTCGGACAAGATTTACAAGCCGAGTTCATGATATTATCTCTCCTTTTAGATTAATTAATTTTATTAACTAAAATTTGTTTAGCTTCCTCTTCTCTCAGCGCAATTGATGCTCCGCGAATATTATAGGCGATGGGGTCGCCCAAAGGACTTTTTCTAATAACATCTATGGCGGTCCCGGGAATAATACCTAGATCTAACATTCTTCTTCTAGGAAGCCCTGTTGACAAAAGCTTAAATATTTCAGCCTTGGAACCAACATCAACCTTATAAAGGGGCATACATTTTTCATTCATGCTTCATCATCCTTTCATTGATTTATGCCTTGCAAACTCAGAAAGAGTTTAAATTTTATTTGAAAATATAGATACTCAGGACAATTTTTAAAAGTTACCCTAAGCTAACTTAATATATAGACTATGAATTACAGCAAGTATTTGAAACTTGTCTTAACATAAAACATTTTATTTGCACATATATTTTAATATTAGCAAGAGGTTCAGCTTGAAAGGGTGATTGTATGAAAGAAGATTTTTTCACTTTCAGCGAATATATCAAAAAAGATCAAGGACTTTTAACGCCTTCTATGGAAGATTATGTTGAAATGATATACAGATTATCAAAAGATAGTGGATATACAAGGATTAATGAATTATCCAACGCATTAAATGTACAACCTCCTTCGGCTACTCGTATGGTTCAAAAATTAGCTGAAATTCATTTAGTTAATTATGAAAGATACGGTGTAATTACACTGACGGAAAAGGGGAAGCTAAAGGGTAATATGTTGCTCGTGCGGCACAACATTGTGGAAAGTTTCCTCAGGTCCATAGGAGTGACTGAGGGGGTATTGGAGGAAACTGAAAAAATAGAGCATACAATAAGCAAAGAAACATTGGAATGTATAATAACTTATTTAAGTTTTTTAAAAGATAACCCCCATATTGAAAAAAAATTTAAATCTTATAAAAAACTTATGGATAATAAATAGTGGAGTTTAATTTTTTGGATACATAGATATAGGGCTAATGGAATTGTAATCTATCGGGTTAAATTGAATATTATGTAATGTTATCATTAGAATAGTATTAAGCATTAAACACATACTATTATTACATTAGAAGGGAGTGATAACAGTTGAATTTGTTGTCTATTTTGACAGAAAAAAGTGCAAATAAGGTTCAAGAAAAGATACAATTTATACTTGAGCATTTCTATGATGAAGGAATAGATATAGAAGAAAGAATATATTATATTGAACCTTTTTATTATTTAAACTATAGCGTGTCTATTGAGAGCATAAAGGATTATACAATTAATGATTTTATAAACATATTTAAATTTTGTGCTTCAAATGCTCTTTATGAATATATAAGGGATTACGAGAAACCGGGTTTGATTGAACATATAATTAACACTAATTATTGTTGTTTTAGCTTGAAGGAAAGAATGGAGATTTATAAGGATTGTTTAGATATATTAGAAGAAAAAAACATGGACAGATTTTTACCAAGGGATGATATTTTAAATTCCAAATCTAAAATTTTACAACAATTAATTGATTACTTAAAAAATAATACAGAAATTAATTTGAGTGGGTTTATTTTGTTTAGATTAAAAGACTGTTTATTAGATTTAAACGAAATAATAGAAACAGCAGTAGAAGATTTTCTAATAGATAAAGAATATAATGAGTTTATTAAATTATTAAAATATTTTGTAGATGTTCAGGAATCTAAATTTGAAATAGCTCATGTGGTTTTTGATAAAGAAACTAGATTTAAAATATATGACCAACACAACGAGTTATTAAACAATGATTATATGAAAAATGTTGCTATAGAACTTTCGGAAAGCGATATCAATCAGGATGACCTTTTAATCAGTGCATTGATTACTATCGCACCCAAACAAATAATAATTCATAAATTATTTATACTAAAGGATACTGATGTTATTAAAACCTTACAGGAGATATTCCCGGAAAAAATACATTTTTGTGATGGCTGTAAATGGTGTAATGTACGGGCAAATGTAAATAAAGAATAAGAAAATAGATTTATTTGACAAAGTTAATACCAATAATTATACTAGTAATCATACTAAGATAGTAAAGCAATTTAATATCATATGGCATTGAAGGGGAAGAGTAGGTTATGTCCAGTATCAAGAGAGAAAGTACCTTGGCTGGAAGTGCTTTTATATATGGACAATTGAAAACTACCCCGGAGCTGTTACCTAGTAGCCTAAAGGTGAAAGGATAACCGATGATTTCGTTACAATCATTAAAGTGGAAATATCAAATTAGGTGGAACCGCGGGGTATATCCCTCGTCCTATTAATCTTAGTGGGATGGGGGATTTTTTGTATTAACAAAAGATTAGGAGGAATATTATGTCTGTAATAAGGGTTAAACTAAAAGACGGTTCAATTCGTGAAGTTGAAAAAGGTGTATCTGTATTGGATGTTGCAAGGCAAATCAGTGAAGGCCTCGCACGGGTAGCTGTGGGTGCTGAATTAAATGGAAAAAATGTCGATTTGATGAATACCATAGATGAAGATAGTGAATTAAATATCTTAAAATTTGAGGATGACAATGGCAAAGATTTTTTGCGCCACACTAGTGCACATATTTTAGCACAGGCGGTTAAGAGGCTTTACCCTAATACAAAACTGGCTATAGGACCGCCTATAGAGAACGGTTTTTATTATGATTTTGATTCTGAACATACCTTTACACCGGAGGATTTGGAAAAAATAGAGGAGGAAATGAAGAGAATAATCAAAGAAGATTTGGACTTGGAAAGATTTGTATTGCCAAGGGATGAGGCTATTGAATTTGCAAAAGAACAAGGTGAAGACTATAAAGTGGAACTGATAGAAGATCTTCCGGAAGGAGAAGAAGTTTCATTTTATAGACAGGGTGAATTCGTAGACCTCTGTGCAGGTCCCCATGTGCCTTCTACAGGTAAGGTAAAGGCAATCAAGCTGCTCAATACAGCAGGTGCTTATTGGAAAGGCGACGAGAGAAACAAGATGCTTCAAAGGATTTATGGAACATCTTTTACTAAGAAATCAGATTTAAAAAAATATCTTCATAGATTGGAAGAGGCCAAAAAAAGAGATCATAGAAAAATAGGTAGAGAATTAGATTTATTTAGCCTAAGCGAAGAAGGACCGGGTTTTCCTTTTTTCCATCCAAAAGGAATGGTTGTTAGAAATATATTAGAAGATTTTTGGAGAGAAGAACATGCAAAACGCGGGTATGAAGAGATAAAAACCCCCATCATTTTAAACGAAAAACTTTGGAGACAGTCGGGACATTGGGAGCATTATAAAGAAAATATGTATTTTACTAAGATAGATGAGGGGGATTATGCAATAAAACCGATGAACTGCCCGGGAGCTATATTGATATATAACAGAAAAAGGCATAGCTATAGAGACCTGCCTATCAGAATGGGGGAACTTGGGATAGTACATAGGCACGAATTATCCGGTGTATTGCATGGGCTTATGAGAGTTCGAAGTTTTACACAGGATGATGCCCACCTATTTATATTGCCGGAGCAAATTAAGGACGAGATAATTGGAATAATAGATATTGTAGATTATGTATACGGCATTTTTGGGTTTAAATATCATGTCGAATTATCCACAAAACCGGAAGATGCTATGGGTACGGACGAAGAATGGGACATTGCTATAGGTGATTTAAAGGCTGCCTTAGAAGAAAAAGAATTACTGTATAAAATAAATGAGGGTGACGGCGCATTCTATGGGCCAAAGATAGATTTTCATTTGGAGGATTGCATTGGACGTACATGGCAATGTGGAACAATCCAGTTAGATTTTCAAATGCCACAGAGATTTGATATAACTTATGTAGGTGCAGATGGTGAAAATCATAGGCCTATAATGCTGCATAGGGTTATATTCGGTAGCATAGAGAGATTTATTGGTATATTAATAGAGCATTATGCAGGAAGATTTCCAACTTGGCTCTCTCCCGTTCAGGTTAAAATACTGCCCATCACAGATAAACATATTGAACATTGTTTAAAGCTTGAAAAAGAAATGAAGGAAAAAGGAATACGTGTAGAAGTAGATACCAGAAACGAAAAAGTAGGCTATAAAATAAGAGAAGCCCAACTATCCCAAATTCCATACATGCTGATAATCGGCGACAAAGAAATAGAATCAGGAGAAGTATCCGTCAGATCAAGGGATAAAGGTGAACTAGGTTCTGTATCGGTAGAAACTTTCATTAATGATATTGTCAAAGAAATCGAAGAAAGACGATAGTTTATTAAGGAAGACACATGAGTCTACCCTTACAACTGTTTTATTAGAATGTAGTAGGGGAGACCTTTGGTCTCCCGCTTACTATCAATTTTTAATCTTCATTTTCCAATATTATACTGCCTCTAGTTCTTTTTCTTCATCTTTAGGTCCGGGGCCCGGCAAAAAGTCTCCTAATAATTCATCTAACTCCGTTTTGTTAAGGGACTCTTTTTCCAGAAGAGCAGCAGACAATTTTTCTAGTTCATCTCTGTATTTCTCTAAATAGTTATATGTTGTTTTATAACATTCGTCTATTATTTTATTGATTTCTTGATTTATGGAATCGCTCAATGAGCGGATTATATTAGGCTCATTATGAACAAAACCTAAATCACTCATGCCATATTCACATACCATTTGCATTGCAATTTCGGTAACCTTTTTAAGGTCGTCTTTCGCTCCGGTAGATAGGTGGTTAAAAACCAGTTTTTCTGCCGCCCTACCGCCAAGCATCACCATAATTTTGTTGCATAACTCTTCCTTAGTTAAGATATATCGGTCATCCTGGGGCATATGAATAATATAGCCGAGTGATTGTCCCCTTGGGATAATAGATACTTTCTGAACTATATCCGTATTTAATATTTTTCCGACAAGAGCATGACCGGCCTCATGGTAGGATACAACCTCTTTTTCCTTAGATAAAATAGTAGGATTTTTAACTTCTAGTCCCGCAACTACTCTCTCGATTGCTTGTTCGAAATGGGATATTGTAATTACACGTTTATTTTCCCTGACTGCTATTATTGCAGCTTCATTTGCAATGTTGGATAAGTGGGCCCCACTCATACCATGGGTTTTACGGGCCAGGTCGGCAATGCTTATATCAGAGTCTAAAGGTTTATTTTTAGTGTGTATTTTTAAAATTTCTTCTCTGTCTCTTACGTTTGGATTGCTGATATACATATGCCTGTCGAACCTGCCGGGACGTAACAACGCTTCATCCAGGAGATCCAATCTATTAGTGGCTGCAATAACTACTACGGTTTGATCTGTATTGAACCCATCTAGTTCAACTAATAGCTGGTTTAATGTTTGATCCTTTTCGTTATTACTATCCAAATGGCGTTTGGCTCCGATAGCATCAACTTCATCGATAAAAATTATGCTAGGCGCTTCTCTTTTGGCTCTTTCAAAAAGTTCGCGAACTCTTTTGGCCCCTACACCCACATATTTTTCAACAAATTCAGAACCACTGGCCGAAAAAAATGTAGATTTTGTTTCCCCGGCCACGGCGGAAGCAAGTAGGGTTTTACCTGTTCCGGGAGGTCCATAAAATAATATGCCTTTAGGAATTCTGGCTCCCATTTTCTTATATTTTTCCGATTTGTTAATAAAATCAATAACTTCTACTAATTCATCTTTAACTTCCTCTAATCCCGCAACATCCTGGAATGTAACTTTTGGTTTAGTGAAAAATTCGTTGGAACTTTGGTTTTTATCTCTTTTTTCTGTGTTTATAGTTACATGTGCATATTGTGGATTTTTGTTTAATATTGTATAGTAAATAGATAGTAAAACAGTTATACCTAGTATTAACATATTGTTTTTTGGGGTAAATACTTTATAAAATTGAAAATTTGTAAATTGAAAAATATTTGATATAATAGTTAATGTTATAAATATATAGAGAATAATCTTGATTACTTTTTTTTTCATATAGTCACCAACCTTTTTGTAGTCTCTGATGTTAGCTTACCCAAAATAAAGGCAAACATAATTGGTATAAATACAGAAATGTAGGAAAAAAATACAAAAGGATTATTAGAATATATATTGACAAAAGATTTATACATTGATAGACTGTATAAGTAAACGAAGTAGAAGACTTCCGCTTCTCACCTTACAGCGCCGGCTAGTTGGGTTAATATGGTATTTGTATCAATTATTTTGCATCAAAATCATGCGGATAGTCTAACTATCCGCTTTATATTTTTGCGTAAAAACATGTAGGCAAGAACAATATAAAAATCATTTAGGTAATATAAGGTTTTTTAAAATATAGGAGGTGTTAGGTTATTAAGGAAATTAACGATCAACAAATTAACGAAAGTATTAGGGATAGAGAAATAAGGGTTATTGATACAAATGGTGATCAAATAGGAATCATGTCGGCTAGGGAGGCACAAAAGATTGCAAATAGTAAGAATTTGGATTTAGTAAAAATTGCGCCCAAAGCAAGGCCGCCTGTTTGTAAGATTATGGATTATGGGAAATATAAGTATGAGCTTGCAAAAAGAGAAAAAGAAGCAAGAAAAAGCCAGAAAACAGTGAATGTTAAAGAAATAAGGCTCAGCGCAAATATTGAAACTCATGATTTAAATGTCAAAGCAAACCAGGCTAGCAGGTTTTTAAAGAATGGAGATAAAGTTAAAGTATCTTTAAGGTTCAGGGGTAGAGAACTTAGTAATACCGGTAAAGGTAAGAGTGTAATTAAAGAGTTTGCTACCTTGTTGGAAGAAGCAGGTGTTGTAGAAAGAGAAGCAAGATTAGAAGGAAGACAGATGATTATGATTTTGGCTCCTAGAAATGCATAATTTGAGGGGAGGAAAAACAGATGCCAAAAATGAAAACTCATAGAGGAGCAGCAAAAAGATTTAAAAAAACAGCTACAGGTAAACTCAAAAGAAGTAAAGCTTATAGAGGCCATATTTTAACTAAAAAATCACCGAAAAGAAAAAGAAAACTTAGAAAATCCGGCTTAGTGTCCAAAAGCGATCAAAAAAGAATTGCACAATTATTGCCATATAAATAATGCAGGAAAAAGAGGAGGTTGGGAACAATGGCTAGAATCAAAACCGGAAAGACAGCCCATAAAAGACATAAAAAAGTTTTAAAATTAGCGAAAGGTTTTAGGGGGGCTAGAAGCAAATTATACAGACCTGCTAACCAATTTGTTATGAAGGCATTGAGCAATGCGTATGTGGGTAGAAAGTTGAAAAAGAGAGACTTTAGAAGACTTTGGATTACAAGAATAAATGCTGCTGCCAGGTTAAATGGTATGTCCTATTCAAGATTTATGAATGGCCTAAGGCTATCCGGTATTGGAATGAATAGAAAAATGTTATCGGAAATGGCTATTTATGATAAAGAGGGTTTTGCACAATTAGTTGAAATAGCAAAGCAAAAATTAAACGCATAGTTAAGAATCTTTATTAAGAATTATTTATAATATGTTTATGAATTAAATTTTCAATACAAATGTAGAGAGTTAATATTACACAAAGTTTTAAAAGATCTACTTTAGAAAACTTGGTATTACACCTAAATATAAAATGTAGATCTTTTTATAACTTTACAGACAAAGGTTTAGTTAAGGTGTAATTTAAGCACTTTTTACTATAGGGATAAAATACACTATTGTTATGCAATTTCAGATGACATAATTATAATACGTATAGTATAAATTTTTACTAATAATATAGATAATATTCTATAAATGTATTATAGAAATTAAATATGGTGAATAAACATACTTAAGTTATATGGACGGTGTTTAAATATGTATGTTAAAAAAGGCATGTACAATGTAAAACTGGCCCCTACACAAGTATTAGTAATAGGCTTTGCATCAATAATATTAATTGGAGGTTTATTATTAAATCTGCCTATAGCTTCTCAAAGCGTTGAAAGTGTAGGTTTTATTAATGCTCTTTTCACCTCTACATCAGCAGTATGTGTTACGGGTTTAACTGTTGTAGATACCGGTACTTATTGGACTGTATTTGGGAAAATTGTTATTTTGTTCTTAATACAAGTAGGTGGCTTAGGATTTATGATATTAGCTACTATGTTTTTTATTATATTAGGAAAAAAAATATCTTTAAAGGAAAGACTAGTTATTCAAGAGGCATTAAATCAGTATAATTTAGCAGGACTTGTACGTTTTACTAAATATATTGTATTAATGACTTTTGTAATAGAAGGATTAGGTGCTCTATTTCTTTCTGTTAAATTTATTCCTCAATATGGATGGATAACCGGTATAGCTTACTCTATATTCCATTCAGTTTCTGCTTTTTGTAATGCAGGTTTTGATTTAATAGGTAATGGAAGAGGATTAACACCATATGTATCAGATCCTATTGTATCTATTACAATACCACTTTTAATTATTATTGGAGGCATTGGTTTTTCTGTTATAACAGATGTAATTACCAACAAAAAATTGAAAAAACTATCTTTTCATACTAAAATGGTATTAGTAATTACTTTATTACTATTGATAGTAGGTTTTATTGGTTTTACAGTTTTGGAATGGAGAAATCCAAGAACTTTAGGGAACTTAAATATAGGTAACAAGTTTTTATCCGGATTTTTTCAATCTGTAACTACTAGAACAGCCGGCTTTAATACTGTTGATTTTTCTCAAATGAGAAACGCTTCAAAGTTGTTAACTATTATATTAATGTATATAGGAGGTTCTCCGGCATCTACAGCAGGAGGTATTAAAACCACAACTTTAGGTGTAATTTTTTTTACAGCAGTTTCTGTTATTAAAGGCAAAAGCGAAACAGAATTATTTAGAAAAAGAATATCTAGGGATATAGTTAATAGAGCTTTGACAATTGCTATTATAGGTATTTTTTTAATTATTTCTGTTACAATGATATTATCCATTACTGATAGCCGGTTCGATTTGACTGAAGTTTTATTTGAAACTGTATCTGCATTTGGAACAGTTGGTTTAACTTTAGGAATAACACCTATGTTAAGTGGCTTTGGTAAGGTTTTACTTATTTTAATGATGTTTGCAGGTAGGGTAGGTATTCTTACAATTGCATTTGCTCTAGCAAGACAACAACATAAATATAAAGTAAATATTAAATATCCGGAAGGGAAAATTTTAGTAGGATAGGAAGGATAAGTATGAAACAATATGTTGTTATAGGATGCGGTCGTTTTGGAAGTAGTGTTGCAAGAACATTGTATAATATGGGACATGATGTATTAGCTATTGACAGTAGCGAGGAAATCATTCAATATATTTCCGAGGAAGTAACTCATGCTATTCAAGCTGATGCTACTGATGAAAACGTTTTAAAATCTTTAGGAATACGAAATTTTGATGTTGCAATTATTACAATAGGTTCCAATATACAGGCTTCTATAATGACAACATTAATGGCAAAAGAGTTAGGTGTTAAATATGTCGTAGCTAAAGCTCATAGTGAAATCCATGCAAAATTATTATTTAAAATAGGTGCGGATCGTGTAGTTTTTCCTGAAAGAGATATGGGTATACGTGTAGCTCATAATTTAGTATCCGGCAACATACTAGATTATATAGAGTTATCACCGGAATATAGCATTATGGAAATAACAGCTCCTAGTGAATGGATAGGAAAAACTTTATTAGATTTAAATGTAAGATCTAAATATGGAATTAATGTTATGGCAATAAAACATGATAGTCAAATTAATATTTCACCTACAGCTACGGATTGCATTAAAGATGGAGATATTCTTGTAGTTATTGGTCGTAATAAAGATTTAGAAAAACTTCAAAAATAAGTTCGGTGATAAAATGGGAATAAAACTAATTAGTAGCGAAAGTAATACAATAATTAAATATATTAAATCACTCCAACTTAAAAAGAAAAGAGTAAAAAATCAGCAATTTGTAATAGAAGGCATAAGAATTATTGAAGAATGTTTAAAATATAACGGATATATTGAATATATTATTTATAGTGAAGGTTTGTACAATGTTCAAGGTGGTACAGATTTATTAAATAAGGTTATTGAAAAAGATTATGTTATTTATGAAGTGCCCGGCCGGCTATTTAACAAAATTGCTACCACTGAAAGTCCTCAAGGTATTATGGCTGTGGTTAATATGAAAAACACAACTTTAGAAGATTTAGAATTAAAAGATGATAGGGAATTATTTTTTGTTATATTAGATAGAATACAAGACCCCGGAAATATGGGTACAATTATACGTACATCTGAGAGTGCTAAAGTTGACGCTGTGCTAGTAACAAAAGGAAGTGTTGATCCTTACAATGATAAGGTTCTTAGGGCTACGATGGGGGCCATATTTTATTTGCCTATTATACAATGCAAAGATGATTCATGGATAGAATATTTAAAAGAGAAGAATGTTAAACTAATAGCGGCAGATTTAAATACTGATAAAACTTATGTTGATATTAATTATAATGGGGATATCGGTATAGTAATAGGTAATGAGGCAAATGGAATTGATGAAAAAATATTATATAATGTGGACGAAAAGGTTATAATACCTATTTTAGGCAAAATAGAATCCTTAAACGCAGCTATAGCTGCCGGTATTTTAATATATAAAGCTGTTGAAGAAAAGTATTTAAGAAAGATTTGAATATTTTAAAAATTATATTTCTTTATGTAAACCAACTTGTTTCAACCTTTAAGCTATGCTATAATATGTATACGATGGCTTAAAGGAAGGGAAGTGGAACAATGAAAACTTCTGACGTGTTTTGGAAGTTATTTGAGTTGACAGGTTCCATTATAGCCTATATTATGTATAAAAAATTATCGATTGATAATTGATATAGATAAATAAATTAAATAGACAAAAACATTGATAGAGAAAAGTAAGCTATAAACTGTTTTAAAAGAGAAAAGATAACATAGGCTGAAATTATCTTAAGGCAAGTATAGCAGAAATTCGCTCTTGAGTTATAAAATTGAATCCTTACTGAGGTTGTAGGTTTTATCGGTTGACACCGTTAATGTCATAAAGTGGTTTGTTAGTAGTACATGACAGATTATTTGGGTGGTACCACGGAGTAAAAGCTTCGTCCCTTTTGTTGGGACGGAGCTTTTTTATATGCAGAATTTGGAAAGGGGATTTATTATGGAAGAAAAATTAAAAGCATTAAAAGAGGAGGCTATATCAAGAATTAATGAAGCCGATTCTATGGCTGATTTAGAAGAAGCTAGGGTTCGTTATCTAGGCAAAAAAGGAGAATTAACTGAAATATTAAGGGGTATGGGTGCTCTAAGCCCGGAGGAGCGTCCTTTAATAGGTAAAATGGCTAATACTGTCAGGGAAAATATAGAAAATATATTGGAAGAGGCAAAAAAGACTATTAAGGACAAAGAATTAGGAAAAAAATTACAATCTGAAACAATCGATGTTACAATGCCCGGAAAAAAAATAAAAATAGGGCGAAGGCATCCTCTTACGCAGGCTATGGATGATTTAAAAAATATATTTATAAGTATGGGCTTTGAAGTTGCAGAAGGTCCGGAGGTTGAAACAGTATATTATAATTTTGATGCTTTAAATGCACCTAAAAATCACCCATCTAGGGATATGAGTGATACCTTTTATATAAATGAAAATATAATTTTGAGGACGCAAACCTCACCGGTGCAAGTTAGAGTTATGGAAAAAATGAAACCACCTATTAGAATTATTTCTTTGGGACGTTGTTTTAGAAACGACACCCCGGATGCTACTCATTCCCCTATGTTTCATCAAATAGAGGGTCTTGTAGTAGATAAATGCATAACCATGGGGGATTTGAAAGGTACATTGGAGGTATTTGCAAAACACTTCTTTGGGCCTGATACCCAAATAAAATTTAGGCCTCATAACTTTCCATTTACGGAACCCAGTGCAGAGGTTGATGCCACCTGTTTTAAATGTAAAGGGAAAGGGTGCAGTGTATGTAAAGGAAGTGGTTGGATGGAAGTTTTGGGTTCAGGTATGGTTCATCCGAATGTACTTAGAAATTGTGATATAGACCCTGAAATATATAGTGGATTTGCATTTGGCATGGGGATAGATCGCTTAACTATGCAAAAATATGGAATTGATGATATTCGCTTATTGTTCGAAAATGATATGCGCTTTATTAATCAATTTTAATATAAATATGCAATTTAAAAATTTAATAAAAAATACACTCGATTACGGTTTCGAATATGAATAACTCTTATAGCTCATTTCAATAAAAAATCCTAAAAGTAGGGGCGACCTTTGGTCG
>CAYLIZ010000020.1:0-4421 GCA_964383985.1 uncultured Alkaliphilus sp. | reverse complement strand
AAAAGTAGGGGCGACCTTTGGTCGCCCGTTAATGAATCTAGGTAAAATATAATAAAACAGGAGGAATTAAATCATGCTTGTATCGATGAACTGGCTTAAGGATTATATAGATATTGATATAGATACTAATGAATTTGCAGACAAAATGACAATGTCCGGAACAATGGTAGAAGAGATAGATATATCAGGTGATAATATTAAAAATGTTGTAGTCGGCAAAATTGAAACTATTACGAAACATCCTAATGCAGACAAATTAGTTATTTGTGAAGTAGATATAGGAAAAGAAAAATTTCAAGTTATAACCGGGGCAGACAATATTACCGAGGGTGATTATGTTCCTGTTGCAGTACATGGTGCAGTGCTACCGGGAGGGTTAAAAGTAAAGAAAGGAAAAATTAGGGGCGAGGTTTCGGAAGGAATGCTCTGTTCTGCCAACGAATTAGGCATTCCAAAGGCTATGGTGCCTGAAAAAATCAAAGATGGAATTTGGGTATTAGACAGAGATTATCCCCTAGGAGAAGATATTATCAAAGTCCTCAATTTAAGGGATGAAATAATTGAATTTGAAATTACTTCAAATAGACCCGATTGTTTAAGCATTTTAGGTATAGCCAGGGAAGCAGGGGCTACATTAAATGAAAAAGTAAATTATCCTGAGGTGGAAGTAACAGAGACAGAAGAAAGGGCTGATGATTATATTTTCGTGGAAATAGAAGATACGGAAGGCTGTACTAGATATGTGGCCAGAGTCATTAGAAATATAAAAATAGGCCCTTCGCCCCAGTGGATGCAACAAAGATTAATCAGTGCCGGGGTTCGTCCAATTAACAACATAGTAGATATCACTAACTATGTAATGCTAGAATATGGACAACCATTACATGCTTTCGATCTTTCTTATATCGAAGGAAATAAAATTATAGTAAAAAAGGCTGAAGATGGTGAATTGTTTACAACCCTCGATGGTGTAAAAAGAAAATTAAATTCCACTATGACTATGATCGCTGATACGAACAAATATTTAGCTATTGCAGGAGTTATGGGTGGGGAACAATCCGAAGTGACCGAAAAAACTGATACAATTTTACTAGAGTCTGCACATTTTAATGCAAATACTACAAGATTAACTTCCAAAGCATTAGCACTTAGAACAGAAGCCTCATCAAGGTTTGAAAAAGGTGTAGATCCTAATGTGGCTCGGTTAGCTGCAGATAGGGCATGTCAATTAATAGTACAATTGGGTGCAGGAGAGGTGTTAAAAGGAGCGGTTGATGTCTATCCGGAAGAAATAAAACCCCATAAAATCACTATTAGACCTGAAAAAATAAATAGTCTCCTTGGAATTTCATTGAATAATGAAGAAATGGTGGACATTTTCAGAAGGTTAGAGTTGAAAGCAAAAAATTCAAAGGATATAATTGAAATAACAGTTCCTACTTATAGAATGGATCTCTTAATGGAGGCGGATTTTGCAGAAGAAGTGGCAAGGATTTTTGGATATGACAAAATACCGCCCACTATGGCTAAAGGAAATATAGCAGTAGGAGGTAAGCCCGAAAACCAAATTATAGGGGATATTATAAAAGACCTCTTAAACGGAATGGGTTTTAATGAAATTTTAACATATTCCTTTGTTAGTCCAAAAACTATTGATATGATAAATCTTGGTAAAAATAGTGCAAAAAGAAATATGATAAGGTTAATAAATCCGCTTGGAGATGAAACCAGTGTCATGAGAACCAGTTTACTTCCAAACATGCTAGAAGTTGCATCCGGAAACATCAATCGCAAGGTTGAAGATTTTAGGGCTTTCGAAATTGGGCAAGTATTTGTTTCCGGTCCTAATTCGGAAAAAGAGCTGCCTTATGAAATTCCTAATCTGGTAATAGCCATTTATGGAAAAGAAGATTTTTATGAACTAAAAGGTGTTATAGAGACATTGTTAAATGAATTAGGTATTAAGGATTATGAATTTACAGTTGAAAAAGATCATCCAACTTATCATCCGGGCAGGTGTGCTAATGTTGTTGTTGGGGATAAAATTTTAGGGACCATTGGGGAATTACATCCAATAGTGATAGAAAATTATGACCTAAACAAAAGATGCTACTGCGGGGAGTTGGA
The DNA here is from genome assembly GCA_964383985.1 of uncultured Alkaliphilus sp. Classification (GTDB taxonomy): domain Bacteria; phylum Bacillota; class Clostridia; order Peptostreptococcales; family Natronincolaceae; genus JAAZJW01. Next base: position 2,294 of record CAYLIZ010000020.1, on the reverse strand, counting down.
TTTAAGTGTTCTGTTAAAACTTTCACAGATGGAAAAATCATATGAACCCTTGGCCAAGTATCCGTCTATAACTAGAGATTTTGCTGTTGTAGTAAATAAAACTGTATTGGCAAAACAAATTGAGGATATTATCAAATCTAAGGGTGAGAACATATTAGAAAGTTTCAAATTATTTGATGTTTATGAAGGTAATCAAGTTGAGAAAGACCTAAAAAGTGTTGCATATACTATTACTTATAGGGATAAAAAGCGCACTCTAACGGACGAAGAGGTAGATATTGTGCATAATAATATTTTAGCCGAAATAAGTGAAAAACTTGACGGGAAACTGAGACAATAAGTAGGGGCGAGCTTTGCTCGCCCGTTGCCATTATAAAATAATTATAGAAAAATCTATAAATATAGCAGGATATTTTAAATATATAAAGAAAATATATATAAATAAAGACTTCTTTCTAAAAGGGGCTGATTAAATAATGAAACAAAAAAATAGGGTTGTAGTTAAAATAAATGGGCAAGAATATCCTATCGTGGGCACTGAACCTAAAGAATATTTATTAAAAGTAAGCAGTTTTGTAGATGATAAGATGGGGGCTATAACTGAATCTAACAAAAACCTCAGTACTTCTATGATTGCCGTATTAACTGCTATTAATATTGCAGACCAATATTTAAAGATAAAAGTTAATTTTGAGGAAATAAAAAAGGAATTAGAACAATCTCAATTGAAAATCGGTGAATTAGAGAAACATGTAGAAACTCTTCATGCTCAGTTGAATGAAAAAGACGAAGCATATTCTAATCTTGAAAAAAGAATAGAAGAGATTGAGGCTAATAAGCAAGGGGACGAGCAGGCTGATTCGTTAAAGGAAGAGCTATTAAAAAAAGAAGATGATTTAGAAAAAGCACAAACTCTAATTAATGATTTACAAAATAAGTTGTTCGCTAATCAAATTAAATTAGTCGAGGCAACAAATGATCTAGATGAATATATAAGAAAAAATGATTTTTTAGAAAAATAACAAGATCTTATTACAAAATATAGAAAGTAGCGATATTATATCACTACTTTTTAATTCTAAAGAAGACATTGAATTCATTATACCTTATCCAAAAGGATGAGAAAGTTAATGTAAAATCAAATAATATATATTATAATGGGCATATATGAACAAACTAATCGAAAAGGGAGTTGATAATATATGAGAGTATTGGATATGAAGGTAATAGAAATATTAGCTCCGCTTTGGGAAACTATGCGAAGTATAATTCCTTTAACAGCCATAATGGCATTTTTCCAACTTGTAATACTTAGAAGACCTATAGATAATCTAAAGGAATTCTTATTGGGTTTTGTACTTGCAATATTAGGCCTGCATTTATTTTTAAAGGGGACAACTATGAGTCTTTTGCCGTTAGGGGATTCTGTTGGAAGAAATATACATATATTAGAAAGAAGATGGTTAATAGTAATAATAGCCTTTACAATAGGCTATTTAGGCACGTTAGTAGAACCTGCTTTAAAAGCTCTGGCGCTGGAAGTAGAAGAACTATCTATAGGAACTATCCGTCACAGAGTATTAATCCATGGGGTAGCAGTTGGATTTGGTCTGGGAATGGCCATAGGTGTAACTAAAATATTATTAAATATCTCTTATATAAAAATAGTTATTCCGTTACTGGTATTGGTAATAATACTTGCATTTTTTGCACCGGAACCTTTTGCTGCAATTGCTTTTGATTCGGCAAGTGCTACTACCGGCCCTGTTAATATTCCATTAAATATGGCATTGGCCATAGGGCTTGCCACTGTTATAAAAACGGTAGACCCACTCATATCGGGATTTGGAATTATAGGGCTTACGTCTATAGGTGCTATGATATCTGTATTGGTACTAGGCATATTAACCAGGTTTTAAAGGAGGAGAACTATGCTTGATATAAAATGTATAATAACCATTGTAGAAAGAGGAAAAGCAGATAAAATTGTTGAACATGCCAAAAGGGCAGGTGCCTCGGGTGCTACAATTATATATGGCAGAGGAACAGGAGAACATGAAATCAAAAGATTTTTAAATATTAACATAGATTCATCTAAAGAAATTATAATTATTCTCACAGAGGCAGAAAAATATAAACAAATCAAAGAAGCAATAGTTAAGGCCGGTAGAATAAAAGAAGCAGGTACGGGAATTATATTTACAATACCTGTAACAGACCTTATAGGTTTACATCATAGAGAAGAATTTGATGAGTAAAAAATTTGTGCTTTATTCGGGAAACCTTTGATTTCT
>CAYLIZ010000019.1:13958-21517 GCA_964383985.1 uncultured Alkaliphilus sp. | reverse complement strand
ACCCGATTTGCAAGGCAAATCGATGGTAGGTCAAATGCAATGAACACCAAATTTGCGCCACAGGCACTCCCGGTTATATTCCTACGGAGTAAAATTAAGGTTGCGAGACTGCGTAATATACTAATAAAAACAATCAAAACATGCTAAAAAAGTACGAGATAGGTTTAAATGCCTGAGCCACAAAATTTATAGAAATAGGAGGAAAAAATAACAATGTTAGACATAAAAAGAATTAGAGCTAATTTGGATGAAATAAAAGCAGCTATGGATAAAAGGGGAGAGAAGGATTTTAGTCTAGATGAGGTTGTACAGTTGGACAAAAAAAGGAGAACCCTTCTCCAAGAAGTAGAGCAAATGAAAAATGAGCAAAATACAGTATCCAGAGAAATTCCTAAATTAAAAAAAGAAGGAAAAGATGTTTCAGAAACAATGGTGAAAATGAAAGACCTTTCGGCAACAATTAAAGATTTAGATGGTCAGATAAAAGAGGTAGAGGATAATTTAGAATATATATTGCTCAGAATACCTAACGTACCTCATCCGGATGTGCCGCAAGGTGATACAGAGGAATGCAATGTAGAAGTAAGGAGATGGTTAGAACCCACTGAATTTGATTTTGAACCGAAACCACATTGGGATGTGGCTACAGATTTAGGTATTATTGATTTTGAAACCGCATCAAAAATAACAGGGGCGAGGTTTGCTTTATACAGGGGATTAGGTGCAAGATTAGAAAGGGCATTGATTAATTTTATGCTGGATTTGCATATTGAAAAACATGGATATTTGGAAATATTGCCCCCATTTATGGTAAATAGAGATAGTATGATAGGTACCGGACAATTGCCAAAGTTTGAATATGACATGTTTAAAATACCACAAAAAGATTATTTTTTGATACCTACAGCTGAAGTACCCGTTACTAATATTCATAGGGATGATATTATTCCGGAGGAAGAATTACCACTTAACTATGTAGCATATACACCATGTTTTCGTTCTGAAGCAGGGGCTGCCGGAAGGGATACCAGGGGATTGATAAGACAGCATCAATTTAATAAGGTTGAGCTTGTTAAATTTGTCAAACCCGAAGAGTCATACAACGAACTTGAGAAACTGTTAAACGATGCGGAAGAAGTATTGAAAATATTGGGACTGCCATATAGGGTGGTAAAAATATGTACCTGGGACCTAGGTTTTACCGCGGCATTTAAATATGATATAGAGGTATGGATGCCAAGTTACAATGGATATGTTGAAATTTCTTCTTGTAGTAATTTCGAGGATTTTCAGGCAAGAAGAGCAAACATTAGATATAGACCGGAAGAAAAAGGCAAGGTAAGGTTTGTTCATACTATCAATGGTTCAGGACTTGCGATAGGCAGAGCAACTGCCGCTATATTAGAAAATTTTCAAGATAAACAAGGCAATGTTATTGTTCCGGAAGCATTAAGGAGCTATATGGGCGGAATAGATTTAATAGGCAAACAATAAAAGCAGCTATGACTGCTTTTATTACTTATTCAACTTTTTGACAAAACCTAAGACCCATAATGAATTGGCATTATCTGAATTTTATTAGTAATTGATATTTGCACGAAAACATGTTAAAATTATTCTTGTATGAAATAAGATTTTCTTTTGCCGTGCACCTGTAGCTCAGTAGGATAGAGCAACGGTTTCCTAAACCGTGTGCCGGGGGTTCGAATCCTCCCAGGTGCACCATGTATAATATAACTATCTTTAAAACGGGGGAAAGTTTATGGAAGAAAAAACATTTGAATTAATAGAGAAAATGTATAGTGAATTTAGTAAAAAATTTGAGGATATAGACAAAAGATTTGAATCTATAGACAAAAGATTTGAATCTATAGACAAAAGATTTGAATCTATAGACAAAAGATTCGATAGGCTTGAAGAAGAGGTTAGAAAAACAAATACTATGATAGAACATGATGTCATGCCTAAGATTACTGTGTTATTTGATGGGCAAAAGCAGCATACTGATCAATTAGAAAGAATAGAAACAGCAATATCAAGACATGAAAATTTCATTATAAGGAGAATTAAATAGATGAAATTAAATATCGATTGAAAATTCGAAATTTTTATCAGATGTGAAAAATACAATATGGAGACTTAGAAAAATATGGGTAAGAGGTTTATGATTTTGGCTATAGAAGAGGCGAAAAAGGCGTTTAATAAAGGGGAAGTGCCAATAGGGGCTGTTATAGTTAAAGACAACAAGGTAATAGCAAAAGCTCACAATTTAAAAGAAACTTCTAAAAATGTTATATATCATGCAGAAATACTTGCCATCAAAGATGCATGTAATTTTTTAGGAAGATGGAGATTGACGGATTGTACTATATATGTTACAATAGAGCCCTGTCCTATGTGCGCGGGAGCCATTTTGCAGGGTAGAATAAAAAAAGTTGTGATAGGCGCAATGGACATTAAATCCGGTGCATGTGGGTCTATAATAAATATTCTAAATAATTCTAGGTTTAATCATCAAACAGAAATAGAAACAGGTATACTAGAGGAAGAATGTTCCCGGTTAATGAAGGATTTTTTTAAATCCTTAAGGGAAAAGTAAATTTAGTATGAGTGCTAAAAGCTTAAAATATTTTATTTATATTGGTTATATTACGCTCAGGGTGATATTATACTAAATTAAGGGTTGCCGGAACAAAAGATTGAAACAAATAAAGATGGAGAGATGACCGAGTTGGCAAAGGGACATGCCTGGAAAGCGTGTAAGGTCGAAAGGCCCCGTGGGTTCAAATCCCACTCTCTCCGCCATTAAAAAATTTTAAAAGTTTGCTGTGCTAGACGGGAAGGTAGCGGCATCCTGTAACCTGCAATCCGCTATAGCAGGGTTGAAGTCCTTTTGGAGGCTTTGTACTTTGTGGGGCCGGCTTGAACAAGTGGTGATGAGGATTGGGTCCTGCGCAACGGAAAGTCATGAAGCCCGTCAGGTTCGGAAGGAAGCAGCGGTAAGTGGCCTCTTTCGTGTGCCGTAGGAGCGCCTAATTTGAACTAACTATTTAGGTAACGCCCATGAAGGCAAGTCGAATTAAGGTGCACAGCTTTAAAAAACAAAGCAAATATTGTAAACCATGGGGTATAGTATGTATCCCATGGTTTTTTAATGACCTAACCCATACTAAAGGTCAGAGTGCCGGAAATTCACAAATAAGATAGATAGTTACCAATTAAAAAAGTATAAAATTTTAAAAAGATCCGGTACGCCGGCAAGTCGATATCTGACTTCCAATATGCGAGACTGCGTGAATTTATCTAACTTCATTGATAAACAAGTTTTATTTTGTTATAATTTTAAGAAAATGGTGAGGAGAATTAAAAATGAAATATATTGAAAATTATTCTACAAGTCCGCAACATAATTTAGCTTTTGAGGAATATGTTTTTAAAAATTTAGATTTAGAAGATGGCGGTTATGTTCTATTATGGATAAATAAACCTGCAATAATTGTAGGGAAGAACCAAAATACCATTGAGGAAATTAATATGGAATATGTTAAGGAAAATAACATAGAGGTAGTTCGCAGGGTCACAGGTGGCGGCGCTGTTTACCATGACCTTGGAAACTTAAATTTTTCTTTTATCATAAAAGCAGAATCGCCAAAACAGATAGATTTTAAAACCTATACAATTCCTATCCTAAAAGCGTTAGAAAAATTAGGGATACCATGTGAATTATCGGGAAGAAATGATATTACTATCGATGGAAAGAAATTTTCAGGTGTAGCGCAAAGTGTGGTAAGGGGAAGGGTACTAAATCATGGAACGCTTCTTTTCAATTCCCAATTAGATGTTTTATCAAAGGCATTGAAGGTTAGAAGGGATAAAATAGAATCAAAAGGTATAAAATCTGTATCAAGTAGGGTTACTAATATAAAGCCCTATGTTAAAGAAGATATAGATATATCCCAATTTAGAGAATTGTTATTAAAAAACATATTTGAGTATAGAAACAAACCGGTTGAAATTTATGAATTAACAGAGGAAGACAAAAAGAATATACAGCAAATGGTAGATGAAAGATATAATACATGGGAATGGAATTTTGGCAGGTCTCCTAAATTTAACTATAAAGGTTATAATAGATTTGCCGGTGGCAGCGTGGAAGCAAGGCTTCAGGTAACAAAGGGATTGATAGAGAATTGTAAAATATATGGAGATTTTTTTGGCAAGGAGGATGTGGCAGTATTGGAGGAAAAGTTAAAAGGTGTAAAATATGATGAGGCAGAGGTGGAAAAAGCATTGTTGGATTTTCCGGTCAGCGATTATCTGGGAAGAATTACCGGGGAGGAACTCTTAACATGTTTATTTGATAAAGACAAATAAAAAATCTGTAGGGAGATGAAAATTTGGAACTTATTTGTATAGGGGACAGTTTAACTTTTGGGTTTAAGATGACAAGGGAAAACAGTTGGCCACAGATAGTAGGAAAAAACTTAGAAATAAAGGTTAAAAACAAGGGTGTTTGTGGAGATACCACGGCAGGGATGTTATCCAGATTTGGGCGGGATGTTGTGGAGGAAAAACCTACATATGTATTAATAATGGGCGGCTCCAATGACTTGATGTTTCAATTGCCTGAGTCTATGATATATTCTAATTTAGCTACGATGGTATACCAGGCGTATCACTATAGAATACAGCCTATAATAGGTGTGCCCATGCCCATCATACCTTTTATTGCAGAACAAAATCTTAATTTGGCCGGTGGCACGGAAAAGGTTAACAAAAAGATATTGTTGCTCAGGAATTGGATTTTATATTTTGGCCATAAACAGCAAATAGACGTGGTAGATTTTTTTAGTGAATTCTATGATTCTGTTAACAAAAAGGGAAAAGAAAACCTATATATTGATGGTGTGCATCCTACGAAAGAAGGGAACAAACAAATGGCCCAAAAGGTAATTGAAACCATAAATAAATATATAAAGCAAAGTGGTGGATATTAATGGATTATGTTAAGGAGATTTTAACATATACACCTAAGGAGATTATAGACCTTTTAAAAAAATCAGAACAATTTTCTCAAATCACGAAGGTTATGATAAAAATAGTTTTAATTGTAATTATCGCAAGGTTTTCTATTAAAATTATTAATTCAGTCATTGATAAATTTGTTGAAAAACAAAAAAAGTCGAAGTTGAGCATAGATTTTATAAGAGTAGAAACCATGAAAGGACTTATGAAGAGCTTGGCCAAATATGTCATCTATTTTATAGCATTTACGGCAATCATCAAATTTTTTGGAATAGAAATTACCGGATTGATAGCAACTGCCGGGATTGGCGGATTAGCCCTGGGGTTTGGTGCGCAAAATCTGGTAAAGGATGTTATTACGGGTTTTTTTATTTTATTTGAGGAACAATTTGGAGTAGGTAATTATGTTGAAATAGATGGAGTTGAGGGCATAGTTGAAGAAATGGCCTTGAGGGTAACTAAAGTGAGGGATTTTAGTGGGGATCTTCATATAATTCCTAACGGAGAAATAAGCAAAGTGACTAATAAAAGCAGCGGCAAGATGAGGGCACTTGTTGAAATGCCTATAGCTTATGAGGAAGATATAGATAAAGCCATTAAGATTTTAAATGAATCAAGCGAAAAACTAAAAACTGAAAACCAACAAATTTTAGAAGGTCCTACGGTATTAGGGGTAAGCAAACTAGAGAATTATGGTGTTAACATTTCTATTTTAGCCAAAACTGCGCCTATGGAACAGTGGGCTGTAGAGCGTTTGATGAGGAAAACTTTTAAAGAAGCATTTGATAGAGAGGGTATAAAAACTCCTTATCAAAAAATAATGCTTGTAAAACAAGATAAAAAACAACAATAGATAGGAGTGATTTGAGTGCCTATGAAGTTGAAGGTTGGGGATATTGTTGATTTAAAAAAACAACACCCCTGTGGGAATAAGAGATTTGAAATTTTGAGAACAGGGGCTGACTTTAGAATAAAATGCTTAGGTTGCGGAAAACAAATTTGGCTTTCTAGGCCGGTGCTTGAAAAAAGGATACGAAAAATAATAGAAAAGGAAGATGATTAATCTTAAATAAATTGAGAGTGATCATTTGACCACTCTCTTTTCCACCATAAGAGGAAGATTGGAATGGATAATAATTTTTATGTTTGGGGCGATTTAGTTATAGGATTGCCTGTAGTTTTAATTAATATACATAAGAAAATAAATTTTTGAATAGAATTTGCAAATGATATAGCCAAATGATATAATGTTTTGACGTGAGAAAATCATTTCTCTGCCCTGCGAAAAACAGGGCCGCTAAGTCCGGAGGGAGGTGTTAATAGTGAACAAATATGAATTAGTGTACATTCTAAAGCCTAGTGTCGAGGAAGAAGGAAGGGCTCAATTGTTGGAAAAGCTCAGAGGTATCATTGAAACTGATGGAGCAATTGAAAATGTAGATGAATGGGGAAACAGAAAGTTAGCTTATGAAATTGACAAAATCAGTGAAGGGTACTATTTTTTAGTAAACTTTAAATCCGGAACAGAAGTTATAAGGGAATTAAACAGAAATTTAGGGATTGCTGATAAAGTAATGAGGCATTTGATTGTTAAGGTAGGAGAATAATATTAAAGGTGGGGGAAAAATGAATAGGGTAATTTTGATTGGACGCCTTGCCAGAGATCCGGAACTGCGTTTTACCTCAAGTGGAAAGGCCGTGGCCAATTTTAGTGTAGCAGTAAATAGAACCTTTTCTAGGGATGGAGAGGCAGACTTTTTTAACATAGTGGTATGGGGAAAAATTGCAGAAAATTGTGCTAATTATCTTGCGAAAGGTAGATTGGTAGGGCTCGAGGGAAGGCTTCAAAATAGAACATACGAAACACAGGCGGGAGAAAAACGCTATGTCACGGAGATCATAGCTAACAATGTAGAATTTTTAGATTGGGGTGACAGGGGAAAAAAGACAACCCCTACTAAACAAGAGGATGATTTTGAATCTGTCGATATAGATATCAATGAATTTCAGGCAATGGATGAAGATGAAGATATTCCATTTTAGAGAATAGGAGGGAAAGCATGGCTAGCGACAATAGGAGAAGACGCAGAACAAGGAGAAGAATTTGTATTTTTTGTGCTGATAAATCAAAAAAAATTGATTATAAAGATGTGCAGCAACTAAAAAAATATGTAACTGATAGAGGTAAAATTTTACCGAGAAGGATTTCAGGTAATTGCGCAATACATCAAAGAGAATTGACACGTGCAATTAAAAGATCCAGGCATATAGCTTTATTGCCATATACTATAGATTAATATATGGATAATAAATCTAAATATTTAGCAAAAAACATATCGATTATGGTTTTAACCATAAATAACTTTTATATCTTATTTTGATAAAAAATAAAAATTTAATATTTCAGAAGAACATTTTAAAGGGCTGTCTAATTATAGACAGCCCTTTCTATATATACAAAAGCATATTTGAATAAAGTAGTTGTAGGGGCCGACCTGTGGTCGCCCATATGATGTCGCATTATTAATTTGGCT
>CAYLIZ010000019.1:6885-13858 GCA_964383985.1 uncultured Alkaliphilus sp. | reverse complement strand
AGTTGTAGGGGCCGACCTGTGGTCGCCCATATGATGTCGCATTATTAATTTGGCTTTTTAGAGATTAGTTGTCAGATTAATTAACAATTCTGCCATTGAACGGGTAGATTTTTTCATATCATCGTCAAGCCATTTCTGAATGACACCTATACATCCCGTAATAACAAATGAATAAACATAATCCATATCTTCTTTCGGGAAGATATTTTTATTTATTAAATTATTGATATCCTTATCATAGACCAGCATAATTATCCGTTTCTGAAAATCTAAGTTCCCTTCTTCGCGCAATAGTATCTTGCATAATTTTGCATTTTCTTTTATATATTCAAAAATCCCTTCTAACATCTCCACAAGAGCAACATCAGTTTCGTTCTGAGTATATTTTGCAAGGTAAATCCCTATGTTTTCTATAAGTTCATTTTCCAGCTTTCGCATGAGGTCATATTGGTCATCATAATGATTATAGAAGGTTGTGCGATTAATATCTGCATCTTCACAGATTTCCTTGACGGAAATTTTTGATATATTCTTTTTTTCTAATAAATTTATAAAACTTTCTTTTAACACCATTTTGGTATATTTTACCCGTCTGTCATCTTTTTTTCTTTTCATTAGTAGACCTCCCAATTTTGTCAATTTTATTAAATATGCCGGTTGATATACATTTTAAATAGCTTTGTTGGAAAACAAACATTTATCGAATATCTGTATGTTGACTATTAGAATCTATTTTATTATACTATACATGTGTCATATTGTAAACACAGTGTTTAATAAGTTTGGCAAGCAAGTGTTAGATTAAAGATTTTTGTTATCCCGCTTATAGTTGTTTTACATTATCCTAATAGATTTAAAAGGGGGTTTATGATTTGGATAGACTTTTGGATATAATAGTTAAAAACAAGAAAAGTATTGTAGCAACATTTCTAGTTTTTGCTCTATTGGGTGGTATTTTTACCTTACTTGTTTCAGTTAATTTTAACATAGTAGATTATTTACCCCAAAAAGCCCAATCCACAAGAGCATTAGACATTATAAAAGAAGAGTTTAAAGAAGAAATGCCTAACGCCAGAGTTATGATAAAAGATGTGACCATACAAGAAGCCTTGGAATATAAGGAAAAAATTTTAGAAATAGAGGGAATTTCTTCAGTCACTTGGTTGGATGATGTCATAGGGGTAGATACCCTTACCACTACACCTATCGAATTTATCGATGATTCTCTATTAGAAAATTATTATAAAAACGGAAATGCTTTAATCACAGCAACCGTTAAAAGCGGTTTAGAAGAATCTACAATTAAGGAACTTAGAGAATTAATCGGTGAGAATAATGGAACAGATGGAAAAGCAGTTGATACAGCCGAAACCCAAGAGATGTCAACTTCAGAAGTTTTAAAGGCTATGGTGATATTGGTACCTGTTATTATTATAATATTGATATTTTCCACTTCTTCATGGATAGAACCTTTACTATTTCTTATTACTATTGGAATAGCAGTAATAATAAATATGGGAACTAATATATTCTTTAAGGATATTTCTTTTATAACTCAGACTGTCAGTCCAATATTACAGTTAGCCGTATCACTCGATTATGCAATTTTTCTATTGCACAGTTTTAAAAACTACAGAGAAAAGTTTAAGCCAGAGGAAGCTATGAAACTTGCTATTAAGCATGCCTTACCCGCTGTTGCTGCCAGTGCAGCCACAACCCTTATAGGTTTTTTAGCTTTAGTAGCAATGCGATTTGAAATAGGTTCAGATTTAGGTATGAATCTAGTCAAAGGAATTCTGTTAAGCTTTATTTCAGTGATGGTATTTTTACCGGCATTTACTCTCTTATCTTATAAACTCATCGACAAGACAAAACATCGCCGATTGGTTCCGGAGGCAAATAAAATGGGTAAATGGATTATGAGGATAAGAACACCTTTTTTAATCTTGGCTATAATAATTGCTATACCTAGTTTTCTGGCCCAAGCAAATACCCGGTTTATGTATGGAACGGGCAGTGTTGCAGAAGCATCTCAAGTTGGGAAGGATATGGCATTAATTGAAGGTGAATTTGGCAGGGAAAATATTTTAGTATTATTGGTGCCAAAAGGGGATGTTGGAAAAGAATCAGAGTTATGCAGGGATCTTGAAGATATTCCTCATGTAAAAAGTGTTGTATCCTATGTGACGGCAGTAGGGGTAGGGATACCTACCGAATATGTTCCTAAAGACGCAGTTGATCAATTCTATTCAGAAAATTATGCCCGATTGGTTCTGTATACTGATATGGAAGAAGAGGGTGAAGAGGCTTTTTATACGGTTGAATCGATTTTTGATACAGCCGAAAGATACTATGACACCTGTTTTATGGCCGGTCAGAGTGCAACTTTATATGATATGAAAAACATAGTTTCTGTTGATACTAAACTTGTGAATATAATGGCTATTATTGGAATATTCATTGTCCTATTGTTAACCTTTAGGTCATTGACTATACCATTATTTTTACTATTTTCTATCGAGACAGCTATATGGGTCAATTTGTCCTATGCCTATTTTACGGGCCAACATTTAAATTTTGTTGGATATTTGGTTATAAGCACGGTGCAGTTAGGAGCAACGGTGGATTATGCAATACTTCTTACAAATCGCTACTTGGCAAATAGAAGGGAACTGCCGAAAAAAGAGGCTATGAGAATTACAATAGATGATAATTTAAGAGTGATTTTAATTTCCGCCTCTATATTAGCAACAGCAGGATTTATATTATCCTTAACATCTACTAATCCTATTATTTCGGAATTAGGAATGTTGTTGGGAAGAGGAACAATACTGTCATTTGTTATGGTGGCTTGTGTACTGCCGGGCCTGCTTTTATTATTCGATAGAGCCATTCAAAAAACCACATTAAAAAGTGATTTTTATTAAGAAAATGGAAATGATTAATTAAATATAGATATCTAATTTTTATATTAGATATTAGGGTTATTTATCTGTATTATAGCTAAAGATATATTTAAAAAATTATGGGGGGAATGTTTACTATGAAAAAATTTTTATCAGTAATTTTAATACTAATATTAATATTTTCAGTATCCTTAACCGCATTTGCTGAAGGGATTGCTTCACAAAAAGAGGAGGTAGTATATGGTATACTGGATTCTAACGGCAGCGTAAAAAACATATATGTAGTTAATATATTTGAAGATAATGATATAGTAGATTATGGGAACTATAAAAAGGTGCGCAATATGACCACCTCTGAAAAAATTAATCAAAATGGTGACAAGATAAGTATAAATACTTCCGCTGATAGATTATATTATGAAGGAACCGTTGAAAAACGAGAATTGCCTTGGAATATAGGGATAGAATATAGACTAGATGGCAAGAAAATGTACGGAGAGGAACTTGCCGGTAAAAACGGTGCCCTGGAGATAAAAATATCTGTGGATAAAAATCCTGAAGTAAACAGTACATTTTTTGATAATTATACATTGCAAATAGCCCTCAGTCTTGATACAAAATTGGCTAAGAATATAGAATCTAAAAATGCTGTTGTGGCAGAAGCCGGCGGTAAAAAACAATTGACCTATACGATTCTACCGGGGCAGGGAGCGGATATTTCGGTTACAGCTGATGTAAGGGATTTTGAAGCTGAGGCGATCACAATTAATGGTATAAGAATGAATCTAGATATGGTTATTGATGATGAAGAATTTTCGAACCAAATATCCCGACTTACAAATGCTATAAAGGAACTAGATGACGGGGCAGGAGAAATGCTTAAAGGAGTTAGTGATCTCTCTAGTGGAATGAACAAATATGTTGAAGGGTTAAAAGCATTTAAAAACGGCATGTCAGAATTGGGTCTAGGCGTTGATAAATTAGACCAAGGTGCAAAAGGTATCAGCATGGGTCTTTCGGAATTATCTAAAAGAAAGGACCTCTTGCTTCAAGGAGCCCTAGAGATACAGAAATCTACCTTTGATGGGGTAAATAGCAGACTTTCTGCTATGAATTTAGGATTTCCTCCTTTAACTCCGGAAAATTATGAAGGTATTTTAAGGGATATTCCGGAACTTGCCCCCATTAAGGCCCAACTTGATGGAATAGTGCAATTTGCCAATGGACTTAAAAATTATATGGACGGTGTTGCAGAACTCAGTTTAGGAGCATCAGATCTGGCTAAAGGGACTTCAGAGTTAAATTCATCCATGTCTGAAATTCCCAAGCTAGCAAATGATCTGTATAATGGAGGAGCTGAACTTAACTCGGCTATGGAAAAACTTAAAATGGGCCTTGCGGAATATAAGCAAGGTACGAATCAATTAAGAAACCGCACATCAAATATTGATGCCGAGATAGGTGATACTATTGATGGGATTATGGATAGTATATTAGGAGACGGTGATGAAATAATATCTTTTATATCAGATAAAAATACAAATGTATCTTCTGTTCAGTTTGTAATGAAAACAGATGAAATAAAAATGCCCGAGGTCGATACAGTCCAAAAGCAACCTAAAAAACTAAGTTTTTGGGAAAAATTATTAGATTTATTTAAATTGCAAAAATAATCTAATATTAGGTTTGAAATTTTATCAAAAATCTGGTTTAATAGTAGAATAGACTGTAAAATTTAAGGAGGAATAAATATGGCAACACCAGTATTAAATGCTGAAATAAGAAAAGCTACGGGAAAAAGTGAATCGCGGAAAGCTAGAAGAATTGGGAAGATACCGGGCGTAGTTTATAGCAGGGGTGAAGATACAAAAGAAATACTATTTGATGAAAGAGATGTTCTAAGACTGCTTTCAAGATTTGGCCAGAGTGCTAGGATAAACCTAAATCTTGAAGGTGAGGAGAATTTTGTGATTATCAAAGAATTGCAAAGGGGAATTGTTGATAAAAAGGTAATACACATAGATTTTCAAACATTAGATGAAAAAGAAAAAGTCAAAATGATATTACCAATACATGTAATTAACCGTGAAGAGGTAGAGACATCATCACAGTTTGTGGAAATATTTCTTAATGAGATAGAAATTCAAACCTATCCCAGATATTTACCGGACAAAGTAGAGCTGGATGCATCTAAATTAAAGGAAAAAGATGCTTTAACAGTAGCAGACTTAAATATAGGAGAAGATGAAAATATTGAAATTACAGAAGAAAAAGATAGACTTATAGCATCTATAACCTTAGCAGAAGATATGGAAGAAGAATTAGAAGAAGAATTAGAAGAAGAAATGGACGTAGAAGCAATAGACGAAGAAGAAGAAGGAGAAGCAGAAGAGACAGAAGAGGAGGAAACAGAAGAGGAAACAGAAGAATAATTATAGATATAAATATTAATTGACATTATTGATAGGTTATGCTAGACTTTTACTAAACATATTTAAACCAACAGGAACAAACTATTGTAAATGATATAAAAATTTACATTTTATTTTCAAAATATAAAAATTAATAAAGATTTAGTTCTCCGAGTCTTTCTCATCTAAAGAACTCTGTTGTATGATGGAAAGACCGACAGGGCATAAGGGAAAACCTTTATGCCTCCCGTGTTAGGAAAGGAGACTTAACGATAAACAAAGTGTTTTATTTTTGAACACATGTTTTATTTATTAAGCCTTTTTCTAACAGAAAAGGGCTTATATTTTTTATAAAATAAAAAGGTCAATATATTGTAAAGATTTACACTGAAAAAAAATATCCTCAAAAAGAATATGGGATATGGTAATTTGTATTATAGCAATTAGCAAAAGAACAACCGAAAACAAAGTAGTGTTAAAAAAACAGAAAAGAAGGGTGGTGAAGATCCCGGTTTTAGGGGAATCAGTGCAGTTTTAGAAACCGGGTCCTAAAAGTGACAAAAAAATCCAATGAAATACTTCACGAAGCGATAGACCAAGTTAAAACTATATTGGGTGAAGAAATGAATAATATAACAGTTGAACGTACAGTGATAGGTTTGTTTTTTACAGGTGTTAAACTCAATAACGGGGAAGGAGGCATCTGTTTTACACCCATTAAAGATATACCTCAAGCAGTTTGTTGTCCAAGCTCTGCAAAGGAAATGCCTCTTTCAGGTAAAATAGTAGGCAAAAAAGCAGAATACTTTATCGAAGGCATGTTTAGAGGGGGTGTTCTAAAAAAGGCCTTAGGTATAGCGGTTTTAAACGCATTATCTGCAACTTGTTGGAATCAAAAAGGTTATAAGGGAAATTATAAAATAACATATGATGCGGATCCTATAGGTGAAGACACAATAATACCACAGCATAAAACTGTTACAGTTGTAGGTGCTCTAATACCTTATATTAAAATGTTAAAGAAAAATAAAAACAAGTTTTTTATATTAGAGTTAAGTCCGGAAACACTAAAAGAGGATGAGTTAGAATATTTTGTGCCTAGCGATAAGGCCCATGAAGCCTTGGGTCAATCGGATTTAATAATTATTACAGGAACTACAATAATTAATGACACATTAGAGGGGTTAGTATCTATGGCCAAGAAAGATGCTGAGATTATAGTGGTAGGACCTACTGCCAGCATACTGCCGGATGCCTTTTTTAGAAGAGGAATTAAAAAAATAGGCAGTGTTGCAGTAACAAAGCCCGATGAACTATTAGACATATTGGCTGAAGCAGGTTCGGGTTATCATTTTTATGAAAAATATGCCAGCAAAATAGTGATAGAAAAAAACAATAATGTATAGCAACATAAATAGAATAATTATAATAATGGATATAAATATTTATTGGTATTTCTAAATATAAAAATTAATAAGAATTTGTTTCTCCGAGTCTTTTTTATCTAAAGAACTTTGTTATATGATAGAAAGACCGATAGGGCATAAGGGAAAACCCTTATGCCTCCCATGTTAGGAAAGGAGACTTAACATATAAAATAAACAATGTATTTTATTTTGAATACATGTTCCTTTTATTAAGCCTTTTCCTAAGGGG
>CAYLIZ010000019.1:2278-6785 GCA_964383985.1 uncultured Alkaliphilus sp. | reverse complement strand
AAAGGCTGGAAGGGAGAAAACTACAATGGTAACTACAGCACAGGAAAAAAAGGTTAATAAAGAAAAGGTTAATAAAAAAAAGATTAGTAATAAATACAAAATTTTAATATTAGTAATAATACCAATAATAGCATTTTTTGTGTCTATTACATTAGGAAGATATTCTATAACAATTAAAGAGATATTTACTATATTAACTGCGAGACTTTTAAGAAGAGATATAGACATCCCTAAAGTAATGGAAACTGTAATATTTCAAGTAAGAATACCTAGAGTAATAACTGCTATGATAGTAGGAAGCTCCCTAACAGTGTCAGGAGCAGTTTATCAAGGAATGTTTAAAAATCCTATGGTCTCGCCGGACATATTAGGTACATCAGCAGGTGCAGGTTTTGGTGCTGCAATGGCAATATTGCTTTCTTTTAGCTCTTTAGGAATTCAGGCAACAGCGTTTATATTTGGGCTTATAGCCGTTTCCTTAACTTACATTATAAGCACAAAAATAGGAAAAGGCGGCAATATAATGCTTGTATTCATATTAGCAGGTATTCTGGTAAGCACAATATTTCAATCACTTATATCATTATCAAAATATGTTGCCGATCCATATGATAAATTGCCTGCAATAACATTTTGGCTTATGGGAAGTTTGGCAGCTGTCAGTCAGAGGGATGTATACACAATTATAATACCATATTTACTGGGAATCATACCTTTATTTTTAGTAAGATGGCATTTAAATACATTGTCATTTGGAGAAGAAGAAGCTAAAGCATTGGGGGTTGATACTAAAAAATTAAGATTTTTATCAATAGTTTGTTCCACTTTATTAACGGCCTCATCAATATCTGTAGCAGGTATGGTAGGTTGGGTTGGGCTTATAGTACCACATTTAGCCCGTATGGTTGTAGGTCCGGATTTTAAAGTTTTACTGCCGGCTTCAGCACTTATGGGATGTACGTATTTACTTTTAGTAGATGATATAGCAAGAAGTTTAATGACAATAGAAATACCATTAGGAATATTAACTTCTTTAATGGGAGCACCATTTTTTATATACTTACTACTTAATACAAGGAAGGGATGGAATTGAAATTACAAATAAACAATGTTAAGTGTGGTTATCCTAGAAAAACAATACTTGAAGACATATCATTTGAAATAGGGGCAGGGGATATACTCTGCATATTAGGTCCAAATGGCGTAGGAAAGACCACATTATTCAAAACTATACTGGGGTTTTTAAAGCTAAAAGGCGGAAGCATATTATTAGACGGACAAGATATAAACAAATGGTCTAGAAAAGATTTTGCAAAAGCAATAGGTTATGTTCCTCAAACTCACATACCACCGTTTCCATATAAAGTAAGAGAGGTTGTAGTAATGGGGAGAACTGCTCATTTAGGAATTTTCTCATCTCCATCATCAGAAGATTATGAAATAGCAGAAAAAACTATAGATTCGTTGGGAATAGCACATTTAACAGATAGGATTTATACAGAAGTAAGTGGTGGAGAAAGACAGCTAGTATTAATAGCGAGAGCATTAGCACAAGAACCTAAAATACTAATAATGGACGAGCCTACCGCTAATTTAGATTATGGAAACCAGGTAAGAGTGCTAAAACGTATAAAAGAACTTTCAAAAAGAAATATAGGAATAATTATGACATCACATTTTCCTGACCATGCATTTATGGCATCAACAAAAGTACTTGCAATAGAAGGGGGTGAAGAATACAGTATAGGAACACCGAGAGAAGTAATTACATCCCAACTTTTGCAGAAGCTATATAACATAAGTGTTCAAATAGATACAGTAGTAGATAGAATAAATAATGATACTTTAAAAGTATGTGTGCCTATACTTTAAAGCTAAAGTTTGTAACTGAGAATTTTTAAATATATGTATTTAATCTCAATTTTAATATTATAAGGGAGATAAAAAATTATGAAAAATATAAAAGGAAAATTGAAGGTATTATTAAGTATGTTACTAATATTTATTATGTTAGCAAGCATAATGACAGGCTGTGCATCAAAGTCTAAAGAATCTGATACAGCAGGAACAAATAATGAAGTAGCAAACAAAGATAAAGATACAGAACCAAAGACAAAAATAATAACAGATTCAGCAGGAAGAGAAGTAGAAATACCTACCAAAATAGAAAAAGTTGTAACAGTAGGACCGGTAGGGGTACTTAACTGTTTTGTATTTACCATGGGGGAAGGCGACACAATAGCAAGCGGATTGCCACCCAGATTTGCTAAAGGCGATAGATGGAGATATCATACTATATTTAATCCGGCAATAAAAACTAACCCGGTAGTTGAAGATGGAAATGCGGTATCTATGGAAGGCATAATAGAAATAGACCCGGATATAGTGTTAACTATGGACGAAAAAACAGCAGATAACATATTTGACAGCACAAAATTACCTGCAATAGTTTTAAATTGGAAAGACCCGGAAGATGTAAAGGAAGCAGTCAATTTATTAGGGCAAGTATATAACAAATCGGATAAGGCCGAAGAATATAGCAAATATTTTGATGAAACTTTAGCAAAAATTAATAATATTGTTTCTAAAATACCTGAAGAAAAGAGAGTCAGTGCTTTATGCACATCTTTACAAAGTTTATCCCGACCTCATGTTATAGCAGAGTGGTGGATAGCAGAAGCAGGTGGAAAAAGCGTAACAAGTGGTTTAGTAGAACAAAGTCAAAGATTAGAATTTCCTTTAGAACAGCTATTAAAATGGGACCCTGAAGTTATAATAGTATCCACCGAAGAAGACAAAGAGTTAGCTTATAGCGATGAAAGATTTAAAGGCATGAAGGCAGTAAAAAATAAAAGGATATATCCAACACCTGTATTTGGTCATGTATGGGCTAATAGAACTATGGAGCAGCCACTTACAGTTTTATGGGCAGCAAAATTATTTTATCCTGAACAATTAAAAGATATAGACATGAATGAGGAATTAAAATTATTTTCTGAAAAATTCTTCAGTTACAAATTATCTGATGAAGAATGCAAGGAGATATTAGGGAACATGGAATAAAGCAAAAAAAGAGAGGAAATTACAATAATGAAAAGTCCCAACCCTTTAATAAAAGCTTATAATGATATAAAAAACATTTATAAAGCCGAATCAATGACTCCGGATAACTTAGAAAAAATAATTTTTTCCCCAAAATGGAGTGGGGTTTTTGCAGAAAGAGGTCAAGCAGGAATGGCTTTTAACTTTATGGGAGGTCATTCGGTATATGGCCCGGTTAAGGATATAAAATCAATTGAAAATCTTAAACAATTTGTAGGCAAAAGTTTATACGACTTAATAGAACATATTCTTCCACTGGACGACGACATACATGTACGTTCCATTTGTTTAGCTGCGCTTAATGCACTTTCCAGGCCTCTCATACTTAAAGGGTATACAAAACTAAATGCGGCAGCTAAATTTAGCAATTCTAAGGAACTCAGTTTTGTTTCAAAAGAAGATATAGTTGTAATTATAGGATATGGCGGACTTATAAAAGAGGTATATGGCAAGTGCAAACAATTACACATTATGGATATGAGACCTTCATACATGATTGTTCCAATAAGCATAGGCAAGGGTATAACATATGGGGATAAAAATATTTTTATTCACCCGGCTGAAAAAAACGAGGCAATTATACCCAAAGCAGATATAGTTTTAATGACAGGATCTACACTAGTAAATGGAACATTTTTAGACATAATAAACCATGCCAAAAATGCTAAAGTTGTCGGTATGTATGGGCCGAGTGCGCAACTTTTTCCGGACATATTAATAGAAAGCGGAATAAATTATATAACTTCCAATGTTATTACAAAATCCGACATATTAGAAACAGCTTTAATGAATAACTTTAACACAAAAAATATGTTTGACGAATGTACAAGCCGCTATACAATAAGCAAATAAAATCTTTAATTACAATAAAAAGCACTTTTTCATATTAGGAGGATATATAGATTAGGAGGATATATAGATGAAAAAGACAAAAATCAAATTGCTGGTAGTAGTTTTAACATTAATATCTGTTGTAACTATAACAGCTTGTAGCAATAAAAACAATAAAAAAGAAGCAAAATTAGAAGATGACGTAAAACAAATAACAGCTATAGATGCTATAGGCAGAGAAATAGAAAAACCTCAAAGCATAGACAAAGCCGCCGTAACTTGCTACGGAGGGGCAACACACGAACTTTCAATATTAGGGATTAGCGAAAATATAGTGGCACAACCGTCTATGGACAGATTTGCTCAGTTACTAAAAATGTATCCTAGATATAAGGAAGTACTAGATCCGGGTTCATTTGATGAAGTAAATGTAGAAGAACTATTAAAAGTAGAACCCGATATGGTATTTGTAGGAATAACATCTAAAAAAGGTAACGAATTAATAGAAGATGCAGGAATGCCGACATTTACAATGCTTATAGGAACTGCGGAAATAGACACGGTAAAAAAAGAA
>CAYLIZ010000019.1:0-2178 GCA_964383985.1 uncultured Alkaliphilus sp. | reverse complement strand
GAAACAAAAGAGTTTTATAGCAAATTTTACAACTATCAATTAAGTGATGAAGAATACGAAAGTTTTTTCTAAACAGAAATAAAGATAAGCACCGGAAAGGGGACAGAGTTATGGAGGAACATAAAATAATTGTGCCAACAAGAGATGAATATATAGAGCTTGCCACATCACTTGCAAAATTTAATAGAAGGATGGAAGTTGTTTCTTTAAAGGATAGTGTAGGTCGTGTTACAGCAAAAGATATTTACTCTATTAATACATTACCTAACCAACCAACAAGTGCAATGGACGGAATAGCAGTTCGTTTTGAAGAAATAACTTCTAAAGATGTAGATACAACTGCTTGGGAGTTAGGAAAACAATATGTATTTAGCAATACAGGGGTTGCGATTCCGACAGAATACGACACAGCAATACCAATAGAGCAAGTAGAATTTGACAGTAATAATAAATTGCATGTAAAAAGAATTCCATCTCACAAAGGAGAAAGAGTTGTTCCGTGTGGGAAAATTATGAAAAAAGGAGAACTATTGGTACCTGCTAACTATTTAATTACACCTTTGCAGTTAGGAGTAATTGCATCGGGCGGAATTTACGAATTAGAGGTAATAGCAAAACCTAAAGTAGCAATAATACCTACCGGCAATGAACTTGTACCGGCCGGTGGAGTGTTGCCATTAGGGAAAAATATAGAAACAAACAGTATTGTATTAGAAGCATTTATTAAAGAGTGGGGTGGGGAGCCTATAGTTTATCCTATAATACTGGATGATCCTGATTATATTTATGATACATTATGCCATGCACTGGAACAAAGCGATATAGTTATATATAATGGAGGGTCTTCAAAAGGAACACATGATTTTGGTAAAGAAATTTTAGCTAAAATAGGGAAGGTATATGCACTTGAAGTAGCACATGGGCCGGGTAAACATACTAGTCTTACTATAATTAACGACAAGCCTATAGTAGGTCTTGTCGGGCCACCCGGGGGAATGGAGCTGACAGCTCCTTGGTATATAAAACCACTTATTAGCAAATATTTACGCAAACCAAATATAGAAGCACCAAAATTAGAAGTTGAACTATTAAACGGTGTTAAAATGTCCCCTCCTTTCGATTTTTATGTACAGTTACAAGTTAGCAAGCAAGATGGACAATATGTTGCTACAACACTTAGCGGTCCTAGTGCTACAAGGGTAAAAACAGCAGTAGATGCCAATGCTATTTTATGTGCCAAAGCCGGAAATAGGTATAGAAAAGGGGATATGGCAACTGTTGAATTAAAAGTACCTATAGAATATATATAAAGATTGGTGCAATTTCAATTTATTACTCATAAAATTAGGGAAATTTGTAATTGTAAGCTTACCACACAAAAGAAATTCTATTATAGAAATCTAGCAAACGATGAATTAAACGAAGTACTTGAAAATGCTATAGTTGAATAACGGAGGAATATAATTGAGAGGTTTTATAGAGAAGCCGAGATATCTTTGTGCATTGGGGGGAGCCCTAGCAACAATAAGGGCCCTTCCCCAAAAAACAATACCCATAATACATGCATCATCAGGGTGTGGAGGAAATCTTTCGGCGGCGATAAATCGAGCATGTGGATACGCCGGAGGAGGATATTGTTCGGGACATTCTATACCGAGTACAAATGTGATAGAAAGAGATATAATTTTTGGCGGAGAAGATAGGCTGAGAGAGCAAATAAAGAACACTCTTGAAATCATGGATGGGAATTTATATATAGTTGTCACAGGCTGCATGGTAGATATGATAGGTGATGATAGCGAAAGTATAACCAGGGAATTTTCTGATTATAAAGCCCCGGTATTATTTACGGAAACAGGTGGTTTTAAGGGAAATTCATACAAGGGATATGATTTAGTCCTTCAGACGATATTTAAAAATTTTGTCGAAAAAACGGATGAAAGGGAAGAAAAGACAGTAAACCTATTTGGTATAGTTCCATTCCAAGATATATTTTGGGAGGGAAACCTCAGGATATTGAAAGAGTTGGTTAGTAAACTGGGATATAAGGTAAACACATTTTTTGGCGAAGGGGAAACACTTGAGGATTTGAAAAAATCGTCCAAAGCAGCATTAAACATTGTAGTATCCAATGTTTTTGGAATAGACGCAGTTAGAGTGTTTGAACAGGAGCATGGG
>CAYLIZ010000018.1:17405-21528 GCA_964383985.1 uncultured Alkaliphilus sp. | reverse complement strand
TGTTTTATATCTGTTTCATTTAATAATTTTTTTGTTTTCAACTTGACTAAGTAGGTTGAGCTACATATTATGGACATCAATGACTTTGCTTTATTGGTAATAACCTTGCTTTTAATTATTTTTAACCCTTCCGGCAAAACACTATTTAATTCATTCATAAATAGCTCACTGCTCATATTGTCACTCAATTTTATATCAATATATTCGCCTTCACTGGCCACCCCTATACCCAGCGCTGTAGCAAATGCCATAATGGGGTGGGGGTTGAACCCCTGCGTATAGGCAACAGGTATATCTGCCCTTCTAATTGCTCTTTCAAAAACCCTTATTAAATCTAAATGAGAAATAAATACCATATCGCCCTTTTTATAAAATCTGGAACGCATGATTACCATCAGCATATCCCTCCTGTAAAAATTTGATTAATACCGCATCCTGCACAATTTACTCTACAGTTGGGTGTGACCTTGGCTTGCTTGGAATTTTCATTTTCCCTTATTAGAAATTGTTTACTAACCCCTACATCAATATGGTCCCATGGCAGTACCTCATCGTATTCCCGACGCCTATTAGCATAAAAAGTTAAATCAATATTTGCTTTTTCAAATACAGACATCCATCTATCAAAATCAAAATGTTCCATCCAACCATCAAATTTGCATCCTTCCTCCAGAGCAAGCGCTAACACCTTAGAAAGTTTTCTATCCCCTCTGGCAAATACAGCTTCCAATAAACTTGTCTTGGAATCATGATAATCAAATGTAATATTTTTATTTCTAATATTTGATGCTAATAGTTTTTGTTTTGCATATATTTCCTCTAATGTGTATTGAGGCTCCCACTGAAATGGGGTAAACGGTTTTGGTACGAATGTTGAAGCACTTACTGTAATGTTTAGTCTTTTCCCCCTTTGTTTCTTTGGAATTTTATAATATTCATCAACCACCTTGAAAACTAATTCTTTAATTGCTAATATATCCTCATCTGTTTCCGTAGGAAGTCCAATCATAAAATATAATTTTATATTGCTCCAACCGGAATAAAAGACATTTTCAGCGGCATTAATTAAATCTTCTTCTGTAATTCCTTTGTTAATGACATCTCTGAGCCTTTGACTGCCTGCTTCGGGTGCAAAAGTTAGCCCCGTTTTTCTAACTCTCTGTATTTCTTTTAATATTTGCAATGAAAGACTATCTAATCTTAAAGAGGGCAGAGATATTCCTATTCTTTTATTGGCATATTCATCCATTAGATGTCTAACTATTTTCTTTAATTCTGAATAATCGCTGGTGCTCAGAGATGCCAAAGAGATTTCGTCATATCCTGTATTTAAAATAAGTTTATCGGCTAAATCCCGTAATCTATTAAAAGATTTTTCCCTGACAGGCCTGTAAATAAACCCGGCTTGACAAAACCGACACCCTCTGATGCATCCTCTAAATATCTCCAGCATAATTCTATCATGTACAATATTTAAATACGGTACAATCATTTCTTCCGGATAAAAAATATCGTCCAGGTTTTTGATAATTCTCTTACGTACTGTTTTAGGTACATCTTCGTATTTTGGACTGATAGAATTGATAGTCCCATCATAGTTATAGCTTACATCATAAAATGAAGGTATATATATTCCTTCTATCAAGGCGGCCTGTTTCAGAAATTCAAACTTATTATAATTTGTCTCTTTCATTTTACTATACAAATCCATAATTTCTAAAATAACTTCTTCCGCCTCTCCTAATATAGCTATATCAATAAAATCTGCTATAGGCTCACAATTATATGCACAAGGTCCCCCAACTATTATAATAGGGTCCTCTTCCTTTCGTTCCATACTGTGTATAGGAATTCCGGCTAAATTTAGCATGTTTAATATATTGGTATAGCTTAATTCGTATTGCAAGGTAAACCCAACAAAATCAAAATTTCTAATGGGCTGTCTACTTTCCAAAGCGAACAAAGGAATATTATTGTTTCTCATCTGTTCTTCCATATCTACAGCCGGGACAAATACTCTTTCACAAAAAATATTTTCTTGATTGTTTAATAAATGATATAAAATTTGCATTCCTAAATGACTCATTCCTATTTCGTAGATATCCGGAAAGCAAAAAGCAAAGCGAATCATATTTTCATCTATTATTTTATGCACGCTATTTAATTCATTGCCCAAATATCTAGCGGGCTTTTCGACCCTATATAATAAATTGTCAATTTGCAACCCTTTCATTAACTTTCTCCCTTCAAGGCTTATCTTTAGTTTTAAGCCGTACAAATTTAAGATAGCAAGCAAAGCTCGCCCTATATCCGTATGTTCTATTTACTATAATAACACAAAAAATGAAAAATATTTATTTAGACCATAATAACTCTTCTAAAGTCATATTACCTTCATATTTAATAATAGCATCTATGATTTCACTCTCTGATAGGTTCCCTATCACCTTTCCCGTTGCATCCGTTATAGTTATTATACAATATTGTTCTGATGTAAATTCATCAAATATATCCTTAATATTGACAAATTCCATGGCTATTATATGCTTAACATCCATAATGCCCCCACTGAATAAAGACTTTTTTCCTAGAACAAGGTTTTTTGTGAATATGAGATCAATCATTTCCTTTTCTTTTTTATTAGAAAAAAATATATAGGCGGACAAAAAGCTTATAAAAATGTATTCTATATTATGGGTTAAGGCTGTATATATTCCGATAACAAATAATAATATAGATACGCAATACCCTAACTTTATGATTATATACGTCGCTTTCTTAATCCCTAAATAATGTCCTATAATTCCCCTTACAATCCTGCCACCATCCAGCGGCAAAATTGGTATAAGATTAAATAAACCAATAACTATATTGGCTGTTAAAAATAACTGTACTGTGTTGTTCATCTTAATATTGAACTTATTTACTATTAAAAGTATAATAATAATAAATATAAAATTTAATACCGGTCCTGCTAATGCAATAACTATTTCCTGTTTAGGATTTTCCTCGATATGTCCTTGAAATTTAGCTACCCCGCCAAAAACAAAGATTTTTATTTCGGAAATACCTATATTATAATAAATACATGCATAACAATGTGCCAGCTCGTGTAATAAAATAACAATAATTAATACTAATAATTGGCTGAAACAATTAAAAAACATACTGAAAATCAGTATGAAAAAAATTAAATAACTAATCTTTATTTGTATGCCAAATATTTTAAAAAGCTTCATTATTTATCAGCCCCATATACCATAACCGTCAGATGTTTATGTCCATATATTCGATAGGATCGATAGGCTCATTGCGATACCATACCTCTAGCAATAGTTTACCGGAGGAAGTACCTATTATCTGCCCCTGCTCTACCCTCTGATTTATATTCGTATGGTTAGTACCTATGTGTTTATATACGGATAATAATTCACCCTTGTGCTTTATAATTATATAATTTCCGACTGATTTATTTGAACCTACATCAATAACAACACCATCATCTACAGAGTAAATATCTTGACCGGCATCGCTGATGAAAATTAACCCTCTTGATATATTTGATGTTCCATCAATTTTTTCATCAAAATAAGTGGTTATTTCCCCATCGATTGGAATTTCAAACCTTTTATTTAATTTATGTTCTATTTTCATAACTGTTATAGCCTTATCCCCAAATGCGGAAATATAATCGGGCAATTTTTTTGCCTTTGCTAGACAGGCTTCTATGTTAAAATTAGATTCCAATTTTGTCTCCACGAGGTTTAATATTTTTTTAGGTTGTTCAAAATTTAATATTTGAATCATTATTGCTATCATTAATAAAATAGTTGAAATAATGGTTCTAATAACCGTTTTTTTAAACCAATCATTATAATCTTTGGCATTAATAAAAATATTTCTTCTTTTAAATGTTCCACCAAATAAATTCCCTTTATTTTTTCGCATAATCATATGCTATATCATCCCTTTTGTTTTTACTTTAATATAATATATTGATTATGCAATAGTTTTATTACTATCAAAACAACAACGGGCGAGCAAAGCTCGCCCCTACAATCTAATATGTAATTTATGTATTAAAGACTGCGTTCTTTCATCTTTTTAATGGGAATATTAGCTA
>CAYLIZ010000018.1:0-17305 GCA_964383985.1 uncultured Alkaliphilus sp. | reverse complement strand
TAATTTATGTATTAAAGACTGCGTTCTTTCATCTTTTTAATGGGAATATTAGCTACCAAAGCCGAAATATTTGAATCATTACTTCCCCTTCTCCTTGTTTTCGTCAATTTAATATCCAAGCCTTCCTCATCTATTTCCATATAATCAGAAATAACTTTAATTATATCACCTTTAACCATTTCTAAAAAATGAGGAGAACAATTTGTCCGATCATGAACTAAAACTAGCTTAAGCCTTTCTTTTGCTACATTTTTACTTGTTTCAGGACCTCGATTAAAAAATTTTAAGAAATCCATACCTTCTATCCCCCCTATATTTATTTAGCTAGGCCAAATATTTTTCTCAATTTACTCATAAACCCCTCTTCACCTTCCATATTTATAAAGGAAACATTTTCACCAATAATTCTTCTAGTTATATTTCTAAATGCTTGTCCAGCCAATGAGGCTTGGTTCGTAACTACCGGTTCCCCCTTATTAGCAGAAATTACTATTGACTCATCATCAGGCACTACACCCAGTAAGTCAATAGCTAAAATGTCTATTATATCATCAATATCCATCATGTCTCCCCTTTTAACCATATCAATTCTGATACGGTTAATAATCAAAACAGGGTCTCTTATTTCGGATGCTTCCAATAACCCTATAATCCTATCTGCATCTCTTACTGCTGATATTTCCGGTGTTGTTACTACAATAGCACTGTCCGCTCCCGCAATCGCATTTTTAAATCCCTGTTCTATACCTGCGGGACAGTCAATTAAAACATAATCAAATTTTTCTTTTAATTCTAATGTGAGTTTTTGCATTTGTTCTATAGTAATAGCACTTTTATCCTTAGTTTGGGCCGCCGGCAATAAATATAATCCATCATATCTTTTATCCTTTATTAAGCCTTGTTTTAATCTGCAGACATTTTTGACTACATCAACAATATCATAAACAATTCTGTTTTCTAATCCCATCACTACATCTAGATTTCTGAGACCAATATCAGCATCAACTACAACGACTTTATATCCTGATTCAGCTAATCCGGTTCCTATATTAGCTGTAGCCGTCGTTTTACCAACTCCTCCTTTTCCAGATGTTATTACAATAACTTCGCCCATAATCTTTCCCCCCATCTCATGAATACCTTAACAATCTTATTATTATTTAATATTTATTTTCTGTTCAAATATGGTTCAATATATACCATATCACCTTTTATTCTAGCTAGTTCTGGAATTCCCGGTTTTTCATAGTGACCGTCCGGTGCCCTAGTTATAACATCTGAAATCCTCAGTTGTGTAGGATCTAAATAGAATGCCGCTACGCAGGCATTCCTATTACCATTTGAACCTGCGTGTGCAACCCCACGCAAACTGCCCATGACAATAACATTACCGTAGGCCGTTATTTGTGCTCCCGGATTAACATCTCCTAAAATAACTATATTCCCTTCATAATTTATATTTTGCCCCGACCTTATCGTACCTTGTATAAACTTTGTTTTTCCCTCTGTTATTCCTGTAAATACAGTAGTTTCTGCAGATTCAGGCCTACACAAGGTATCCTTTTCTTTTTGGCTTAAAACATGTATCTTATATCTTGTTGCCATCAATGCCTCTAACTCTTCTTTTTGTTCAATAGTTAAAGTCGCACAATGTATATCAAAAATTTTGGCGCCTTTAAAAAAAAATCTTGCCTTTTCAATCTTGTCAATTAATTGCTGTTTTATAATTTCAAAATCATGTTGAGGTTTAATATAAATTAAAATTCCATTTTTGGTACCCTTAAATTTTATTATGTTTTCTTGAAGCATGGTATTCCCTCCAGCAACATATTGCCTATACTAATAAATTCTCCACAAACCATGTAAATCCTCTTTTGCATATCAAAAAATTGATAGACATTAATACCTATTTTTCTAAATAAATCTACATTAACTAAGACTTAGTTTGACTAAGTCTTAGTTTTTATGGTAATAACCTGCTACTAATACTAAAATCCTCATTGTCATTGGTTTCATTTAAACCCATATACTCAGCTACAATCTCCCTAAATATAGGGGCCCCATATCCTCCGGAGCCACCTTGTGGAATAAGAATTGCAATTGCAATCTGTGGATCTTCGTAAGGTGCAAAACCTACAAACCAAGTAAAACTATCATAATCAGATTTAAATTGATCGATGTCTTTGTCCCTAACTCTGGGATTAATTTGTTTTATAGCTTCTCTCATGACAAAAGCGTCATCCATATATTTTGCACTATTTTTGTTTTCATTTTTTAACTGCAGCATTTTTTCTTCCACTTGCTTTGATGAAACTCCAAACCTTGATAAGTGTGTTTCTAAATATTTTACCTCATCTACCGGAGGAATTTTACCGGTCTTTTCCGCCGTACCTGTCTTAGCCGCAACATCTACCGGTAATTTATCGAAAGTTGACCTAACTGACCCTATTGTTGTAACCTGATGCATCCCTATTTTTATATGATTTAAGTTATTGTAATCCTTTAATTTAATTCTCTCTATTAATTCTGCAGGATACTCCTTGATCTGCCCATTTTCAATCGATTTGGATTTTTTAACAACACCAACATTATATTTGTATCCTCCATTAGCCAAAATAGCCATAAAATTTGCCATTTGAATTGGGGTATATTCATGTTCGCCTTGACCAATAGCGAAATTCATAGTATCAGCTACACTCCATCTAGCCTGATTAAAATAGTTATATTTAGCTATGTCCGTATATATGCTCGCCTTTTCCTTTTTAATCCCCAGTTCCACCATACGTTTTTCAATGGCTGCCCTAGACGGATTTTCTTCTGCCCAACTTACAATTTCCTTTATTATATTTTTTAAATTTTCTGCACTTGGAGTAACTTTCTCTGAATCTAAATCTTCTACATTCATTTGTCTGTTTAAATAATTATTTAACATGGCTTTAACTGTTGCCAATTTTCTTTCTGAACTAGGAACGCCTCCTGATCTCTCTCTTGGAATGTCTATCTCTATACCTGTACGATCATTTAATCCAAACCTTTTAGCATAGTCTATTAATATTTCCGGAGTCATATTAAATGGAAGGTGTCTCCCCGCCCCATAATCATATCCATTAGCTATAGAATAAAAATAATAGTTATTAGAATCTCTGATGGCCTCAATTAAATTTTGATAGCCCATAGTTCTTCTACTTTGATTCCATAACCAATTACCAAAGGAATGTCCTCCGATTTTAATAAAGCCTTTATCCAAAATTTTATAATTAGGATTGAGTCCTTGCTCTAAAGCAGAAATACCGACAAGCATTTTAAAAGTAGAACCGGGCTGCACCGCTGTGCTCAATGCCATATTTAAAAGAGGTCTAGGAGATAAAATATCCCTTTCATTTTCCGGCATTAGACTCTGCCAATCCGATGTGCTTATACCTGTAGCAAAAAGATTGGGGTCATAAGCCGGATAACTGGCTAATGCTAAAATTTTACCATTTTTAACATCTATCACTACAGCAGCACCTGATTTTGCATTTGATTTAATTCCACTTGTACTAAGAAATGTATTTTTCCCCCATCTAGTTTCATAGGTCCCACCGGTTTGAATAGCTTTTAAAACATCTTCCAATACTTCCTCCGTCTTTTTCTGTAAATTTGCATCTATTGTTAAATACAAAGTTTCTCCGGGGATTGGTTCTTGTCTCTCTAAGACTTCTATTAACCTGCCTCTAGAGTCCACAATTACTTTTTGATATCCACCTATCCCCTTTAATGTTTCTTCAAATTTATGTTCAAGTCCTGTTTTTCCTATAATATCGCTCGGCAAATACTTTAATTCCTTGATATACTTATCTATTTCATGTTGCTGAGCGATTTTACCTAAATTCCCCAAAAGGTGAGCAGCTAGTTTTCCTTCCGGGTAATATCTAATAGGTTCAACAGCTATACTTATCCCTGATAACTCTAAAATATTTTCTTCTATTTCAGCTACAGACTGCGGCGAAATATCCTGAGCTATCTTTACCGGATTATATTGCAAATAACCACTACTTCTTATTTGCTGGCGTACTACCATTATTTTTCTAGAATCCTCAGGAGAATAATTATCAGGTATTTCATAGCCTTTCCTAATTTTATTAAACACATCTATAGCTCTTATATCGTATTCCTTTTCATTAAAACCATAACTTTTGAGCCAGTCCTGTTTTTTTAATATATATGTATATTCCCATCTAGTATCTTCTTTTATAGATATAGGTACAGTTAAGTCCGGTATTTTTAACAATTCAAGTTGAGCCTCTATAGGATCCTCTATATTTATATCATATCTTTCCTTCAAAATTTCAAAAGCTTCTTTGCCACTTTTAACATCCACTAACCCATAAGTTTCTTTCCAATTAGCTAAATCTATATCATAAGTAAAGGCATATTCGCCGGTTTCTGTTAATATAATTGGAAATTCATCTGTATATTTATCGCCATTTTGTTCCAATATATTTATCAGCCTTAATGCTATCTCATTTATTTTTTTACCATCTATTTCATTTCTCATAATCTGCACAGTAAAACTGGGGCGACTACCAGCTAGCAATCTACCATATTTATCTCTTATTTCACCTCTTGGGGCACTTAGTGGAATATTCTTAAAGATTCTATTTTCAGCCTGCTCCCGATAATTTTGTCCTTCAACTATCATCAAAGCTGCCAACCTTAGAATTATAATAACAACAATTATAATAAATGCCAAAAAAATTATATTATACCTATCTTTTAATTTTTTAAGCAACAATTACATCACTCCAGTTAATATCATCTTTTCATTAAACCTGATTTAAACAATTTTGATACATAATAATAAACAATAAGAGAAACAATAGAGTTATATATTACCCCGGTTATTAACATCTTTTTCATTATATTTAATAATTCAATTTTATATCCCAGCAAAAATATCAACAAAAGGTTCGCTATTTCATAAAATACCGTTGTTAATGCGGTCAAAATGAATGGAACAAGCAAATTGTCCTTAAATATTTTTTGATCCATAAGACCAACTAAATATCCAATAACCATAAATACTAGTGCATTTAAACCAATTGTACATCCAAAAATAACATCCTGCAAAATGCCTATAAAAAAGCCTATAATAGCACCCTCGTTTCTGCCACTATATATAGCGAAAGATATGACAAGAATTAACGAAGTATTTGGAACTACGCCATATATTTTGAACCACTGAAATAATGTGGATTGCAGTATTAAATTAAATAAAATAATTAAACTAATTATAATCGATCTCACTGTTAGTTGCCCCTTTATTATTGCTAATGAAATTACACCGGTATCATTATTATTACTTTAGTTATTCTTTTAAAGTTAACAGCAGGTTCTACTTTAATTGTTTTTAATAAATGATCACTGGACTTATCTATTTCAGTAATTTCACCTATTATAATTCCCTTTGGATAAATTCCCAACCCTGAAGTGACTATTTTATCACCCACAATTATATCCGCTAAAGGATCGAATAAATATCCGGTTATTTCGTTAGCAACACTTCCGGTAATTATGCCCTGCAAATTACTGTCCCTCATTATTTGAAAACTGACGGAACTGCTATTATCTATAATAGAAACAACCTTTGCCCAATTATCCCCAACTTCATAAACCTTTCCAATAAGCCCGTCAGAATCGAGTATTATACTATCTTTTTTAACGCCCTGATTCTCGCCGGCACCAACTGTAAATATATTAAACCAGTTACTAGGACTTTTCCCTATTATACTAGCAGAAATAATACTATGTTTGTTATCATCCTCTATATAATTCAAAGCATATTTTAAGGCTCTTAGTTCCTCTAGCTCACTTTTTTTCATATTTAAATTTAAAACTTCTTGTCGCAGTGATTCTATTTCCTTTTCTAAATTTTCATTCTCAGTTTTTAAATTAGTTATGTTAAATATAAAATTGATATTTTGTTTTATACTATTAATACCTTTACTAATAACATTTTGAACGGGTGTAATAATATTTCCAACCCATTTTTCAATAACAGTGATATTTTCCCTTTGTTTAGCTGTAATTCCTATTATTATAATGAGAATGATAGCGACAATTGCCACTATCATTGCTGGTCTATTCTTATATTTATTTTTTAGCCTGTTTCTAGACATTTATATCACCAACTTATCCCAATTTCTTAGGCCTTACTAAAACTTTCCTCAAAGTATCTATCTCTTCTATTGTTTTTCCGGTACCCATTACTACGCAATCCAAAGGTCCTTCAG
Source organism: uncultured Alkaliphilus sp. (assembly GCA_964383985.1). Lineage (GTDB taxonomy): Bacteria > Bacillota > Clostridia > Peptostreptococcales > Natronincolaceae > JAAZJW01. Next base: position 11,033 of record CAYLIZ010000018.1, on the reverse strand, counting down.
CAATTTGTACAGGCATTCCGGTTTCTTCTATTACTAATTTATCTAATCCATTCAGTAAGGCGCCTCCACCTGTAAGCATTATACCCATTTCCATAATATCAGCTGCAAGTTCCGGCGGAGTTTTTTCTAATGTATATTTAATGGCCTCAACAATCTGACTAACAGGTTCCTTTAATGCATCCATTATCTCAACCGATGTTATTTCTAAAGTTTTGGGCAATCCGGAAACTAAGTCCCTACCTCTAACGGGCATCTTCTCTTCCTTAGCCTTTGGAAATGCAGACCCAATTGTTACCTTCACTTCTTCAGCCGTTCTTTCACCAATCATCAAATTATATTCTCTTTTTATATATTGTACAATAGATTCATCTAGTTCATCTCCACCAACCCTAATAGATCTAGCGGTTACAATGCCCCCAAGAGAAATAATAGCAACCTCTGTGGTTCCGCCTCCAACATCTACAACCATACTTCCTGTGGGTTCCTCAACAGGCAGTCCGGCACCTATAGCTGCAGCCATAGGTTCTTCAATTAGATAGGCCTCTCTTGCACCTGCCTGTAATGTAGCTTCCTCTACTGCTCTCTTTTCTACCTCAGTAACACCGGAAGGAACGCTTACAACCACCCTGGGTCGTATTAATGTCCTTCTGGAATAAACTTTTTTAATAAAATATTTTAACATACTTTGGGTTACATCAAAATCTGCAATTACGCCGTCTTTCATTGGCCTAATCGCAACTATATTACCCGGCGTTCTGCCAATCATCTTTTTTGCATCCTCACCTACGGATAAAACTGTTTTTGTATCATTTTGAATTGCAACTACTGAAGGTTCATTGAGTACAATTCCTTTACCTCTTACATAAACTAATGTGTTTGCCGTTCCCAAATCAATTCCCATATCGCGTGAGAAAAATTTTAACACACCCATCGTAATGCTCCTTCCTTTTACATAACGATTATATTATTTCCTCCTCTTTCATACTAAAATAAATTCCATCCCCTATAATTATATGATCCAATACATTTATTCCAATAATAGAGCCTGCTTCAATAAGTCTTTTTGTTATATTAACATCTTCCGTGCTCGGTTTTGGATCTCCGCTTGGATGATTATGTGCTAATATTATAGCGGAGCTACTTCTTCTAATTGCTATATTAAATACCTCCCTGGGATGAACAATTGAAGCATTTAAACTGCCCACCGATATATTCTCTATAGCAATTACATTGTTCTTAGTATTTAACAGTATAATATTAAAAATTTCCTTATTTAAATATCTCATTTCTTCCATTAACAAATTACTTACATCTTCGGGACCTTTTATTTTATAATTATTTACATTTGCTGTTAAAGCTATACGTTTTCCAAGCTCTACAGCAGCTATAATCTGAGATGCTTTTGCTAAACCAACACCTTTTATTTGCATTAACTCTTCAATAGTACAATTTGTAAGGGTTCTCAGCCCCTCACTAGACATATTTAATATTCCACTTGCCAAATCAATTGCTGTCCTCTCTTTCGTCCCCGTAGATAATATAATCGCTAATAATTCTGCATTAGATAAACTTTGACAACCATAAGTAAGCATTTTTTCTCTTGGACGTTCACTTATGGGCATATTCTTAATAGTAGTATATTCACAATAATTATCCATAAATAACCCACCTTTAAAATTTTAAAATTTAAAGAAGACTGATGTCAAAATTATCATATAGTGCCTCCCCTAATTTAAACACCGGTAATCCTACAACATTAAAATAATCACCTTCTATTTTTTTTATGAATAAAGAAGCTTTTCCTTGAATTGCATAGGCTCCGGCCTTGCCTATATACTCACCGGTTGCAATATAGCTTCGAATTTCCTCTTCCCTTAAATTTTTAAAATATACTTTAGTACTTTCATAATCAACAAATTGTTGCCCTGTCAAACAATCTATTATTGCAAATCCGGTAATAACCCTATGGTCTTTTCCTGAAAGGAGTTTTAGCATATTATATGCATCCTGTTCATTTCGGGGCTTACCTAATATTTTGTTATATTCTACTATGGTGTCTGCTCCTATAACAATATAATCCCCCTCTAATTTAGTAGAAACATCTTTTGCCTTTATATATGAAAAATGTTTAGCAATTTCTATAGGAGAAAGCTGTTCATCAACCTTTTCTTCGATATTGCTGCCAATTGTTTGAAAATCTACACCCAAATTTTTAAAGATCTCTTTCCTTCTTGGTGAATTAGACGCTAAAATTATTGCCCTCATATATTCACCTACAATCTATTAAATATAACCAGGGCTAACAAAAGCCCTATCAAACTAGCAACATTAACCTTAAATAACAAAGTTATTTGAAAATAAATAACCCCTAGATTAACCTCTACATTATTTAATCCTAGATGTTCAGGTCCATAATTTAAAAAAGGAATTGCGGTGCCAAAAAAATTTCCTATTAAACTGCCTAAAATAACACCTGTAATAATAAACAATGCTAATAAGAAAGAACTTTTGCTTCTTCTCATCAATTATCCCCCATTTTCCCTAAGTTTTAATTATATAATCTGCATTAATTTTGATTTTTCTTAAAGCATAAATTGATGTAATCCCAATAAATATACCCGTAAAAATACTTGTCAACGTCAATACCGGCAAATAAGCAAATATCCTAGGATTCCTAATAATAATACTGGCTACTGTTAACTGTGCCATATTATGCCCTAATGCTCCAAAAACACTCACACCTATTAAACTAAAATATTTTCCAAAAAATTTATATATAATCCACATCAGGAGTGTGCTAACTAGGGCTCCTGACATACTATACACCACAGAAATTGCAACTCCTGATGCCATTCCCCCAATAAAACTTCTCAATAAATTAACAGCTAAAGCATATTTTATTCCATATATAGTTAACGTAATTAAACCAACAATATTAGCTAAACCTAACTTTGCACCGGGTGCAAAAGCGGTAAATGGATTAGGCATTACCGATTCAATAATGTGAAGTCCTAGCCCGATAGAGGTTAACATAGCTAAGTGTATCATCTTTTTTGTATTCATAATAGTCAACACTCTTTCTAATATATTAAACCTAAATTTGTATTTTCAAAAATATAAACCTATAATTCCAAAATTTGATGAAAAAGTGCACTTGATTATAGCTTTAAACATGAACTCCAACAACCTATTTCAATAAAAAATAATTTTATTTATAAATTATATGCTATTAATATTTTAACAACAATAACCTTAGTTGTCCATTGATTATAATTTTAAAATTTGCAATACAAAAATCAACACATTAAAAGTTTATCATTATATGTTTCAATATACAAGTAGTAAATAATTGACAATGTTTTTATATTAAATATTTAGATTTTGATAACAAATAGGAGGGGCTCTATTTTAAAGCTCCTCCTATTGTTATTTAATAGTCCGGTTTTATAAATTAAGTCTTTGTTTTATTTCTAAGTTACCCTCAATTGCATTTGTAGGACATTTTTCAACACATACGAAACAATTAGTACAGTTGTCATAGTTAATAAATGCTAAATTATTTTCAAATTCAATTGTGCCTGTTGGACAATTTTTAACACAAATTCTACATCCGATACATCCAACTTCACATTTTCCCCTAACTATTTTTCCGGGATCCTTATTATTACATGTAATAACAACACTTTGTCTGTAAGGAACCCAATCAATTACATTTTTAGGACATACTTCTATGCATTTGCCACAAGCCGTACATTTTTCCGGGTCTATCCTTGCAATTCCTTTCACTATTTCAATTGCATTGAACTGGCAAGCCTTTACGCATGTACCAAGCCCCAGACACCCATATTGACAGGATTTGCTCCCATCCTGGACGGCTGCTGCTGCTACGCAGTCCTGAATCCCCTCATATTTAAATTTTTCTCCACATTTTGTTATATCACCATCACAAAGGACCTTAGCTACCTTTTTATCCTGAGAATCTGCTTCTACGCCCATAACACTCGCTATTTTCTCCGCGGCATCTGCTCCACCAACAGGACAAGCATTTACCGGCGCCTCACCTGCCACAATAGCGCTTGCAAGGCCATCACATCCCGGATAACCACAAGCCCCGCAATTTGCCCCCGGGAGAATATCTCTAATAGCACTGACCCTTTCATCAACTTCAACAGCAAATTTTTGGGATGCATAAGCTAAACCTGCCCCAAATATTAGGCCCATTCCTCCAAGACTTATTATGGGATCTATAATAGTTCTGAAATCCATATAATCACCCCTTTACACTAATCCGGCAAAGCCTAAAAATGCCAATGACATTAGACCTGCAGTAAATAATGCAATTGGAAATCCTTTAAAAGTTTCAGGAATATTTGACAATTCTAAACGTTCTCTAATTCCGGCAAATAATATAATTGCTAAAGAAAAGCCAATTGCTGACGCCGCTGAATTAACAACGGTTTCTAATAAACCAAATTCTTCTTTAATATTTAAAATTGATACTCCCAACACTGCACAGTTTGTAGTAATAAGAGGTAAATATATACCTAATGATTGGTATAAGGTAGGACTAAACTTTTGTATAACCATTTCTACCAATTGAACTAATGCAGCTATTACGAGAATAAATGTAACCGTTTGCATGTATTCTAACCCTAAATTGTCTAAAATCAATGTTTGGGCCAACCAGGTAATTACCCCTGCCAGGGTCATAACAAAGGTAACTGCCATACTCATACCAAAAGCAGTTTCTACCTGTTTAGAAACTCCTAAAAATGGACATATTCCTAATATACGCGACAAAACATAGTTATTTATTAATATACCACTGATTATTATAACAAATAATGACACTAATTTCACCCCCTAATTAAGCATCTGCTCTTTTAGCCGTAAAACTAGCAAAAATAGCAAGAAGTAAACCTAAAACTAGAAAACCACCTGAAGGTTGAACTATAATGGACAATGGTTCAAAGCTGCTCCACATAACCGCTTTTCCAAAGATTGAACCTGCGCCAAACAATTCCCTAATAGCTGCAAGAATTGTTAGTGCTAATGTAAAACCAAGCCCATTACCCAAACCATCAATTGCAGAACTAAAGACTGAATTCTTAGATGCAAAAGCCTCGGCTCTGGCTAAAATAATACAATTAACAACGATCAATGGTAAAAATATACCGAGGGCTTCATATAGTGGTGTAAAAAACGCCTGAACAACCATCTCTATAATTGTTACGAATGTTGCTATAACAACAATAAAAATGGGAATCCTAATTTCATCCGGTGTTACTTTCCTAAGTAAAGAAATTACTATATTAGAACCAATCAATACAGCCGTAGCCGCAAGACCCATTCCAAACCCATTTATAGCAGTATTTGAAACTGCAAGCGTAGGACACATTCCTATTACCTGCACAAATATAGGATTGTTAAAAATCAACCCATCTGTAAATACCTTTCTATTATTCATAAACTCTCACCCCCAAAACTATAATCTATATATTACTTTAATACGCTTTCAAATAATCTTATTGATGCATTAACTCCATTAATTGCAGCCTTTGATGAAGTAGTGGCACCTGTAAGACCATCTATATCACTATCTAGACTTAGTTCATTTGCTGTTGATTTTCCTATAAATTGTGAACAAAATTCTTCCCCGGTAATTTTGTCTCCTAGATTAGGAGTCTCTGATTGTGACGCTACTCTTATGCCGGCAATAGTTCCATCAATATTAACACCTGTTAATATTATAACATCACCGTCATACCCTTTGGTCTTTGTTTTAATTACATAAGCGTGAGTTTCCCCACCTTTTAGGGCTTCATAAACCTCTTCAACTTCTTTCACGCTCGAAATTCCCGGATCCTCTACCAGATTAAAATCATCTGCATCAGGTAATATTTCTTGCATATATACTTTGTTTGCTTCAGCAGCTTTTTCTTCAATAATCCCTTTTGTAACATTGTTTGTAAGGCTAAGCGCACCTGCTGATACAGCAGTTACTATAAATAATATTAAACCTAATTTAACTATATTACGCATTATTTACTTCACCTCCCCAAATACTCTAGGGCTTGTATATTTTTCAATTAAAGGTGCTGCAATATTCATCAAAAGAATAGAGAACCCTACTCCCTCCGGATAGCCACCGTAGAGCCTAAATACAGAAGTTAAAACACCACATCCAAATGCAAAGATTATCCTCCCCATTGGTGTTACCGGAGCGGATGCATAATCAGTAGCCATAAAAATTGCTCCTAGCATTAAGCCCCCTGCTAATAAATGATACACCATGAAATAAACATTAAATTGCCCAAAAATCAAGGTAAATACCGCTACTGTAGCAATATATACTACAGGTACCTGTATGGAAATAACACCCCTGTATACCAAATATATTCCACCTAGTATTAGTAATATTGCTGATGTTTCCCCTAAAGAACCTCCTATATTTCCTATTAACATATCAAATAATTTAGGTGCATTATCCGGGACTTCAGTAAGCCCTTTTACAAAACTCAAAGGTGTTGCAGTGGATATGGCATCTGCCCCCGGTTCAATCCAATTTGTCATATGCCCGGTATACGAAACCATTAGCATAATTCTAGCCGCTAATGCAGGGTTCATAAAATTGTGACCTATTCCACCAAAAAATTGTTTTACAACTACTATAGCTATAACAGCACCTAAAACCGGAATCCACCACGGTGCTGAAGCCGGCATATTAAAAGCTAATAATAGCCCTGTCACTACCGCACTTAAATCATTAATAGTTATAGGTTGTTTTCTAATTTTCTGAAATACAGCCTCCGAAGCAACGGCCGTAAGCACTGATAAAATTATAATCTTTGCTCCGTTTATTCTAAAATAATATAATGCCCCTAATGTTGCAGGTAACAATGCAATTATTACATCCAGCATTATTTTCTGTATCGTATTCTCATCCCTAATATGGGGTGAAGAAGATACAAATAATTTCCCTTCCATCAATCTTCCCTCCCATCAATTAATTACTTTGCTTTCTTTTTTTCTCAGCAATCGCATTTTTTGCTATCCTGATAGACTGTAATAAAGGTCTTTTTGATGGACAGATAAATGAGCATGAACCACACTCAATACAGTCTAATGCTCTATATTTTTCCGCATGTTCCATCATGTTGTTTAAAGAATATGCGCTAATTTGTAATGGTTGAAGATTAACAGGACAAATTTCAACACATTTTCCACAACGTATACATTGTTCCGGCTCCGGAATCTTTGCCTCTTCCTCATCAAGTATTAATAACCCGGAAGAGCCCTTTGTTATTACAACCTCATCTGTATATTGAGCAAATCCCATCATAGGACCACCCATAATAATTTTTCCCGGGGTTTTAGAATAGCCCCCGCATTGCTCAATTACTTCCCTAATAGGTACTCCTACTTTCACTAATAAATTTTTAGGATTTGTTATAGCACTACCTGTAACAGTTGTTATTCTATCAATTGATGGCATGCCTGTCCTCAATGCCTTGGCAATTTCTGCCGCTGTTGCAACATTGTTTACAACTACTCCCGCTTCTGACGAACTTCCTCCTGCAGGTACTTCCCTACCTATACAAGCATAAACCAGTTGATCACTTGCACCCTGTGGATATTTTGTATGAAGTGCAACAACTTCGATATTTGAATACTGTTCTGCGGCCCTTTTCATAGATTCAATAGCATCCGGTTTATTATCCTCAATGCCTATAACGCCTTTTCTTACATTTTTTGCTTTCATCATAGCCCTCAATCCATAGATAATATCCTCCGGATTTTCTACCATTAGACGATGGTCAGCTGTTAAATAAGGCTCACATTCTGCTCCATTTAGTATGAAATATTCAATTCTTCTATCTTTTAATTCTGTTATTTTGACATGAGCCGGAAAAGTAGCCCCGCCCATACCAACTATTCCTGCATCCTTAACAGCAACTACAATCTCCTCTGGCGTTAATGATTCAATGTCCCCTACCGGCTTTATAGAAGGATGTACCTCATTTAAACCATCAGATTCAATAACAACGGCTTGGACTTCTCCGCCGCCGGCATCCGGTATATTAGTAATTTTTTTAACAGTACCGGATACACTTGAATGCACTAGAGCTGAAATAAAGGCATCGGACTCCCCTATCCTTTCCCCTACAGTAACACGATCCCCAACTTTTACCAAAGGTTGGCAAGGTGCACCTGCATGCTGTTGTAATGGTATAGATACAACACTTGGTTCAACAGCCTTTTCTATTCCAAGATGGGCTGTTGGTTCCTTATAGCCGGGGGGATAAATACCGCCCCTAAAGGTTAAAGACTTCATTGCATATTTCACCCCTTAAATATTATTTGATTATAGTTTTAAAAATTTATATTGTGCCATGGTCAACATATCTGTATACGTTAATTGTTAATCAATGTATATAAACAAATAAAATATTGCATACTACGTCTACTAAATATTTGCAAAAACATATATAGAATGGCATGAACAATATCAATATTCCTTGTTTAAACACATCTAAAATTATTTAAATCCTATAATCATTAATTTATTATTATAAATAATTGCCTTACACTACTATATTAGTATAAAATCTAATATTTAACAAGCATTTATAGCCCATCTTTTACATTTTTTATTCATACTTTTCTATTTTTCTGCTATTGTGCTACTATATTACCTAAATCGACATTTTCTAGATTTTTTTGATTGTATAAGACCTAAAAATTTATATTTTATAAAAATAAATCCCCATTTTGTTTATTTCCTGATTACCTCTACAGTTCTAAATAAATTATCTAAAAAATAATTTTGGAGTTTATACAGCTCCTGTCCCTCTTCAATTATCTTTAAAGACTCTACAATATTTTTTTCCTGGTATTCAACCATCTTCTTTATATCATCTATTTTAGCAAAATCTTTAGGTAAATCCGTATCACCTATCTTTTCAAGTATTTGACCTAGAAGTTTTTGATGGTTTTCTAATATTCCTTTATACTCATCCGGCTTTGTTTCTTCGATACCGGGCTTGTATAAATTATCCGAGGATTGTTCCAATAATTTTAATAATAGGTTCATGTCTTCTATAATCTCCTTTGTACCTTTATTTTCCTTAGCTGAATACTGTATCTGCCTTTGCGGTATATTAATTTGTCCTATATAAGCATCCTCGTATATCTCCCTTACCTTATCTATTTTGTTCTCCATATCCTTCCTTTTGGTTGAAGCAAATACATAGACTTTATATGCATCGTCTAATTTATATGTAATATAAGGTAAGTTATGATCACTCAATTCTTCGATTAACAATTCTATGTTTTTTTTGTCAGATACACTGACTATTTGTATCATATGTACTGATATAGGGTTCAAATTGACTATATCTCCATCTGTTTTCTCTTCTTTAACCTTATCGGTATCATCTGCTTTTCCTTGCGTATCATCTTCTTTCTTATCATCTTCATCAGAAACAGTCTCCTCTGGCGATTTTAATATATTATCAGTATTAATTGTAGGCATAACCCACCATTCGGTAATCTTCGATCCTATTACTACAGCTACTATGGGCAATATAAATAAAAACAATATGATGATTATTATATTAGCTTTTTTCCGCCTCCTTCGTATACCAATTTTAGACCTTCTCACAACAATCCCCTCCTTAAATAGTTAGGCTAATTTTTATTAGTAAACTATTCATTTTCATATATCTTTTCTAATATATAAACCCCTTTTTGTTGAATACTTGTCTTAATATGTATATAATAAAATTATAAAATTATTCCTTGGAGGGAAAAATATGTTTAAAGATATGATTAATCATATTTTCTATGAAAAGATAACTGACATCCAAAACAAAGTTCCGATAAAATTGAATATGCCAACTATGAATGTCTCCTCGAATACCTCTCCTTTTAAAGAAATTTTACATAAGAAATTATTTTTACAACGAAATAAGGGCAGCGTTAATAACCATAACAGTTACTATAACTCCAGTGATCTCGAACATATAATAAGCAAAGCCTCCTCCAAATATAATATACCTGAGTCTCTTATTAAATCTGTTATCTCAGTGGAATCTAATTTTAATCCCGGTGTCATATCTTCGGCCGGTGCTATGGGTTTAATGCAGCTTATGCCGATGACTGCAAAATATCTTGGTGTAAAAAATGTATGGGATGTAAAACAAAATATAGAAGGAGGAACAAAATATTTGAGGGAGTTAACGGATAAATATGATGGAAATATTAAATTAGTCCTGGCAGCATATAACGCGGGACCCGGAAATGTGGATAAATATAATGGAATACCTCCTTTTAAAGAAACTCAAAATTATGTAAACAAGGTGTTAAACAATGTAGATAGATTCAAGAATATATAAGTATTTTAAGCTAATATATTACGCAGTCTCACAACCTTAATTTATTCCGTAGGAATATAACCATGGGTGCCTGTGGTACAACTCAAATTTATTTGCTTCCTTTGGTCGCATAAATTTGGTGTTTGTTGCCTTTTTGTCCAACGAGCTCTGCGAGTTGTTGACAAAACGGACAGCGAAGTGAGCAACGCGAGCGTAGGAATGAGCCATGCGAATGTTGCGTTTGACCTACCGGCAATTTGCTACGCAAATTGGGTTAGGTCATAAAAAAAGAGATATTTTTAGTTAACTAAAAATATCTCTTCTTTGGCTTATAATCTGACTGCCTTCATAAATCTGGTGTTATAATAACGGTCCGACAAATTATCTGTTACAATACGTCCTCTAGATGTGGATGCATGTATTATCTTTCCGTTACCTATGTATATTCCTACATGACTTATATTATCACCTGTTCTGCCTACCGTATCGAAAAATATAAGATCACCTTTTTGTAAATCCTTTCTACTTACAGAAGTTCCAACTGCAGCCTGTGTACTAGCTGTTCTTGGTAAGTTGATTTTCTTAGATTTTAAATATTCTCCATAATACGTTTTTAATATGTACGATGTAAAGCCGGAACAATCAAAACCATTCGGT
>CAYLIZ010000017.1:15823-21655 GCA_964383985.1 uncultured Alkaliphilus sp. | reverse complement strand
ATCAGAGAAATTATTATAGATATTATCCTATGGCATAATAAATTCATATTAAAAAACATAACTGAGGTCAGAAGAGAAGTGAACAAAATTAAGTATGTCACAAAAAGCTCTTTATTTACGTTATAAGGGTAGAAGATAAATTTCCGATTTGATTTTTAATGAAAGGAGCGATGAAGTGCAATTAAATGAACTTAACAATACCTTTGCAACAGGTGGAGAGTATGAACTGCGATGCGCTATTGAGCTTTATGGGCAACCTCTACTAAGATATTGCCATAATATACTTTGTGATTATTCTGAAGCCCAAGATGCTGTGCAGATGACATTTATTAAGGCCTATAACAAAAGAAACAGCTTTAAAAACAGAACATCCTTATCAGCATGGTTGTATCGTATTGCATATACCACTTGTATTGATTTGCTTAGAAAGAAAAAGTTGTTAATATTTCTGCCGCATATTAAAATCAAATCATTTACTGAGCAAGAAAGTGAAAGTACAAATTTTATAAAGGATGATTTAAAGGAAGCACTTTTAAAATTATCTCCGGAAGAACGTGCTCTGGTATTTAGTAGAGTTATAGATAAAAAAAGCTATAAAGAGTTAGAAGAAATCTATCATATATCTAACAGTGCGCTGCGGAAACGCTATGAAAGAGCAAGGAAAAAGTTATCTAAAGCATTACAAGAAACTAATTCCTATTATGAACGATTGGGGGGAAACAAAAATGAAATATGATTATGATGAAATGATTATAAAAAATGCCTTAAACAGCATATACACACCTGAATATGATATTATTTCAGAAGTAGAAAAGGAAATTCAAAAGAAGAAATCGACCGGGAATTTCAAAAGGTATGTTTCTGTTGGGTTGGTAGTTTGTCTTTGCCTTATGCTTTCGATTGGAGCAATGGCGGCAACAATTCCAAGTTTTAAAAATCTCTTGTCAATAGTCAGCCCTGATTTTGCATTATTGTTACAGCCTATAGAAATTGCTTGTGAGGACAATGGCATTAAAATGGAAGTAGTAGGGGCTATGAATGATGATGAGATGGCGGTTATTTATATTACAATGAAAGATCTAGTAGGAGATAGAATTGATGAGACCTTAGATATTTATGACTATAGATTGACCGGAACTCATATATTTAATTGTCAAATGGTTCACTTTGATGAAACAACCAAAACGGCAACTTTACGCATGCAGGCAAATGGCGGAAAAAAACTAAATGGCAAAAAAGTAAGCTTTCAGGTAGAATCATTTTTAAGTGATTTGTTGGAATTTGACAAGGTTAGGACCGGTATTAATCTTTCAGATGTTAAGGAAGTTAAGGATTCTCGGACAATCCCACTATATACAAGCAGCAATATTTCAGGTGGTGGTGGGGATTTGTTTGACGAACTTCAATCCCAAGGGACAATAAGAATCTTGGCTCCGGATCAAAAGAAAATAACTTTACCTCAAATAGATTTTGCATATATATCTAATATTGGTTTTATTGACGGTCGTCTTCATGTACAAACCAAGTGGATCGGGGAGGGTATCGATGATCATGGGGATTTGTATTTAGTTGATTCTGCGGGAAATATTATATGCACGGATTCAGCTAATATCTACTTTGGGATAGACAAATCAGGTAATAGTAAATGGGGACGTGATTATGTAGAATACATCTTTGATGTATCAAATATAAATCTTGATGATTTAAAACTTATGGGGAATTTTGTTTCACATGGAAATTATATAACAGGAAATTGGAAAACTACATTTAAAATTCAATCTGTCGGCGAGGAACTGCAGGCTGACTGTAATATTAAATGCGATACCCTGAACATAAATAATATTAAAGTTTCACCCTTAGGGATAACTTTAGCAGGCAGGGGTGAAATTAATAAATCCATGACAATACCTATCAGTGTCAAAATGACTGATGGTAGTGTTCAAGAGTTTGAGTCAGGAATGTGCTACAGTGGCAATGGAAAGGTCAAACTCAAATATATATCAGCTTTGCCATTAGATACTTCCGGAATCGAAGCTGTCGTTGTTAACGGAATTAGTATAAATTTTAATTAATTCATTTTTAGAAACAAGAAAAATGGAATGATGAAAAAACCAAAACGATATTATATGAAAATGTACATTCAGTGGAAAATAAGAATGTATATCGGTAAGAAAATGCTAAATAAGAATAATAGATTTTTTGTATAGTGGGTGTTATCAATAAAATAACGCCCATTATTTTATTAAAGCGTAAATTAACTATTGACTTTAGGTAAAATATGTAATATATTAAATTTAATATTGTATTATTTAGAATTTGACAAAATAAAAGAAAGACACTATTTTAGATTTGACATTTATAATGAAAAGTGGTGATGTGAAATGAAATTAGGACAAATTGCTCAAATAAGGACAGGATTAGTATTAACCAGAAAAAAAGCAACTATAAAATATGAAATAAAAAAAACATATAAATTAATTACTTTAAAGAATATAGAAGATAATGGGACATTTAACGAAGAACCATTTGAAACATTTGAAAGCAACGATAAATTAGATGAAGGATATTTTACTGAAGAAGGCGATATTCTTATAAAATTAAGCTATCCTTATACTACTGTACATATTGATAAAAGCAAAACAGGTTTACTAGTGCCTTCTTATTTTTCTATAATAAGGCTTAAAACATCAAAATATATTCCGCAATATATTACTTGGTATCTCAATTCCGATAAAACAAAAAGAGAACTTATAAAATCGCAAACAGGGACAGCTATGTTAACTACAAATAAAGCTGTACTTACTTCAATACGTATAAAAGAAATTTCGATAGAAGACCAAAGAAGAATAGCAAAAGTTCGGGAGCTACATTTAAAAGAAATATATTTATTAAATAGATTGATTGAAGAAAAAGAAAAATATTATAAAGCGGTAACAAATAAATTGCTCAATAAAAACTAGAGGGGGAACTATAATGGACAAAAAAACAACACAATCACAAATTAATCAAACATTATGGGAGGCATGTGATACTTTCAGAGGAAAGATAGATTCGAGCATATATAAAGATTATGTACTTGTAATGCTTTTTGTTAAATATTTAAGTGACACATATAAAGAGCGTTTGGAACAACATATAAAAAGATATAAGGGGCATGAACAAAGAGTTAAAAGGGCAATGTCCAGAGAGAGGTTTATAGTGAGCGAACAATCTACTTTTGATTATCTTTACAGCAAAAGGAACGCCCCGGAAGTAGGAACTGAAATTAACAAAGCATTGGAAAAATTAGAGGAGGATAACCCGGGGAAATTAAGAAATATATTCAGAAATATAGATTTTAACAGTGAAGCAGTATTAGGCCAAACAAAAGATAGAAATGCCATGCTCAGAACCTTATTAGAAGATTTTGCAAAATTAGATTTAAGTCCATCTAAGATAGGGGAAAACGATATTATCGGAAAATCCTATCAATTTATGATTGAAAGATTTGCCTCGGATGCAGGAAAAAAAGGTGGAGAATTTTTTACTCCGTCAATGGTTTCAGAACTTCTTGCAAGACTTGTTAAGCCGGAAGAAAACGATAGAATTTATGACCCGACCTGCGGCTCGGGCTCATTACTTATAAGGGTAGTAAACCAAGTGCCCGGCAGGAAAGCAGCGGTATACGGGCAAGAGAGAAATGGACAAACCCATTCTTTGTGTATGATGAATATGTTTTTGCACGGTATAGATGATGCCAAAATTGAATGGGGGGATACACTGTCCAATCCACTGCATCTAGAAGACGGAAAACTGATGAAATTTCAGGTAATAGTAGCTAATCCGCCATTTTCTTTAGATAAATGGGCCATGGGATTTGCGGGAGATAATGATGATAAATTTAAAATGGAAGCAAGCTTAGACCCTTACAGAAGGTTTGAATGGGGGGTGCCACCTGCCTCAAGGGGTGATTATGCCTTTGTTCAGCATATGTTATATTCTCTGGCAGAAGAAGGAAGAATGGCAGTAATACTACCTCATGGGGTATTGTTTAGGGGAGCTAGTGAATCCAGAATTAGAAAACAGATAATAGAGATGAATTTGCTGGATGCGGTAATAGGGCTTCCGGAAGCACTATTTTTCGGTACCGGTATTCCGGCATGTGTTATGGTATTTAAGAAGAACCGAACTAAAAAAGAAGTACTGTTTATAGATGCCTCAGGAGAAGGAAACTATGAAAAAGATAAAAAACAAAATAAGTTAAGAGAACAGGACATACAAAAAATTGTAAAGACTTATGAAAATTATGAAACCATAGATAAATATTCTTATGTATCAAATGTGGATGAAATAAAGGAAAATGACTATAATTTGAACATACCAAGATATGTGGATACTTTTGAGGAAGAAGAACCTGTAGATATGGAAAAAGTGGCTAAAAACATTGAAAACATAAAGGAAGAAATTAAAGAAGTAGAAGTGCAAATGGCAAAATATTTAGCAGAATTAGGGCTGTAGGGGCGAGCTTTGCTCGCCGGAAACCATATTGCCGGCATGGGAAATGTGGTAGTAAATATAAGACAATTCAGAAAAACAAGGATAGTAGGGGTAGACGACAGACTGCGTAATAACTGTCACTCTGAGCGAAGCGAAGAGTCTCGGTTGGCTTAAAATGCAGATCCTTCGCTTCGCTCAGGATGAAAAAAGCAAAAAAGGTGCAATTTTGCGCAGTCTGACGACCCTATCTGTTCTAATTAGAGGCCGGAGGTCGAAATGTTAGAGCGGGACATATATGGGGAAAGGATGGTACTATGGGAAAAGAGGATATATTGGAAAAGCTAGGTAGATTTCTTGAAAAAATCAATGAACAATATGCTATAGAGTTTGCTTATTTATTCGGATCGTTTGCTACAGAAGCATATAATAAAACAAGCGATATAGATATTGCAATCATGTTTGTAGAAAAATACGAACCCAAAAAAGAAGCTATAATTAAGGGAAGCATAATAGATGCGGGACAGAAGTATTTTCAAAGAAAATTAGATGTAGTATCTCTTAATAGTGCTACACCTTTATTAAAATATGAGATAGTGAAAAATGGTATCCCCATAAAAGAAAGTAAAAAAAGAGCAACATTTGAGTCCTTAGTTTTTAGAGAATATTTTGATTTTAAATATTATGCGGATATTTATAATAAAGCCATGGTAGAAGCAATCAAAAAAGGAATTTAATGTGAGGGCCGGTGATATTAGTGGTAAACAAAGATATATTAATGACTAGATTAGATAAATTAAAGGAATATATAGGTTTTTTAGATAACATAAAAAAATACACCGAATTAGAATATGTAAAAGATCCTTTCATATATGGAGCCAGTGAAAGATTTCTGCACTTAGCAATAGAATGTGCTATAGATATTGGAAATCATATTGTTGCCGATATGAAATACAGAAAACCGAAGACTAACAGAGATGTGTTTGAAATATTATATGAAAATGAAGTTATATCATTAGATCTAAAAGAAAATCTTGTGAATATGGCTTCTTTTAGGAATATATTGGTTCACGATTATATTAGAATAGATAGACCAACGGTTTATAAAATTATTACAGAAGACATTAGTGACTTAAAATCCTTTATGAGGGATATTGTTGATTATTTTTATAGTTAATATGTAAGAGGTTAGGTATTCTCTACAAGGTGTAAAAAATTGAAAAAGAGCAAGAAGAGGAAGGATTGGCAGGCGAAAGAAATGAGAGCTGATATAAAAGAAAGAATTGAAATGATAAATAAAGGAGAAGTACCGGAAGGGTATAAAAAAACGAAGGTGGGGGTTATACCGGAAGATTGGGA
>CAYLIZ010000017.1:0-15723 GCA_964383985.1 uncultured Alkaliphilus sp. | reverse complement strand
CAGAAAAAAGGATTAATGCAAAAACTATTAACAGGGGAAGTGAGATTACCAGGGTTTGATGGGGAGTGGGAAGAGGTGAGGCTGGGGAGTATCGGTCAAACTTTTAATGGGTTAAATGGAAAAAAAGCTAAAGATTTTGGTGAAGGTAAGTCATATATCACATATAAAAACATATTTGGAAATTCAAAGGTAGACGTTAAAGATGTAGATTATGTAAAAATTTCCGAATGTGAAAATCAAAATATTGTAGAATATGGAGATATCTTATTTACCACATCATCAGAAACACCTGATGAAGTAGGCATGAGTTCGGTTTTGTTGGATACAGTAAAAGAACTATATTTAAATAGTTTTTGCTTTGGATTTAGATTAAATAATTTTAGAATTCTTGTTCCAGAATATGCGAGATTTCTATTTAGAGGAAAAACATTTAGAAACAAAATTTTCAAATTAGCACAGGGCTCAACTAGGTTTAATTTATCAAAAAATGAAGTTATGAAACTTAAAGTAATGTTACCTTCAGTACAAGAACAAAAATCCATCGCTCAAATCCTCTCCACAGCCGACAAAGAAATCAATCTGCTAACTAAAGAATTAGATCTACTAAAACAGCAGAAAAAAGGACTTATGCAATTATTATTAACAGGCATAGTTAGGGTGAAATAATAAGGGGGTGAACTTATGCCAAGAACATATCTTTACAATGAGAAAAACATCTCACAAAAACCCGCCATAGAAGTATTAGAAAAACTGGGCTATATATATATTCCTTCAGAAAAGGCAGAACAAATTAGAGGAAATTTATATAACGTGTTGCTTACAGATATATTGAAGGAAAAATTAATAGAATTTAATGAATATCAATATAAAGGCAGAACTTATAAATTCAGCACAAAAAATATAGAACAGGCTATAAAAGATTTAGACGAACCTTTAACAGACGGATTAGTCCGAACAAATGAAAAAATATATGATACTTTAATGCTCGGAAGAAGTTACGAGGAGAATTTATCTGATGGATCTAGAAAATCTTTTTCCTTAAAATATATTGATTGGGATGATGTATATAATAATGTATTTCATGTAGTAGAAGAGTTTACAGTAGAAAGGGAAGACGGACAAGGCAATATCAGACCGGATATAGTTATTTTTGTAAATGGTATACCGTTTGGAGTTATAGAATGTAAAAGGGCTTCTATTGATATGAGACAGGGTATAGAGCAGATGCTCAGAAATCAAGGAAAAGACTATGCACCACATCTGTTTAAATATAGCCAAATATTGATGGCTACAAATAAGAATGAAACACAGTACGCAACCTGCTACACTTCAAAAAGATTTTGGTCCGTATGGAAAGAACAATACGAGGACCGGCTCCAAACTAATTTAAGCAAAACCGTACTTAACAGATTACCTACAAATCAAGATAAAAATATAATATCTCTATTTAGTCCGGAAAGGTTATTGGAAATTACTAAATATTTTGTTTTGTATGATAAAAACATAAAGAAAATAGCCAGATATCAGCAGTATTTTGCAGTTAAAGAAATTACAAAGGCTATAGAGCAGAGGGACGAAAACGGAAATAGGAAATCAGGGGTAATCTGGCATACCCAGGGGAGCGGTAAATCCTTGACTATGGTTATGTTTTCCAAATATGTATTATCGGAGCTCACAGAATACAACCCAAAGGTTGTTGTGGTTACAGATAGAGTAAATTTAGACAAACAAATTCATCAGACATACAATCATACAAGATTAAAGGCAAATAGAGCTACAACAGGCAGACATCTTGTTGAACTTATTAATGATAATAAAGCTGATATAGTAATGACTCTCGTTCACAAATTTGATACAGCTACAAAAAAGCAAAAACCAATTTTATCCAAAGAAGTATTTGTTTTAGTAGATGAATCACACCGCACACAATATGGAGAATTGCACATAAAAATGAAACAGATATTTCCGAATGCTTGTTATTTAGGGTTTACAGGCACCCCACTTATGAAAAAAGAAAAAAACACTATGATTAAATTTGGTGAGCTTATCCATACTTATACCATAGCAGATGGAGTAAGGGATAAAATAATAGTTCCTCTTTTATATGAAGGAAAAATGGTGGAGCAGACTATAAACAGAAAAGCTATAGATAAAAGACTGGAAATGATAACAGAAGGTTTAAATGACAAGCAAAAAGAGGAAGTAAAACAAAAATGGAGTCAGTTTGAAAAAATAGCTTCTTCGGACCGGAGAATTGCATTTATAGCCTATGATATTAACAGACATTTTATTGAAAATTATAAGACCCAAGGTTCTCAGTTTAAAGCAATGCTTTCAACCAACAGCAAGGTAGAGTCTATAAGGTATTTAAAACATTTTGAAGAAGCCGGGGATTTAAATGCAGCTGTCGTAATATCCCCACCGGATACAAGAGAAGGTTATGATGCAGTAGATGAGGAATCCAAAAATTTAGTAAAAAGATTTTGGGATAAAATGATGAAAAGGTATGGCAGTGAAGAAAACTATGAAGAATTTATTAAAGATGAGTTTGTAAATGGGGACGATTTAGATTTGTTGATAGTTGTAGATAAGCTATTAACAGGATTTGACGCACCAAGGGCTACTGTAATGTATATAGATAAACCAATGAAAGAACATACATTGTTGCAAGCAATAGCAAGGGTGAACAGAATTTACGAAGGCAAGGATTATGGACTTATTATAGATTATAGGGGACTTTTGGAAAAACTGGACGAGGCTATGGAAATGTATTCCGGAGCAGGTTTAGAAAATTTTGATCCCGGGGATTTAAAAGGTGCCTTATACGATGTAATAAGCGTAGTGGGTCTTTTGAGGCAGTACTATACCGACCTAATAAATATATTTATATCTATTAAAAATAAGGAAGATACAGAAGAATACGAAGTGTTATTAGAAAATGAAGAAATCAGAAAACAATTTTACAGCACGCTTAGCAATTTTAGCAGATATTTAAAATTGGCTTTACAATCCGAGAGGGTTTATAATTCCTTAAATGAGGATGAAATAAATAAGTATAAAAAGGATTTTAAATTCTATCAGGAGCTCAGAAGAAGTGTAAAGATAAGATATTCTGACACAATAGACCACAAGGAATATGAATCGAAAATGCAAAAGCTTATAGATAATTATATAGCTGCAGAAGATGTGATAAGGATTACTAATCCTGTAGATATCCTTGATAAAAAAGGCTTTGAAGAAGAACTTAATAGATTAGGCTCTTCCGGGGCAAAGGCTGATGCTATAAGAACCAGAATGACAAAAAGCATAAGCACCAAATGGGACGAAAATCCTGCATTTTATAAAAAGTTTTCTGAAAGAATTGAGGAAACACTGCAAGCATATAAGGACAAAAGGATTAGCGAAAAAGAATATTTTGAAAGAATGAATGACTTGAGGAAAGATTATCAAAAAGGTTATTCCGGTATAAAATATCCCGGCAATATTAAAAACAAACCAAATGCCCAGGCGTTTTATGGAGTAACAGCGGATGTAATTAAAGAATCAGAAGAAGTCTATGAAACCAAAAGCAGCAAGGAAAATATTAGCGAAGAGCAGATAGCCGAGCTTTCTATTATTATTGAAAATATTATGGAAAAATATACCAAGGTAGATTGGCATGATAATGTAGATGTTCATAATAAAATAGAGCAGGAAGTAGAGGATTTGTTATTCGATTTTTTGGACAAAAACAATGTAAGCCCGGATTTTGATCAGATTGATAAAATTTTGAGAGAGATAATAAAAGTGGCACTTAACAGGTATTAAAGGGTGATAAAATGGCAAAGCATACTATAATTTACGGTGAAAAAGAAATAAATTTTGAATTACAGATAAAAGATGTAAAGAATATTAACTTAAATATTAGGCCGGATAATACTATTGCGGTATCAGCTAATGAAGATGTGCCACTAGAATTCATTAAAGATTTTGTTAAAAGAAAGGGTCCTTGGATATTAAAAAACACCGATTATTTCAGGAAATTCCGGCCATATAAAAAAAGCGAAAGACAATATGTAAGCGGAGAATCCTTTAAATATCTCGGTAGACAATATCGCCTAAGGGTTAAACAATCCGAATTTGAAACAGTTAAATATTTTAGGGGTTTTATTTACCTTTATGTTGAGGATATAGATGATTTTAATAGGAAAGAAAGATTGTTTGATAATTGGTTGCATGAAAAATCAAATATACATTTTAACAAATCTCTAGACAGGATGCATGAACTAGTCAAAAATTATAATATTCCAAAACCAAATATAAATATCAGAGAAATGAAGGCAAGATGGGGTTCTTGTCATAGGGAAAACAATACTATTGTTTTAAATTCGCAATTAATAAAAGCACCAAAATATTGTATAGATTATGTAGTTATCCATGAGCTTATACATTTTAAACATAAAAATCATAATAATAGTTTCTATACTTTTTTAACCTCTTTAATGCCGGATTGGGAAAAACGAAAGAAAATTTTGGATGAAGAGATAATTAAGGACTTATAGATTATTACTTTGTTATTAAAGAGTGAGCAAGGTTGTTTTAAAAACATAGCTTGTCAAAGATGAAATAAAGACTAATGGATAACATAGAAATCTAAATATAATTTAGGCAGGTGTAAATTATGAGGCGAAAAGACAGGGGAATGGACGAAAAATGAAATGGGGAACGAAGGAGAATATGTAGTTGATTAGGCTGCCCAATTGACATATAATAGCTATTAATGGGAAAATGCGGCTAAAAAATTTATGCTTAGGGAAGGGGTAGCTAAGGGGGATAGAATAGATGTTTAAAAAGGCAACAGTATTGATAATTATTGTTATATTTATTATGGGAATTTTTATATATGCAGAAACCCAATTATATTTAACACAGGAAGAAAAAGACTATATAGCTAGAACAGACGTAATAAAGGCAGTAACCATTGATGGGGTAGCGCCTATTCAATATGTTGATTCAAAGGGAGAAATTCGGGGTATTTCTAGGCGTGTACTTGAAGAGATATCGGATATGACGGGGCTAAAATTTGAATATAAATTATGTAATTCTGTTGAAGAAGTTTATGCTAATGCTGATGATTCGGATATATTTTTTGGTGTTGCAAATCATTATGCGCCCATTGAAATGCCTCTGTCGCAACCGTTTCTTGAAACCAAAACGATATTATATATAAATTCCGCACTAGATCCCAACAAGTTGGATGATAAAATATATGCTGCTGTAAGAGGCAGGGTGAACTCTGAGGAAATAGCGGAAGAAAATTCGGTTTATTTTGATACAAGAAAGGAAAGTTTGGATGCTGTAGAAAGGGGAAAAGCTGATTATGGCTATGGGAATGCATATTCCGTAATATTTTATATGTTGAAAAATGGCTATAAAAATATTATTACAATTCCCAAAGCAAAGGAATCAATGGAGTATTGTATAGGTTTTTTGAAAGAAAATGATATACTACTTTCTATAATCAACAAATCAATCGATGCAATCGATAAAAATAAAATGCACGCTTTAATTCTGGATGAAACGTCGCGTATTGATAGAAAAATAACCCTTTCAATGATAATAGACGTTTACGGCAAAAAGATATTTGTTGCTGTTTTTTTAGTGATGGGCATATTATTGTTAAGTGTTATTCTTAATATTCGTTCAAATAATAAGCTTAAAATACAGAATAAAAGAATTAAAATGCTATCTCAAATTTCCAATGAATATCTATATGAATATTTTGTTAAGTCCAATCATCTAGAACTGTCCGAAAAGTACATTCAATTATTCGGGGCTCGGAGACAATTCAACGAAACAACTAATATGCTAAAAAACATTTTATTAGACAATGATTTAGATGGGAATATCCCAATGATAAAACTTCCCCTCGCCGATGGCAGGGTGGGTACATTTAAATCAGTCAGCTTAAATATACATGATGAAAAAGGAAAGGTAGACTCCATTATTGGAAAATTGATTGATATTAGCGAGGATGAAGAGGAAAAAAGAAAGCTCATTACAAAATCAAGAACAGATGGATTGACAGGTTTATATAATGCTGCAACTACTAAGGAGCTTATAAATGAAATTATAAAAAACAAAAACAGGGACAGGACAGATGTTCTAATAGTGATAGATTGTGATAACCTCAAAGATATTAATGATACATACGGGCATTTAGCAGGCGATCGAACATTAGAAAATATAGGCAGAGGCTTGAGGCTTGTTTTTAGACAAAATGATATTATCGGACGTATCGGAGGAGATGAATTTTGTGTGTACATGAAAAATGTTCCTTCAATTGAGCTGGTACAATCAAAATGCCGGCAGTTGAATAAAGTTATTCAAGAACTAAATAAAGACTTTTATGTCTCAGTCAGTAGTGGTATAGCACTCTTAAAAGAAAAAAGCACATATGAAGATTTGTTCGAAAAGGCAGATAGGGCCTTATATAAGGTCAAGGGTAAAGGGAGATTATGAAAGCGGTATAGATATATGATTACCGGATAAAAAATAATTAGATATTTGCAGGAAGATGATGTTTTATAATAAATAGTTAAGATAAAATTAAAAATTTTATGATTGTATTCTTAAAATTTGGGTATAATAATAATGTGGGGCTTTAGGAATAGTGCAGGCTATATGTTTTTTGTCGGTAAAATTTTTATGGCAGAGTATGAATCTGCACTATAAAAGGCAGGGTAAAATTAGTGGAAGATCAACAATGAAAAATTAAAGTCAAAAAATGAATATAATTATATATTAATTCAGGAGGAATTTAAATGTTTGATTTAATACCATTTAGAAGAGGCAGAGAAAATATGATATCAATTTTTGACAGGATGGAAAAAAACCTTATGCAGAACCTGGGATTTCAGCTGTCTGACTTTAAAACTGACATAATAGATGAAGGGGACAAATTTGTTTTAGAGGCGGAACTGCCGGGTTTTGATAAAGGAGATATTAACATCAATGTTGATGGCAACAGGCTAACTATTACAGCCGAACATAGCGTAAGTGAAGAGGAAAGTAAAGATAATTATATTAGAAAGGAAAGGAAATACGGCTCTTTTACAAGGAGCTTTGACGTATCAGATATTGAGACAGAAAAAATCGAGGCAGATTATAAAAATGGAGTATTAACTTTAAATTTACCTAAAAAGGATAGCAAGCCATCCGGTAGAAGAATTGATATTCGCTAAAAGAAAATAATAAATTTCAGGGCTGATATTTAATAAAGCTTAAAAAACCCTCAGAAGTCGCGTTTTTGGGGGTTTTATTATTATCTTTTGTTAAGGATATTTATAGAAAAACTAGAAAAATCTATTAACACACAAAATCTTATTATATTTATAAATCATGGCAGGGAAAGTAATTATTATGTCGAAATAAATAAAGTAAGTGTATAATATTAAAAAATATGTATAAGGGCAAACCTAGAGAAATCTAGGGACGCAAAGCTATAGGGACTAAGGTATTGAAAAATATGATGTCAGCCAGTTGCCGATTTAAAGAATTCCTTAGTCTAATCGGTGGTAGACTAGGGAATTTTATTTTGGAGGTGTATGTAATGAAAAAGTTTTCGAATTTGGATAAAATAGAAGATGCCGTTGCAAATTTTTTTGAAGATTTAGAAATAGCAGATGTTAATAAGAAAAATGATATTAATAAAATCATAAATAACTATATTAGTGAAAGTGACGGCTTATTATCAATAACTAATGGTGAACTTAGTTTAAAACCGGCTAAACAAGGTGGTAATTGGCCTGTAATTAAACCGTGTGAAAACGTAAGCATTAAGTTAAGGGGCAAAGAAGTTAAAGAACCTATTATAGTAAAAAACGTGGATGACATAGAAATAAAACCTAAGAATAAACCGGCGGAAAGTAAGTTTTATTTATATCTATCTCCTAATAATACGGAGGTCATATTAGAAACCGAATTTCTTCAAGGGGAGAGTTTTTATATAAAAGATATAAAAGATCAACATGAACTTACTGTAGAAGCTATACATTACGAAACCACACCTCCTCCTTATATAGATGAAAAATTAGTATATGAAAAACTTAAACAAATGGGCGTAACTTTGGAAATTGACAAAAATGCAATTGCTTCAGCTTGTAAGTCTTTAACTAACAGCCAAACTGTAGTAGTAAAAGGCAAGGAAATGATACCACCTACTGACGGCCTGGTAGAATATATGTTTGACGATAGAGAACGGGTTTATAGAGAAAAAGGTGAAAATGGAGAAGTGGATTTTTTTTATAAAGGGGATATTAATTCAGTAGAAGCAGGTAAGGTTCTAGCAGAAGTTGTTCCGCCTGTGCCCGGAACGCCGGGACTAACTGTGACAGGGGAGATTATTCCGGCACCCGAGGGCAAGCATGCCAAAATATATGTGGGGCGAGGAGCTGAGCTTGTAAATAATGGACAAGCAGCTGTAGCTACAATAAATGGCAGGCCTGCTACAAGGAGAAACAAAAAAATAATATATGTAGTACCGGAATTAGTTATAAAAGGCGATGTAAATATAGAAACAGGACATATTAATTTTAAAGGCGATGTAAAAATATTGGGAAATGTAACCGAAGGACTTGTAGTTAAGGCTACAGGTAAAGTATATGTTGGAGGAAGTGTTTTTCATGCTAAAGTATATGGTGGAAATGGAGTATATGTAAATAATAATTTAGTTGGAGGATTAATATGTGCCGGAGGAGAAGCCGCAGAGTACAAAAGTATGTTGCCCTTATTTGAAGAATTAAAAAACGAATTACAAGGAGTTGAAGATTCTTTTAATCAATTAAAAAATAATGAAAAATTTTCTATCAATGATTTAGAAGTTAGGGGTCACGGTTATTTTATAAAACTTATTATAGAAATGCGTTTTCCTAATATACCTAAAAACTTGAAAAAACTTTATAAAATAATGCCTCAAGATAGTAGTAAAAAGAAAGAAGGAATATGGCCTGCTATTGAACTGATGTATGCTAAATTTTCAGGTCTCGGTCCTCTTCAGATAAAACTTATTGATGAAATTATAAAATATAAAAACTTTTTAAGCCAAATTATTGAATATATTTATGAAGATATAGATGAACCGGCTGATGTTAAGGTTAATTACTGTCAAAATGCTATTATAAAGGCAACGGGAAATGTGACTATAGGAAGTTTAGGCACATATCATTCTAAAATACATAGTGCCGGAGAAATAAATATAAAAGGGTTTTGTCGTGGAGGTGAAATTTGCGGAGGCACAAAAATAGTTGCTAAGGCATTAGGCTCTGAGATGAATGTTCCAACCTTAGCAATGGTATCTACAGATGGAAAGATTATAGCAAAAAAGCTTTATCCTAATGTTATATTAGGAATTGGTAACCACAAGCGAAGAAGTACTAAATTTAAAAGACATGTACAGTTTGTTTCCGGGGATTAAATTATAAAATAGTTATTATAAGGAGGAATTTACTATGCTAAAGATTGGCAGGGTAAAGAAAGATGGGGAAATTCATTTTAACTTAGCGGGAGAACTAGACATGCATACAGGTGAGGTTTTAGATAACTTACTACAAAAAGAAAATGTGACAAATATAAAAAAACTTGTTTTTTCTTTAAGTAAACTAGACTTTATAGATTCTACGGGAATCGGGCAATTAATTAAATACTATAGGGAGTATACAAGCCAAGGTATAGAAGTAGTAGTAGATAATGAAAATGATGACATTGAAGAAGTGTTGGAGCTAATAGGATTAAGACAAATAATGCAAGGCAATTAAAAAACAGAAACAATATAGAGGGGAAAAATTATCTATGAATATTAAAAGGGGGTTAAAATACAAAAAGGGAATTATTATAGCAACTATAATCAGTATAATATTGCTATTTATCGGCTTAAAAATTATACATACGAGTGTTGTACGATATATTAACTTGCAGACTGAAGAAAAAATCATAAAAATTAGTGAAATGTTAGCTAATCAAATAAATGGAGACAGTCATGAGCAATTTGTTGAAAATAATAGTTTAGAAAATGTTTTTAGTGAAGAAACAAACAGTTTATTGTTAGATGTTAAAGAAAAATTTTCGGAAATAATTAATATATATACGATAGTTCAAATAGAAGATTCTAATATCTGGAAAATGGTTTTAACAACAGATACAGACATGCAAAATAAAATGTCGCAAGGGAAAAATCAAGATTTAGTATTACCTGAAATGCATAAAGTATATCTAGGCTCTATTAAAGATGAAAGCTTTGTATATAAAGAGAAGAACAATTTTGTTTCAGTATATAAATCTATTTATAATAGCAGCGGGGAACAAGCAGCTATTTTAGGTATAGATGTAAAGGAAAGCACTGCAATAGAATGGACTAAACAATTGTTAAATAAAACACAAATTTTTTTAATAATTATTATATTAATATTAAGTTCTGCTTGTTTAATGATTGTAGATAAAATATTAAAACCTATAGAGCTGCTTGTTGAACAATCTGAAGAAGTAAAAAAAAGAAAAAAATTATACTTTGTAAAATATATGGATGGCGAATTAGGATTATTAGTTAAAGAACTTAACAAAATTTTACAAAAAAATCGGTATGAGAAAGAAGAACAGCAAAATGTAAATAAAGTCACTGAAGAAAAAGGAAATATTTTTGAAATTTATAAAGATGTTATTGAGGCAGTAACACAAAATAAAATTTTATTATTATCTAGGGAAGCATTTATTGAAAAGTTATCTAACGATTTTCCTTTATACAGTACAAAGCTAACAAAAATTCAAGATATAACGAGATGCAGGCGAGAAATAGACGATATTTTAACTATAAAAAAATTTCCTTGGTGGAATGGAAAAAATCGTAGAAATATATTACTTTGTTTGTCGGAGGCCATAACAAATGTTATTAAACATGCAGGTTCCGGGGAAGTTCTATTATCAGCAAAAAACTACAATCTAACTATATATATATTAGATAATGGAAAGGGCATAGATCTAAAAAAGTTGCCCTATATTATATTTGTAAAGGGTTTTTCAACGAAACAAACCTCACTAGGGACGGGATTTTTATTAATGGAAAAGTATATGGATAAAATTATATTATCTACTTCTAAAGAAGGCACTTTTTTAGCTTTACAGAAACAGATACATGCAGAAGAGTAGATTTAATAAGTATATAAAGGGAATATTTACAAAACAGCATCGGAAGGAGTATTGCATGATTATTTAAGTGATTTAGTAATTCACCCTTATGTAAAGTATGTAGTTTGTTATAAAAATGGTGACCCGGAAATGTTATATACCAATGAAGAACATATTGATTTTAAAAGGCCGGATACTTTAGATAAACCTAAAATAGATGTAAATATGAAAAATATTTTGCTGGAAGGATA
Organism: uncultured Alkaliphilus sp.; assembly: GCA_964383985.1. Classification (GTDB taxonomy): domain Bacteria; phylum Bacillota; class Clostridia; order Peptostreptococcales; family Natronincolaceae; genus JAAZJW01. The sequence continues at coordinate 4,315 of CAYLIZ010000017.1, read as the reverse complement.
TATTTCACTAGAAGATAATGCAGGTAAACATAATAAAAATCTCTATTTAGGTTTATTTAAAGATAGAAATTATAGCCTATTATCTGACACAATACGCAAAATTTTATTTAGCAACACCATAATTATAAGTTTAATTATATTGCTGATTAATTGGATTGTTCATCACAAAATGTATAAACCTTTAATAGAAATTAATGAGTTTGTTGATGATTTAGTTATTGGAGAAGTGCTCAAAGACTTAAAAATAGATAGTTTAGAAATGCAAGATATAGTAAAGTCACTTTATGAAATAAGACGACAACTACAAGATATAAAAAATACAACAGGAACAGTTTATAAAGAAGGGGAAAGGCAGTTGAATAAAATGAGGGTTGTGTCTATAGATAAGATTAAACCGGGAATGATTATAGGCAAGAATATTTATAGTGCTGATGGGAGGATTTTGCTTAAAGAAAATGTTTTAATAACAGAAGGATACTTGGTACAATTAAATAGATTAGGAATATCATATATTTATATTAAAGATGGTGTAGATGATGATATAGTAGTAGATGATGTTATTAGAGAAGAAAGTCGGGTAGAAGCAGTAAATATAACTCGTCAGGCTATAGAAAAAATTCATAAAGGTCAAAGTTTTGATGCTTCCAAAGTTAAAACAACTATAAATAAAATTGTAGATGAATTACTTAACAATTCCAATTTAGTATTAAATCTAATAGATATTAGAGCTCAAGGTGATTATCTATATGGACATAGCGTTAATGTAGCTGTTTTGTCCGGAATAATTGGGGTTGCTTTAGATTACAACGAAATAATGCTTCGGGATTTAATGTTAGGTGCATTATTTCATGATATAGGTAAAACAAAGTTGGACCGGGAAGTAACGGGAGATAAAAATTTAGTAGATTCTTTGAGGGATGCGGAAAGCAAAAAACATTGTCAGCATGGTTTTGATATATTAAGAGCTAATACAGATATTAGTCTTTACTCTGCCCATGTAGCTTATCAACACCATGAATATTTTAATGGAAACGGATATCCGCGGGGGTTAAAAGGACAAGAGATAAGTGAGTTTGCGAGAATTGTAAGTATTGCCAACACATATGACATTTTTTTATCAAATGTTGGAGAAAATGAGGAAACTTCTATATTAAAAGCTGTAGAATATTTAACAGCAAACTGTGGTACAATTTTTGATCCGGAATTAGTAGCTATTTTTCTTAAAAGAGTAGCAATTTATCCCATGGGAACCAGAGTAACACTAAACACCGGTGAAAAAGGTGTTGTAATAAAAACTCATAAAAACTTTCCTACTCAACCGGTAGTACGTATAGATACAAATTTATTTGGTGTTGAATTCGGTAATAGTTATGATGTGGATTTATCAAGTAGAAGTGCATATTTTATTATTAGTCATGAAGGGAATCTGTAAAAAATGTGTCAGAAAAAAACTATATATTTTTTGAGTTATAAGTCTAAAGACATAATTGTTAAGGGACGGAAGGTGAGAATTAATGGGAGATAAAAGGGAAATAAACTTATTTTTTGATATTTATGATTTAGCCTTTGATGCTAAAGATCCGGAGGTTTTTAATGATATAGTCGAAAAGGTTGCTATTTTTCTAAGGGCTTTTTCATGTAGTTTATGGATTAATAATTTTAGGGCCGTTGAAACGGAAACCAGATTGGGTTATTACGGTGTAGAAAACAATCAGAATATAAGTCAATTAGATTATAATATATCTTATAAAACAATGACTTCTAAAAAGCCGAATATCGATAAAATTATAGATGAGCAAAAAAATAAGTGGTTTTATATCAGTTATCCATTTGAGAAAAAAGATTTAACCGGATGTTATACTATCTGGTTTGAAAATGGCTTTGAAAATTATTTTAGGGAAAATAGTAAAAAAGCACCAACCTTAACAAAACTGGCAGATGTAATAAAAAGTGTAGTGTCACATTTTTTAACATGCAGCAGATTTGACTGTAAAAGAATTATTCAAGAATTAAGTGTTGCGAAAAAAATTCAAAGTGGTTTAATCCCTACAAAAAAGCCGAAAATTTCTAATGTTAGTATAGGAGTCCGCAGTTTAGTGGCAAATGAAGTAGGTGGGGATTATTTAGATTTAATACAATTAGATAATCAAAAATTAGGAATAGTTGTGGGAGATGCCATGGGAATGGGTATCCCGGGGGCGTTTATCATGTTGACAACTAGGGCTGTTTTCAGACTGTTGACTAAAGCTGATATAGAACCGGAGATATTATTAAGGCAGTTGAATATTTGTTTAACACCGGAATTAATCCAACAAAATATGTTTGTTTCTCTTTTTTATGGTGTATATAACTCTCGGAATAGAAATTTAAAATATGCTGTTGCGGGACATAGCCCGCCTATAGTGTTTAGACGAAATAATAGAAAAATAGAGATTTTAGAAGGTAGGGGTATTGTTATTGGTGGTAAAAATCAAACGGTTTATAATTCTTTTAACGCTACATTGAAAAAGGGAGATTTAATGATTGTATATACTGATGGGGTAAAAGATATAAAAAACAAGGAGAACAAACCATTTGGCATAGATGGTATTAAAAGAGTTCTTTTAAATTATGCAGAGTATGATGCAGAAGGAATTGGTAACTGCTTAGCTCATGCATTAGTTAAATATTGCGATAATGAATTAAGTGATGATGCTAGTTTTATTATATTAAAGGCAGAATGATATAAGGGAAAATGATAAATAACAATTGTTTTTTGATATATTACACCGTATATAAAATTAAATTTTACAAATAATATTTTTGATATCAAATATTTTAGTAAAGGAGAAATAAAAGATGGGAAAGATGGAAGTAAGAAAAATGAACAAGCCCAACGAGGGTGTTAAATGTGCTGTCAACACTTGCCACTATTATGGGGCCAGTAATCGTTGCATGGCGGAAAAAATACAAATTGAACCGAGAAGTGCCGGAAGCTCAGAGGAGACCGATTGTTATACGTTTAGATTAAAATCTTAGGCAACATCAGGTTGAATATATAATGGGTCCATTATAACTATTTTGTCCGATTTGACCTTTTGTTATTTCAGGTTTGTTTGGATGTTTTGATAATTTGAAGAAATTGCGGCAGTTTAAAAAATTTTATTTTAATACATTAGGGTCGGTTTTTATACTGACCTTTTTGTATGGAATTCATTGTAAGGATTTGTTTTAACAAGGATCTGGATTTACAATGCAAATTTTCTAAATTTTAATACATAGATTTATCTATAGCTTAATAAACATATATAATACTAGATAAAAAGGTGTTAAAAGAACGTATAGCATAGCAAAAACTGGATAACATTATAGATAAAAACTAATATGGCATTAATTTGGACATTTAAGTAATTAGTTGCAAAACAACCCGATAACAATCTAATCATAAGGGGACCAATTCAGGGGGTGCTCTATAATGGAAGGGAAAGAAATAACAAGGAAAAAAGAAAGGAGTCTCAGTAACCTTGTAAGTGCTTTAGGGAACTTGTATAATAAGATTAGTCAAACTAAGAATCAAAAAACAGATGAAGGTGAAGAGCTTATTCAATGTGTAATTAAGGCACATGAAGAATGGCAGAGTGCGGAGAAATTTTTCCATAGCGTATCGGATCCGGACTTAATAGACCATGCTATATACAGATTAGAGGCCAGTAAGGCCAGGTATGTTTATTTGCTTAAACAGGCTAAGGCCGAAGGGATTCGAACAGATTCGCATTGACTATGAGTATCTGGGTTTTTAACAAATTTCAAATATTTAATTGGGATGAGAATTTTAATAAAAGATACGGTAAAAGATATGGCGTAATTTTTATCATAATATATAGGAAGATTTATATAATATAGGGAGTGGTCATGTACTATTCCCTATTTAAAATTATTATTCACTATTATTTATTATTTTGGAAAGGCAGACATTGAATAACCATTGGGGTGAAATTCAAATGGGATTAGAGCTGAATATTATATTGGCTTATGCGATAGGATTGATTTTATTATATGTTGTTGGTTGGATTTTGTTAATTCCTTTAAAATGGATAATAAAATTAATATGGAATGGCATACTGGGCGGAATTATGCTATTTATTATAAATTTAATTGGGGGTATATGGGGGATACATTTAGCTATTAATCCTTTTAGTGCTATTATTGTTGGAGTGCTGGGAATTCCGGGGGTAATACTGTTATTATTATTAAAGTATTTGTTGTAGAGGCGTCTGTGTAGATTTTCGTTGTATTGTAAGGGCGAGCTTTGCTCGCCCATTTTTCGTAATGATAT
>CAYLIZ010000016.1:19722-21858 GCA_964383985.1 uncultured Alkaliphilus sp. | reverse complement strand
TATGGTAATAGATTGCTTGCAAGACAGTATAAAAAGTGAGATAATAAAGTAATTAATAATATAAAAATTAAATGGGGGGTTGGATGACAAATGGATATTAAAAAGATAAGTGTACCTTATTTGCTATTGGGATTGGCCTATATACTTTATTATTTTACACATATACCTGAAATTTATATTGCTATAGGTCTAATTTATATATTTATTGCATTTAAACATTAATAAAAATGAAACAATAAAAGTTATTAAAATATGATGTAACGGTTTTATTATTTTTACATAATAGTGATCCCAAAATCTAAACAAGGTTTTGGGATTGTTTTTTCTTTTGAGGTGTAACCTTCGAATGAATTCGAAGCTACTATTTCTTGACTGATGCAGCCTTCGTTCCAAATCGTAAATGCGAATTTATTCGCATCTTATTTTGTTATATAGCTTTTTTGGCTGTTGCAACCTTCTTCTAGTATAGTATATGCTAAGTAATTATAAGAAAATAAAAAACTTGCCTATGATTACTTGAAACATATACCTTCTTAAATCTTTGGAAATTAAATTAACAACTTCTAAGGTCTATTTTTTATGCCCAAATTTTCGTCTTAAAATTCCTGTTCTACATATGATATAATTAGATCAACTTGTTGTGTTAAAAGATTGACATTTAATTTTGATTACCTCCTTTTTGTTAAATATAAAAAGTTAACTAATATAACATATTATAAATATAAAGCATAGAAACGAGGTGTACTATAATGATGAAATGGACTGAGGAACAACAGGCAGCTATAGATTCCAGGGGAAGCAATCTTTTGGTGGCTGCTGCGGCCGGTTCCGGTAAAACTGCCGTACTTGTTGAGCGAATTATTCAAATTATTTTAAAAGATAAGATAGATATAGATAGACTTTTAATAGTGACATTTACCAATGCAGCTGCCGGAGAAATGCGAGAGAGAATATCAACAGCAATAATGAAGGAAATGGACAAAAAAGTTAATGACGAACAACATTTAAGAAGACAAATTAATCTTCTCAATAGAGCATCTATAACTACCATACATTCTTTTTGTATAGATGTGGTAAGAAGGCATTTTCATATTATTGATGTAGATCCGGGTTTTAGAATAGGTGATGTAACTGAAACCGGCATCTTAAGGCTAGAATCCCTAGAGGAATTATTTGAAGAAGAGTATGAAAAAGCAAATGATTTATTTTTTCAATTAGTAGAGACTTTTGGTGGGACAAGGGAAGACAGGCCATTGCAAGATTTAGTTTTAAAGGTATACGGCTTTATACAGAGCCAACCTTATCCGGGAAAATGGCTTAGAGAAAAGGTAGAAGACTTTGCACTTTCTGTTGAGGATTTTGGGAATAGCAATTGGGTCAAAACAATCAAAGGTAGAATAGAAATTCGACTAAAAGGGGCTATAGATTTTCTAAATAATGCATTAACTATAGCCGGGGAACCCGACGGGCCGGATGTTTATGAAGAAGCTGTACTTTCGGACCTGTCTCAAGTAACCGAATTATATGACAGTTTACTTTTACCCACAACATCCTTTTATGAAAAACTAAACAGCATTAAACATGTTCGGTTAAAACCTTGCAGGGATGGTAATCCTGATCTAAAAGAACAGTGTAAAGATTTAAGGAATAAAGCAAAAGATATTATTGAGGACATCAGAGAAAATATTTTTGCTGTCAGTCCGGAAGAATACGTAGAGGATTTGAATAAATTATATCCACTCATGGATTATCTATATAAATTGGTTATAAGATTTACAGATATATATGGCGGAAAGAAAGCGGATAGAGGTATTGTGGATTTTAACGATTTAGAACATTATGCTCTCAAAATTTTAGACAATGAACCGGTGGCTCAGGAATACAGAGAAAGGTTTGAATACATTTTTATAGATGAATATCAGGACAGCAACATTGTACAAGAAACCCTCATCCAATCCATAAAACGCAAGGATAATTTATTTATGGTAGGAGATGTTAAACAAAGTATCTATCGTTTTCGTTTAGCAGATCCAACTTTGTTTATAGAAAAGTATGAGACATTTGGAAATACAGAAGAAGATATTGATAGACGTATAGATTTATTTAAGAACTTTAGAAGTAGGGGTGAAATCCTAA
>CAYLIZ010000016.1:0-19622 GCA_964383985.1 uncultured Alkaliphilus sp. | reverse complement strand
GATACAAAACTTAAGAAATACAGAAAGCTAGAATACAGGGATATCGTAGTGCTTTTAAGAACAACACAAAACTGGGCACAAAATTTCTTGGAAGTATTTGTAAAGGAAGGCATACCCGCTTATGCAGACGCCGGCACAGGATATTTCGAAGCTATAGAAGTGAGTATGTTTTTAAATTTACTCAGAGTAATCGACAACAAAAGGCAAGATATTCCACTGCTCAGTGTTATGCGATCTCCTATCGGAGATTTTACCACGGAGGAGCTTATTGATATCAGAATACACGATAAATGCGGTACTTATTACGATGCAATAGAAAAATATATCGAAGAACATGATAATGATTTAAAACATAAACTTATTTCCTTTATTGAAAAACTTACCGAATGGAGTGATGAGGCCAGGCATATTAAAATAGATCAGTTTATTTGGAAACTTTTTATGGATACCGGCTATTATTATTATGTAGGGGCTATGCCCGGTGGGTTTCAGCGTCAGGCTAATCTTAGAATTTTATTTGATCGCGCCGGCCAGTTTGAAAAAACCACCATTAAAGGTTTGTTTAATTTCATAAAATTTATTGAAAAGCTACAAGGCAGCACGGAAGATATGGGCGCTGCAAAAATACTCGGTGAAAACGATAATGTAGTCAGAATAATGAGTGTCCATAAAAGTAAAGGATTAGAATTTCCTGTAGTAATAGCAGCAGGCATGGGAAAAAACTTTAACCTTAGGGATACAAATGCTGATGTACTGTTGCATAAGGATTTAGGGCTGGGACCAAAGTTTGTTGATCCTAATTTAAGGACCTATAGAGATACTATTGCAAAACTTGCAATGAAGGATCAAATTAAAATAGAAAGTCTATCAGAGGAAATGAGAATATTATATGTAGCTTTTACCAGGCCGGAGGATAAATTAATTATTGTAGGTTCTTTAAAAAACATAGAAAATCTTGCTAAAAAATGGGACAAATCGGATAATGTTTATTCTCTAATGAATGGGAAAAACTATCTAGATTGGATAGGGCCCGCTCTCATAAGACATCCTGATGGGGAAGTTTTGAGGCAGTTAGGTGATTTACAATTTGATGAGTCTAGATATAGTGCAGAAAATTCTAAATGGACAATAAATGTTTTAGGAAGACAAGCTATAGTATTAGAAGAGCAGGAAAAGTTACTAAAAGATGAAGAATATAGAGAAAAGCTTGTTAATTTTGACAGAAAGGATTTTCCGCCGAATGGTTATACAAGGTATAAGGATGAAATTTACAACAGATTAAACTGGGAATATGATCATACGGAGGCAACTCTTATACCATCTAAGTTATCTGTAACGGATATTAAAAAGACAACTGTTCAGGAGATGGATTCCATTGTTCATCAAATACCGACCCTGGTTAAATCTCCTAAATTTATGGAAGGTAAAAAGGCTTTTACGGCGGCAGAGAGGGGTACTATTATACATTTTGTCTTACAGCATCTGGATTTAAATAATGTTCACAGTAAAGAACAGATACATGAACAGATAGATTTTATGGTTGCGAGGGAGTTAATTACAAAGGAAGAATCCAAGGTAGTAAATATAGAAAAGTTATTGAATTATTTTAATAGTGAGATAGGCAAAAGAATGCTTGAGGCAAATAAGGTATATAGGGAATATCCTTTTATTATAGAAAAATCTGCTAGTGATGTAATTAAGGGGTTATCCGGAAATTTAGAAGAAAAGTTGCTGGTGCAGGGAATTATAGACTGCTATTTCGAGGAAGAAGATGGATTAGTTCTGGTGGATTATAAAAATGATACTATATTCAACGAAGACATTTCTAGTGTAGTAGCTAGATATAAGGTACAGCTGTCACTTTATAAGGAAGCATTAGAGCGGATTACAGAAAGAAAAGTAAAAGAAACCTACTTGTATTTATTTGATATAGACCAAGGGGTGAGAGTATGAGAATATTACACACATCCGACTGGCATTTAGGCAAGAACTTAGAAGGATATAGCCGGCTTGAAGAACAGGAAAGGTTTTTAGAAGAACTGATTGATATAGCGGATGAGCAAAATGTAGATCTTATTTTAGTAGCAGGGGATATTTATGATACTAGTAACCCACCTGCCAAGGCAGAAAGGTTGTTTTATAGAAGTATAAAGAAACTTTCCGCTGATGGAGAGAGGCCGATAATAGTAATAGCGGGAAATCACGATAATCCGGATAGATTAGTAGCTGCCGGTCCCTTGGCATACGATCATGGGGTTATATTGTTAGGAAAACCTAAAAGCAGTATTGAAACAGGGAAATATGGTTCCTTTCAAATTGTAGATTCAGGGGAAGGATTTTTAGAGATAGAATTAAAAGGGGAGAAGGTAATCATAATTACCCTCCCCTATCCCAGCGAACAAAGACTTAACGAACTGCTTTCGGAAGAGATGAGAGAAGAAGCCAGAAGAAAATCTTATTCGGAAAGAATTGGAGAGATTTTTAGTAATCTATCACAAAAATATAGGGAAGACACTATTAATTTAGCAGTTTCTCATTTGTTTGTTATGGGTGGGGAAGAATCCGGTTCGGAGAGACCGATTCAGCTTGGCGGTTCTTTGGCGGTAGATGCCGAACATCTTCCACAAAATGCACATTACGTGGCCCTAGGTCATTTACATAAACCACAAAAAGTTGTAGGCAGTGGAGAGTTAAAAGCATATTATTCCGGTTCGCCTATCGAATATAGTAAAAAAGAGATACATTACAGTAAATCTGTATATGTAGTAGATATCAACATAGGGAAAGAAGTAGAAGTAAAAGAAATTTACCTAAAAAACTATAAACCAATCGAAGTCTGGAAATGTAAAAGCATAGAAGATGCATTAATTAAATGTGCAGAGGATGGGGAAAGAGATATTTGGGTTTATTTGGAGATTGAAACGGATAGAGTACTGACCCAATCAGAGATTAAGGAAATGAGAAAATCAAGACAGGATATAGTTGAAATAAAACCTATATTTAATGAGACGGATAGGGAAGAAGATGAAGCAGAAGATATTACATCTATGAGTATTGAGGAATTGTTTAAGGACTATTACATATACAGAAATGGTGTCAATCCCACCGAAGAGCTGATGAATTTATTTAGTAAGATTGTACAGGGGGAAGGTGAAGAAAATGAGGCCTAGTTTGCTTAAAATAAAAGGGATAAACAGCTTCAGCGATGAGCAAATTATACAATTTGATAGATTAATAGAAAAAGGGCTTTTTGGAATATTTGGTCCTACCGGCAGCGGTAAGTCTTCCATATTAGATGCTATAACTCTAGTTTTATACGGTAATATTGCAAGGAATTCTAGAGAATTTATTAATACAGGAACAGATAGGGGAGAAATCAGCTTTGAATTTCAGATTTTAGATGGAAAAGTACGCAAAACTTATCGTGTAGAAAGAGAAATTAAACGTAAAAAAAATGGTGGTATAGAAACAGCACTGGCTAGAATGATGGAGTTAAATGGAGAAGAAATAAATATATTAGCAGAAGGTGTTACAAATGTTAACAACGAGGTTATAAAGATTATAGGGCTTAATTCTGACGATTTTACAAGGTCTGTCGTTCTTCCTCAAGGAAAATTCAGTGAATTTTTAAAACTGACGGGCAGGGAAAGGCGCAACATGTTAGAACGTATTTTTGGTCTAGAGCAATATGGTAAAAACTTAATGGACAAGATCAATAATGAAAGAAAAAAATATAATGAGAAACGAATAGATTTAGAAGGGCAGCTTAAAGGCTACGAGGGTATTACAGAAGATTGTTATAAAGAGGCATCAGAAAAACTAAAAGCATTGCTAAGGGAGGAACAAAAATTAAAGGTTGAGATACAAAAATTAGATAAGGAGCATGAAAAAAACAAAATAATTTGGGGTTTACAGGAAGAATTAAAGTTATACGAAGCCACTAAAAAAGATTTAGAATATAAAAAACAACAAATAGAAGAAAAACGTAATGAACTTATTATGGGACAAAAAGCTAATCTATTAAAACCTTATATTACAAATTTAAAAGATATAGAAGAAAAAATTGCTAGTAACAAATCCATATTAGAAGACCTGGAGGAAGAATTACCAAAAGTTGAAACACTATTAAAAAAAATAGAACGAGAGCATAATGAAGTTTTAAAATATAAGGAAGAACAGATTCCAAATTTAATAGTTAAAATAGAAAACTGCAAACAAGCAGAAAGTATGGAAAAGGAAAATGAAAAATTAATAAAAGAGACCGAAGAATTAGAAAAAGTACATACAGCTAATGTTGAAAATAGCAAACAAAAATTTGAACAATTAAGCAAACTAAAAGCTAAAAAATCAGAAATTCAAGAAGAGATAAAACAGATAGAAAAATATTTAGAAGAAATCTATATAGAACCACATATAAAAGAGGGTTTAGAAGAAGTATATATACTACAAAAAGATATGGGAAAAATGGTATTAGAAAAAGAAGAAGATGAAAAACTTTGCAAGGAACTATCCAAAACAATAGAAGATAATAAGTTAAAACTAGCAGAGGAAGAAAAAGCAAAAGAAAATTTACATAATTTATTAAATGGGCTTACTGAAGACTTTAAAAAATTGGAACAGAGCCCTTTAAAAGAAGAAAGTGTTATTTTTACAAATAGAATAGAGTTAGAAAAAAAGAAGGAACAATTAACTTCCTTGGAAGAAAATTTGGCTAAAAAATTAGCTATAATCAAAGAAATTGAAGAATTATCAAATAAAAAATCTTCCACAGAAGAAAAACGAAATAAATATGCCGATCAAATCAGCGAGACAGAAAAACAAATTGAACGGTTAAAAATAGAGATAAAAAATATAGAAACTGAGTCATTAGCTGCACAGTTAGCCAAAAATTTACATAAAGGTGAGAGCTGTCCTGTATGCGGTTCTACAGAACACTCCAAACTTGCAGAAGGAACAGAAAGAGAACTGCTGGCAGAAAAGGATAAAGAGCTAAAAAAATTAGAAAAAAAATTAGTTATTTTAAATGAAGAAGAAACAAAATCACATATTTCTTTAGCACAAATAATCAAAGAATATGATATAAAAAAATCTAATCTAGAAGATATAGAAAAATTAGTTAAAGATCAATCTATAGAAGAATTTAAACAGAAAGTAGCTAGTTTAGAAAAGAAACTGGAAAAACTAACCGATGAAAGAGAGATATATATTAATAGTAAGGCTAAAATAGAAGAAGAAATAAATAAAAATAGAGAAGCTATAAATAAAATTGATACATCTATTGTAAAATTAAATACAGAAATACAAAAGGATAGTGAAAGTTTTGATATATTAAACAATAAAGTTGAAAAATTATGCAAAACCATCAAGTATTTATTTTTATCTATTGAAAATATTAAAAGTGACTTTAAAATTGAAAATATTGTTGATGAATACAATCAAATGAAAGCCCGGGATAAAGAAAGAGCAAAAAAAGACAAACAACTAAAACATTTAAGAGAAACCATAGAAAAGGAAAACAAACAGAGAGAAAATTTAGAAAAACAGCTGAATTTCTTAAATTTAGAAATAGCAAAAAACAAACAACAATTAAATGAAAATAAAAAACATATAGCTTTAACTATTACAAAAATAAATAAACTTGCTGAGAACAAAGATCCCGGGGAATATAGAATGACTTTAGAAAATAAAATAAAGGAAGTAGAAAAAGAGGAAAAAACGCTCAAGGCAAAGGTTGAAAAATCAAAAGCATTGCGGCAAAAAATCGCAGAAGAAAAGGCTGTTGCAAAAAACAACGAAATTAGTTTGGGAAATGATCATAAAAGAAAAAAATTGGAATTGGAGGAAAAAACCAAAAAACAGGGTTTTAACTCCATAGAAGAAATAGAGCAATATTTACTCAAAGGAAAACAGTTAAAAGAATTAGAAAAGCAAATTACAACTTATGATGACGAGGTTAAGAAGACAGAAAATAATATAGTAAGAATTAATAATGCTTTGGATGGTAAATCATTAGCAGAAGAAGACTGGGCGAGAACACAAAAATTATTAACTGAAAAGAAAAATATACAAGAAGAAAAGTCTAAGATTATTGGGGAAACACAGCAGATTGTCAATGATGTTAAAATAAAATTAGATATTGTAAAAAAATTAAAAAAAGAAGAAAAGGAGGTAACTCATAAGCTGGACCTTCTTTTGGAATTGAGTAGAATGTTAGAAGGAAATAGATTTGTAGAATATGTTGCTATCAATCAATTAAAATACATAGCCAAAGAAGCCTCTAAATGGTTAAAGGAGATTACAAGGAGCAGATATGCCTTAGAGCTGGATAGCAGTGGCAACTTTATTATGAGGGATGACTTTAATGGTGGAATCAGAAGGGCAACAAATACATTATCCGGTGGTGAAACCTTTTTAACATCTTTATCTCTTGCATTAGCCCTATCTTCTCATATTCAATTAAAAGGAGGTGCTCCCTTAGAATTTTTCTTTCTTGATGAGGGCTTTGGTACATTAGACAATGACCTGCTTGAAATTATTATGAACGCCTTAGAAAGATTGCACTCTGAAAAATTAAGTGTCGGGATTATAAGTCATGTGGAAGAATTAAAAGATAGGGTTCCTATTAAGTTAATCGTATCTCCACCGGAGTTTGGTGGTGTGGGGACAGTTGTGAAAATGGTATAAGGTATTTTTCATTGGATGAATTCAAATATTTTTATTGGTAACAGGGTAAAACGGAATATAAGCGAACATAAGATGGAGAATTTTCGAAATTGTACTTTTAAAATAGTGTTTTTTCTGGTATAGTGAAAAGAATATATATCTTATAACGGGATGCTGCAACAAACCTTTATATTCATGGTAAATGACGGGTACCATGCAAGGGTCACAGAATTTTTTTGTATCGCAAGGGTAGATGGGGATAAAAAATACCGGATGAAATAGTAAGATTTTTAGGAAGGAGAGGTGCGAATGATGAATAGGCATATACTATCTGTATTAGTAGAAAATCAATCGGGGGTTCTAAGTAAAGTTTCGGGGTTGTTTACAAGAAGGGGATTTAATATCGACAGCTTGTCTGTAGGAGAGACAGAAGATCCGGATATTTCAAGAATGACCATAACTCTGAGAAGAGATGAACAGGATGTTGAGCAGATAAAAAAACAATTAGATAAATTAATAGATGTAATAAAAGTTATGGAATTAAAGAAGGAAGATTCCGTTTGTAGGGAATTATTGCTTATAAAAGTAAAGGCGGATATTGAAACCAGATCCGACATAATAGGTATATCCGGAATATTTAAAGCAAATATAGTAGATGTGGGTAAGGAAAGCCTGATATTAGAGCTTACCGGAAGCAGCGAGAAGGCAGATGCATTTATAGAGATATTAAAACCCTATGGTATATTAGAATGTCATCGTACCGGCATAACAGCATTGAAAAGGGAAAATAGTTAATGTTTTACAAAAAAATCCTGATAAACTTCGGGGTTTTTTGACATAAATCAATAAATGAAAAATAATTAAAAAAACATTTAGATAATGTTGACAATAGTATATGGATTGGTTAGTATGATAATGATAAGTTATACTATGTATGTTTTTTTAGACATCCTCTAGTTATATGGATGTTTTTCAATATTGCATAAATATACAATAAGAGTTACAGAGGAGGCCAATATATGAGTTCGGAAATCGTAAAAAGGGAAGAAACTAAAATTACATTAAAATTAGCTGTAGAATATGAAAAATTCGAAAAAGCTATTAACGAGGTCTATAATAAAACAAAATCCAGATTTAATATTCAAGGGTTTAGAAAGGGAAAAGCTCCAAGGAAAATTATTGAGAGATACTATGGCGCAGAAATTTTCTATGAGGAAGCCGTTGAAATAGTTTTTCCGGAGGCTTATGAGGCTGCTTTAAAGGAACATAACATAGAACCTATAGATTATCCGGGTATTACTGTTGAAAAAATCAACAAGGGCGAGGATGTTGTATTTACTGTAATCATAGAGGTTATGCCGGAATTTGAAGTTGCGGGATACAAAGGTATAGAAGTAGAGAAAAAAGAGTATAATGTACAGGAAGAGGATATTCAAAAAGAATTGGATGCCTTATTGCAGCAAAATGTTAGAATGATTGCTGTGGAGGACAGGGAAATACAAGAAGAAGATATGGTTATTATTGATTATAAAGGAATGATTGATGGAGTAGCTTTTGAAGGTGGTACGGCGGAAAGGCGAGGCCTTACAATTGGATCGGGGCAATTTATACCCGGTTTTGAAGAACAACTGATAGGTAAAAATATAGGCGAAGAAGTGGAAGTAAAGGTAACTTTCCCGGAGGATTATCACGCCAAAGATTTGGCGGGAAAAGAGGCTGTTTTTGAGGTAGTAATACATGAAATAAAAGAAAAAGAAATTCCACAATTAGACGACGAATTTGCTAAAGATGTTTCGGAGTTTGATACACTAGATGAGTTAAAAGATGACATTAGGGAAACATTGGAAAAGAATGCAAAAAATAGGGCTGAACAAGAACTAAGAAATAGCATCATAGAGCAAGTGTCCGATAAATCAGATATCGAAATACCTTATGCATTAGTTGAAAGACAGATAGACAATATGTTAATGGACTTTGGATATAGTTTACAATATCAGGGATTAAATTTAGAATATTATTTACAAACAACAGGAATGTCCGAAGAAGACTTAAGGGGACAAATGAGAGCAGATGCTACTAAGATAGTTAAAAATGAATTAGTGATAGGAAAGATTGGAGAACAGGAAAATATTGTAGCAACTGATGAAGAATTAAACGAGCAAATAGAAGAAACGGCTAATCAATTTGGTCAGGATATTGAAAAGATTAGATCTAGTTTAGGAGAACAGGGTTTAAAATCTATTAAAGAGAGCATAATTTTTAGAAAAACAATTGATTTTTTAGTAGAGAATGCTAAGATAGTTTAATTAAACATATTATGAAATGAAAAATGTCGGAGGTGAGCAAAAATGCCATTAGTTCCTATGGTTGTAGAACAAACTAATAGAGGAGAAAGGTCTTATGACATTTACTCTAGGTTATTAAAGGAGAGAATTATTTTCCTAGGTAATGAAGTGAACGATATCACAGCTAGCTTAGTAGTAGCTCAATTGCTATTTTTAGAGGCTGAAGATCCCGATAAGGATATTCAATTATATATCAATAGCCCGGGAGGTTCAATAACTGCCGGTATGGCTATATATGATACAATGAACTATATTAAACCGGATGTATCTACCATATGTATTGGCATGGCTGCAAGTATGGGTGCCTTTCTTTTAGCAGCCGGAGAAAAAAACAAACGATATGCACTTCCAAATGCAGAAATTATGATTCATCAACCTCTAGGAGGAACAAGAGGTCAGGCAGAAGATGTTCGTATTCATGCAGAGCGAATTTTAAAAACTAGGGATACAATGAATAGAATTTTGGCCGAAAGAACGGGTAAGCCATTAGAAACAATACAAAAGGATACAGACAGGGATTTCTTTATGGGAGCAGCTGAAGCTAAAGAATATGGTATAATTGATGAAGTAATTACTGCGAAAAAATAGTCACTATTGAAAGAGGTGTAGAAATGTCCAGGTTTGATGAAAAGAAGCAGTTAAAATGCTCTTTTTGCGGTAAGTCTCAGAATCAAGTAAGGAGACTTATTGCCGGTCCTAATGTATATATTTGCGATGAATGCATTGAACTATGTCAAGAGATTATTCAAGAGGAATTTGATGAAGACATGGAAATTGACCTAGTAGATTTGCCAAAACCAAGCGAAATAAAAGATATATTAGATCAATATGTGATTGGACAAGAACAAGCTAAAAAAGCTCTGGCTGTCGCTGTTTATAATCATTATAAAAGAATTAACATAGAGGATATTAAGGGTGAAGATATAGAGATCCAAAAGAGTAATATATTGATGTTAGGTCCTACCGGATCCGGAAAAACTCTTTTGGCACAGACATTGGCTAGGATATTAAATGTTCCTTTCGCAATTGCAGATGCTACTTCTTTAACCGAAGCGGGTTATGTAGGTGAAGATGTCGAAAATATATTGCTTAAACTTATTCAGTCAGCGGATTATGATATTGAAAGGGCCGAGAAGGGCATTATTTATATAGATGAGGTTGATAAAATAGCTAAAAAATCCGAAAATCCGTCTATTACAAGAGATGTAAGCGGTGAAGGTGTACAGCAGGCTCTGCTTAAAATATTAGAAGGGACAGTGGCAAGTGTGCCGCCACAAGGCGGAAGAAAACATCCACACCAGGAGTTTATTCAAATAGATACCACTAATATTTTATTTATTGTTGGTGGTGCCTTTGGCGGTATAGAATCGATTATTAAAAAACGTACCGGCAATAGTTCCATGGGTTTTGGCGCAAAAATTGAAAGCAAGCGTGTTATGGATCTAGGATCCATATTAAGGCAAATACAGTCTGAGGACCTGTTAAAATTTGGGCTTATTCCGGAATTTGTTGGTAGGTTACCGGTAGTAGTGACACTTGATCAATTAGATGAAGAAGCTCTGGTACGAATACTAACAGAGCCTAAAAATGCTCTTACTAAACAATATAAAAGATTATTCGAAATTGATGGTGTAATTTTAGAGATAGAAGAAGAAGCTCTTAAAATGATAGCCCGAAAAGCAATGGACATAAAAACCGGGGCTAGGGGGTTAAGAGGTATTATAGAGGAGATTATGTTGGACATTATGTATGAAGTTCCATCTAGGGAGGATATAGAAAAGGTTATTATTACAGGAAACACTATTATTAACGGTGGTGAACCAAAAATTGTCTTGAAAACACCGGATAAAACTAATTTAGATAAAAAGAACCTTAAAGAATCTGCATCATAAAAGATGTCCCAATCTAAATTGGGACATTTTTTATGAACTAACTCAAAATAAAAGATACCAAATTTTAGGTCTTAAGTGGGGTCATAAAAAAGGCATTGTACGTGCATACTATATTAGAGGTTGGAGGTTAGAAGTTGGAGGTTAAATTAGAGATTAGAAAAGATCTAATCTCTCATTTTGGCTTCTTATTTCTAGTATAGCTTAATTCATAAAAGGAGTGTTTATTTTGCCGAATGTCTTTTTTTTGACACAATTCTTTTTTGCCGTGGTTATAGGCCTTTATTTTTTGAATCTATTAAAAAATCAGTTTGGAAATAAAAGTGTCATAGGGAAAAAATCAAAAAAAGAGATGAACCTTTTGAGGGAAATGCGTGAACGCTCATTAACAATTCCTTTATCTGAATATACAAGGCCGGATTCTCTTGAAGACATAGTTGGACAAGAAGATGGATTAAAAGCATTACGAGCCGCACTTTGTAGCCCTAATCCCCATCATGTTTTAATCTATGGACCACCGGGAGTAGGGAAAACAGCCGCAGCAAGAGTTATATTAGAAGAGGCTAAAAAGAGCAAATTTTCTCCGTTTAACAGCAATTCAAAGTTTGTTGAAATAGATGCTACCACATTACGCTTTGATGAAAGGGGGATAGTAGATCCTCTGATGGGATCTGTTCATGATCCTATTTATCAGGGCGCAGGTAAAATGGGAAATGCAGGTATACCTCAGCCTAAGCCCGGGGCGGTAACCAAGGCGCACGGTGGAATTTTATTTATAGATGAAATTGGAGAGCTGCACCCGGTGCAAATGAATAAGTTGCTTAAGGTTTTAGAGGATAGAAAGGTATTTTTGGAAAGCTCTTATTATAATTCAGAAAACGCTAAAATTCCAAAATATATACATGAGATATTTCAAAATGGATTACCGGCGGATTTTAGGCTAGTTGGTGCTACTACAAAAACGCCATCTGATATGCCACCGGCATTAAGGTCTAGATGTGTTGAAATTTATTTTAGGCCGCTTTTTTCGGAAGAAATAAGCACGATTGCCAGTAGGGCCTGCAAAAAAAGCAATCTGGAAATTGAAGAAAGGGCCCTGGAAAAAATAAAAAAATATGCCGCTAATGGCAGGGAAGCAGTAAATATGATACAAATAACGGGTGGATTAGCACTGACCCAAGATAGAAGAAGGATTACTTTAGAAGATATTGAATGGGTTGTAGAAAATGGGCAATATTCCCCTAGGCCGGAGAAAAAAATAGGGGAGGTTCCATCTATTGGGTATGTTAATGGACTTGCTACATATGGCGTGCAGATGGGTATTATGGTAGAGATAGAGGCTTCTACCATAGAAGTGCCCATAGAGGGAGAGGGAAGAATTATAGTAACAGGGATTGTAGACAGGGAGGAAACGAATTTATCCGGAAAAACTTTAAAAAGAAGAAGTACAGCTCTAGATTCTGTAGATAATGTACTAACAGTGATCAGGAAATTTTTAAATGTTGATCCAAAAAACTACGATATACATCTAAATTTTCCCGGAGGCGTACCGATAGACGGGCCTTCTGCAGGGATTGCTATGGTTACGGCAATATATTCAGCTATCACAAAAAAGCCGGTTGATAATAAGATTGCAATGACAGGAGAATTATCTATTAGAGGAAAGGTAAAATCAGTTGGGGGAATCCCGGTCAAAATTGAAGCAGCAAAACGGGCGGGATGTACGAGGGTATTAATTCCAAAAGATAATTATCAAGAACGGTTTAAAGAATTCAAAATAGAGGTAATTCCCGTGGAAAATATAGATGAGGTTATACAGCTGGCTTTACACGAAAATAAAGATAAGGATGGAGATAAAGATATTTCAGACTCACTTTCATTTTATAACCTAACCTATACCGGTACTAGGGGTTAGGAGGAACCAGAGGTCAAGGTGCCGGGAGTTTACAAAAACTAAATCTGGCGGGTATGGCGGGTTGGTAGGCCGGTATCCTGTCTTTAGTCTGTCACACTGATGTACTAATTTCCAATTCATATGACTCGATTAAGTAATAGCACAATGCAATGTGCTATTTTAATGTTATATAGAGATATTTGTTTTGCATTATTGATATGTTGTTCTAAATTGGGGTAAGTAAAATATTGAAAAAGTTTATTTTAAAGGATATAATAATTACCAGCTGTTAAAACAGGACAATTAAGTATATATTGAATATATATATTAAATAATTATAATATAGGATATGACAAGGAGATGATAATGTGGAATTATATGTGAATGGTAGAACAAAACGCAAGCTTCCTTTAATTCCTTTACGCGGTATAACTGTTTTTCCATATATGATAATGCACTTTGATATAGGCAGGGAAGCTTCTATTAACGCTTTAGAAGAGGCCATGGTAAATAATCAATTAATTTTTTTAGCTTCTCAAAAGAAGGCGGAGATAAATGAGCCTACCCCTGATGATTTCTATAAAGTAGGTACAATTTCAAAAATTAAACAGATGCTTAAATTGCCGGGAGACACTATTAGAATATTGGTTGAGGGAATTTCAAGGGCAAAAATAGCTAATATATTGCAAGAGGATCCTTATTTTGTTGTAGAAGTAGAAGAACAAATAGACCGGTTGGAAATAGATAAGGATATAGAGACTGACGCTTTAATGCGCAGTGTTATAGATGCATTTACGGAATATATAGATGTTAGCAACAAAATTTCTCCGGAAGTTTTGCTAAATATATCTGAAATAGATACACCGGGCAGATTAGCAGATACTATAGCTTCAAATGTTGTATTAAATCCTAATAAGAGACAAGAGGTATTGGAAGCATTTGATCCAAAACTTAGATTAGAGACATTGTATAGAATATTATTGGAGGAAATACAGATTTTAGAGATTGAACAAAAAATAAGTGAAAGAGTCAAGAGACAAATTAATAAGGTACAAAAAGAATACTATTTGCGAGAGCAGTTAAAAGCAATACAAAAAGAATTAGGCGAGGATGAAAATATAGTAGAGGAAGTAGATGAATACAGACAAAAGCTTAAAAAGTTAAAACTCTCTAAGGAACTGAATGAAAAAATTGAAAGAGAAATAAATAGATTATCAAGACTTGCACCGTCATCAGCTGAAACGGGAGTGATCAGAAATTATATAGATTGGGCTCTAAATCTACCCTGGAATAAAGAAACAAAGGATACACTCGATATTAAAAAATCAGCCAGGATTTTAGATGAAGATCATTATGGATTAGAAAAGGTAAAGGAGAGGATATTAGAATATTTGGCTATTCGCCAGCTTTCCAAAACTATGAAAGGGCCAATTCTATGTCTTGTAGGTCCACCGGGAGTAGGCAAAACCTCTGTTGCAAAATCAATAGCAAGATCTCTAAATAGAAAATTTGCAAGAATGTCTTTAGGTGGAGTAAGAGATGAGGCTGAAATTAGAGGACATAGGAGAACTTATGTAGGGGCTATTCCCGGTAGGATTATTACATCTATCAGGCAAATAAAAAGCAAAAATCCGGTGTTTTTATTTGATGAGATTGATAAACTGGCAAGCGATTTTAGAGGTGATCCGGCTTCTGCGTTGCTTGAGGTGTTAGACCCGGAACAAAATCATGATTTTACAGATCATTATTTAGAATTCCCTTTTAGTCTTTCAAGGGTAATGTTTATTACAACAGCTAACAGTACGGATACCATACCAAGACCTCTATTAGACCGTATGGAAGTGATTAGAATCGCAGGATATACAGATGAAGAAAAACTTAAAATTGCCCAGATACATCTATTGCCAAAACAAATCAAAGAACATGGTTTAAAAGAAGGAACATTGAAGGTATCTGAAAATGCTATAAGGGAAATTATCAATCATTATACTCGTGAATCCGGTGTCAGAAATTTAGAAAGGCAATTGGCTAATTTATGTCGTAAAATTGCAAAGCGAGTTGTAGAGGAAGAGGTTAAATCTATTAATATTACCACGAGAAATCTAAAGAGTTATTTAGGCAATCCTATTTATAGATATGAAATGGCGAATGTAAAAGATGAAGTGGGTATTGTGAGAGGTTTAGCTTGGACTCCGGTAGGAGGCGACACTTTGTCTGTAGAGGTTACTCCTATGAAGGGAGAAGGTAAACTTGTACTCACAGGGCAGCTCGGTGATGTTATGAAAGAGTCTGCAAGGGCAGGTATAAGTTATATACGTTCAAAAGTTGAGGATTTTAAAATTGATCCAAATTTCCATAAGGAGTTAGATATACACATTCATATTCCGGAGGGTGCTATTCCAAAAGATGGACCGTCTGCCGGCATAGCTATGGCAACCGCTGTGATATCCGCTCTAACTGATATTCCTGTATATAAGGATGTTGCAATGACAGGAGAAATTACGCTAAGAGGTAGGGTCTTACCTGTAGGTGGAGTTAAAGAAAAAGTGCTTGCAGCTAACAGGGCGGGCATAAAGAAAGTGATATTGCCGGTAGATAATGAAAAGGATTTAGAGGATATACCGACAAATGTGAAACGCAAACTTGAATTTGCTTTTACAGAACATATGGATGATGTATTAAAACATTCCTTTAAAAGGGGCGAGGCGAATGAAAGTAACTAGCTCTGAAATAGTGATTAGTGCTGTGTCCCCAAAACAATACCCGGATGATGGAAAGCCGGAATTTGCACTGGTCGGGAGATCTAATGTGGGTAAATCTTCCGTCATAAATGTTATGTTAAACAGAAGAAAACTGGCTAAAGTAAGTTCTAGCCCCGGGAAAACACGCACAATTAACTTTTATATAATCAATGAAGAATTTTATTTAGTGGATTTACCGGGATACGGTTATGCTAAGGTGTCCAAGAGTGAAAAAGCAAATTGGGGTAATATGATAGAGACCTATCTAAAAAATAGAAAAAATTTATATGGGGTAGTACTTTTAGTAGATATTCGTCATGAGCCTACAGCAGATGATAAGATGATGTATGATTGGATAAGGTATTATGGATATGATACAATTGTTATCGCGACAAAATCCGATAAAATTTCCAAAGGTAATTACCAAAAACATTTTAAAATTATTCGTAGAAAACTTGATATGCCATCAACGGATAAAATAATACCTGTATCTTCATTAAAAAAAGAAGGTGTAGATAAATTGTGGGCAAATCTTAAAGAATTGTTTATAGCTAGTAACTTACCTATTACAATAGAACCGGCTTTAAAGTAGATATCCTACCTTGGAGCCGGTTTTTTATAAAATTTTAATTTCAACCCGGATTAGAGTTTTGAAACAAAATATTTATAATTTGTATTCCGTAAGCTCTTCACAGTAATTACAGCGATATAGCAGTTTGTCACTGGAGACTAATGTAAATTCTGATACGGCATAATCGTCTATAGTTGTTATACAACGTGGGTTTTTACATTGAAATAATCCCCTTACTTTTTTAGGGATTTTAACTTTTGTTTTAGAAACGATTTTGCCATTTTTTATAATATTTACAGTCGCATTTTGATCAATAAGCCCCAAAATATCTATATTTATATCTATATAATCTTGTATCTTAATAATATCTTTTTTACCTAAAACATTGCTATCTACATTCATCAACAGAACTACAGGGGTATTCAATTTATCTAATCTTAATTTATTAAAAATTTTAAGTCCGTTTCCCGTCCTTATATGATCTATTACTATACCTTGTGTAATTTTTGTTACTTTGAGCATTAATAACTCCTCCCCAATAATAAGGCCATAAGTGCCATTCTTACAAATACACCAAGCTTTGCTTGTTCAAAATATTTTGCCCTTGGATCCTTGTCCACCTCATAGCTTATTTCATTAACCCGCGGTAGTGGATGCATCAGCAATAAATCTTTTCTAGCATGTTTAAGTTTTTCAGGGGTTAAAATATAACTATCCTTTAGCTTTATATATTCATCTTCGCTAAAAAATCTTTCTTTTTGAATTCTGGTCATATATAGTACATCTATATCACCCATGTATTCTTTTAAAGATGTAGTTTCAAGAATTTTTACATTATGCTTTTCTATAATATCATTTTTCAAATGATACGGTATTCTTAATTCAGATGGGGATATCAGCACAAATTCTATATTTGGAAATCTACTCAGCGTTTTAAGTAAGGAATGGACCGTTCTTCCAAATAATAGATCCCCGCATATGGCAATTTTGATGTCTTTAATTTCATTCATGTAATATTTTATAGTCAATAAATCAGTTAAAGTTTGGGTAGGGTGTTGATGGCCACCATCACCACCATTTATAACAGGGATTGTTGAATATTGGGATGCAAGAAGTGGTGCCCCCTCCCTGGGATGACGCATTACAATAATATGGGCATAGTTACTTATAACCCTTATGGTATCTGCAATATTTTCTCCTTTTTTTACTGAGCTGGTTTCTGCGTCCGAAAAGCCAATTATAGAACCGCCCATTTGGAGCATTGCGGATTCAAAACTTAAACGTGTTCTAGTACTGGGTTCGTAAAAAAGTGTAGCTAAAATTTTGCCTTTGCATAGATTGCTAAAGCTTTCAGTATTCGCTCTCATTTCAAGTGCCAAATCAATTATTAAATTTAATTCTTCAATTGATAAATCGCTTGCATCTATAATATGTCTACCTTGTAATTGCATCTTATTTCCTCCTTTTTTGTTTTTAGGAGTATAACCCCTTATCAGTCTCACGGGACTAATTTAAAGGCAAAATAAATAACCTCATTGGCTTTATATAGTAACCAAAGAGGTTGGAAATTAAACCCAAAGCAATAATAGAGATAAATACATTATACCTAGGGTTATGTCTGTTCCTTTTTGGTCTCACAGTACCAATTTAAAGGCATATCTTTTTTTAAAAATATATCATGAAAATAGTTATAAGTCAATATTTTTTATGATCTAATCTGTATTAGAAATCAGGAGCCGGAAGTCAGAACACCGGAAATCTACAGGAACCAGGTCTGGCAAACCAGCAAAAGTATTACATATAATGTAAAGGAAAAATTATTTATTTGTAGAATATCTAATCATGAGGGTACAATTTTATAAATAGTTCACAGTATATAATAGTATGAAGGGATGTTTGGTCGATGGACATGGGCTTATTAGAAGAAGTGTATACATTTTTAATGGAAAATGCAGGAATGCCTAATTTAAATATACATATGAAAAATATAAATTTAATTCCTTTATCAAATATAGATTATAAGGATAAAATCAGGGGTGCTATGGCAGGGTTGTCTATCGGGGATGCGTTCAGTAATATGTGGAATGGGCGGAGATTGAAGGAAATAGGACATATTATATATTTTTTAAAGGACGAGAAAAATACTAATTTTCTAGGAGGCACAGAACTGACTGAAGCTGTTATTTTGTTTGCGGAGTCTTTAATTATTAACCAATGCTTCAACCCGGAGGATTTAGCTAATAGGTTTATTAGGAATCCTGTTTTAATAAAGGATAAGATAATTAAACAATTCGCTGTAAGCTATAAAGGCAGTAATGCGGAATGGTATAATAGCGGCATAGCTTCATTGGAAAATAGTTGTGTGGTTAGATGTATGCCGGCTGCATTGATAAATTATGGGGATTTTGCTGTATTAAAGCTGATTGCATCAATTCAAACTATTATTACCCATACAGAAGAAACGGCTATTGTTGCAAGTATCGTGTTTTCTACGGCTGTGGCATATCTATTAAATACACCTGCTTTTTCCTTACAAAATAAAAAAGATTTAAAAGAATTTATTGACATTATAAGCAAAAGTATAAGGGGTATGGAAACGAAATTACATATTATAGGGAAAAATGGTGAGGTTGTTAATTTATATATAATGATTAATTGTGCATTGAGGGAGTGGATTAAAGAGGGCCTTTCTGTTAAACAAATAGCAGAACGATGGGGCTGCAGTAATAATGTGTTAGAATCTGTTCCTTTATCGTTATATATATTTTTAAAAAGTCCCAATGATTATGAAGAGATATTAGAAGAATGTTTAAATATTAAAGAAAATGGCACAGTAGCAACTATGGTTTTAGCTTTATTGGGAGCGTATTTAGGATTAAATAATATCCCTAAAACATATATTAATAAAATAAGTGCAAATAAGGAAATTCTAGTTTTGTCTAATAGATTGTTCGAGCTTTCTTTAAAAAATAAAAATAACAATCCTTACAGAAGGATGCGAGATCAGGTAGAGATAGAGCGTTCACAGGATGAATTGGATAAGCTATTATGGTTGGCAATCAAACATAATAAAACAGAGGAATATGAAACAGCAATCAAGTATTTTGAAGAGCTTATAGCAAAGAGTCCGGAATTTAAGAAAAATGAAAGGGTAAGACTGCATATTATAGAATCCTATGAAGGAAGGGGTAATAAATTTTTAGAGGAAGAAAAGTATGAAGAGGCACTGAGATGTTTTAAGAAGGCCTTAATTTATGATTTAAATCATCCTGTAATTTTATGTGATATAGCGGTTGTTTATTTAAATATAGACAATTTGGACAAAGCAGAAAGGTATGCACGCAGGGCAGTCGAAATTGCACCGGAATATGAAATAGGCAGGGAAATATTAGAGGGTATTAAAAGTCTGCAGAAGAAAAATTAGATATAGATTTAAATTTATATAATTAAATGCAGGGGCGGCCTTTGGTCGCCCATTTGGTATTTTTTGATATTCGTTGCCTTTTTGTCCAACGAGCT
>CAYLIZ010000015.1:0-22459 GCA_964383985.1 uncultured Alkaliphilus sp. | reverse complement strand
GGCAAATAATATTTCCATCCATATTCTTTAGCTAATTGTTCTTCGGTTTTGTCTGTTCCAATCGCCATTTTTCTTTCTATCCAAAGTCTGCCCAAAGTGTTTTGTACCATATATTTAACTATCCACTCAGGGGTAAACAATTGGGTTTTTGCCGGCAAGGTATTTTTATCTACCTTCTTTTTGGAGATATCCGCATCTGCCTTAGGTACAGTATTATAGTACTGATATAACCATCCTATTGTCTCTACCTGTCCTGTTTTTTCTATATCAAAGGGTTCTTCACCTATGTCCTCTACTAGCTTATATATTACTCCCTCCGGATCAGTATAGGATATGTTTAATAACAGCTCCGCATAATCATATATCTCTCCAAATAATTCTGACAGATTTTTGTTTAATGCATTGCACTGTTTTATAAACATAAATTGAAATAATTCATCTACAGCTTTAACACTGCCATCCAATTTTAACTCATCTAATTTTTTAAACTCTTCTTCTGTAATTCCTATATCTGTATCTCTGTAATATGTTATAAACTCCGGTTCTCTGACCCCTTCTCTGCCTGAAGATAATACTCTCATTTTATCCGGCATGTAATTGTTTACTTCCATAAATCTTATAGATATTATTCTATTAAACCAAATGTAAGCTATTTCTTCTATCAAGGTCTTATATGCTGTTTTATAATCCAACCCCTTCTCCCTTTTTTTAAGTTCCTCTATCAGCCTGTTATATTTTTTCACATTTCCCCCGCTGATTCTATATGTATCCGTTTCACCTATATTAAACACTTTCATATCCGTATCAGATTGAGGAAGAGGGTTTTTGATGTCCTCTTCTGTTATACCTATCAATTTAGCTTTGTTTTTTATATCTTTCATAAGTTTTTCTCTAAAATATATAGCAAAGTTTTTGAGTGCTAATTTGTCCATCTTCAACCCTCCATACAATCTTGCCAGTAAAATAGGCTAATAGTTTATTAAGCAATATATAATCCAATAAATTAAACGTATAAATCCGTCTTATATATCAAAACCAATATCATTCGCAAAGGCTATATCTATGATAACTTGTTGCCTATAAATTTCCATATCCGTCTCTATATCTGTTATTGTAAAATAATATTTTTCATTCCTACTATATTTTTTGTTTCGAAGCCTGAACCTTAAATTAAATACCCGATCAGAAGAATCCTTCAATTTGCTTTCAGCTACATGGATTTCTTCATTAGAGATTAATTCTCCATCATCGTCTATAAATCTGATTTTGTATGTAGCAGGCTTAATAATATCTAAAACCGGATCCAGCTGAACAAAATCTAGGCTAAGTAATAAACTGGTTATTTTTGATATCATGCTTATAAGAGATATTTTTACCTTTTCTACTTCTACAGCTCCTCTGATAGTTTTTACCTCAATTACAGGAACTATAATCTCCTGTAGCGAACTTCCCCCATGTACAAAGTTTTGTCCACCGCCCCGCGTTTTAAATATGTCTGATTCTTTATTTTTGATTCTAGTATAAATAAAACCATGATCCGCTGTAACTAAAAAACTAGTTGCTGAAATATCGCTTGTCAATTTTTTTATAATATTTTCTATTTCAACCATAGCATCATGACATGCATCAAAAACCTCATCCTCTATGCTGTGTGCTCTGGCGTCTATTTGATTATGATAAATGTATATAACTTCTTTTCCGGCAAAAAACTGTCTTATCTCCTGTCTTTTCATCTTTATCAAATCATCATATTGTATACCATCGCTTTTAGGATTTTCAGATTGCAATATGAAATTCCTCTCGACCAAATTGCCGGTAGGTTTCCCATCAACATAGACCTCATAATCATCAGAGATATCGATATGTTTATTGGGTAAAAGCACAGCCATACCTAGGCTGGTATAACTTGGTAACACCCCTATTTGCAATTCTATTTTAGATTCAATTTTTTCGTCAAACTCAAATCTCTCTACTAATTCTTTTGCTACTTCATATCTAAATGCATCAGATATTATCACGATAATCCTTTCATTTTTTTCTGCTACAAAATTACTATAAAAATTCCTTTGAAGCCTATACTTGCTTTTGAGTTTATTATAATCTAATAAATTATTAAATTCTTTAGAAACTACATCTAAATATCTATTGATATATATGTTTTCTACCAAGGTCTGTAATCTTTCAAATATACTACTATCTTCGATTTTATCTAGATGATAATAAAATTTTCTATAGTAAGTATCTATTTTATAATATTTATTACCATATTTATCCACTAAATCTATTATATTTTCCTCAGGTTTAAAATTTTTGTTTAACATTAAATAATAGGCATTTATCAAAACATCATATTGGTTGTTATATAAATCCCTAAAGTGCTTAGATTTTCTGCTTTCACATATTTCCGGTATAGTTAAGTTCTTAATTTTTGCATTCAGATTTTCATCTAACAATCTATCTAAAACCCAATTAATTATTATTTTATCTGTTTCCCTAAATACATCTACATCTATCAAATCTTCAATTTCACAGTTTTCAAAAATTTTGTTTCCGCCTATGCTGTTGTATACTTCATCAGAAATTCTTCTAAAACTATCTCTATATAGATTACTATTCATCATCTGATCCATAAAGGTCATAACTGTACCCGGTTTATCCAATATGTATTTATCTAAATTTGAAAACAAACCTTTGTTCATTTGATTTTCTGCATAAGTTAACAATAGGGATATAGAAAATTTTGTAAGATTTGGCTCTTCGTCCATATAGGAAAAATTAATCCTGCAGTATTTCCAAAATATTTCTCCTAAATTATAATCGGAAAGCTCCCTCATATATTTATTATCAGACAGGTTTTCAGATAATACAATTCTCACAACCTCTTCAAAATTTGCTACCTTAGATTTAACTGAAGCAGCTAATAAAGCTATTTCTATATTTCTTTCGTTATAAATATCTACTTCTAAATCATAGAATCTTTTAGTCCTATCTTTAGCGTTGAAAAATTTACTATGCTTTTCTAATATTTGTTTATACGCAGTATCAATGCCTAAATCTGAAGCCAAAAGAGAAAGCCTATCAGCAAAAAATTCTTTGGAATAAAGAATAGTATCAGCCAAATGATTGTTTCTATTATCCGGTTTTCTGAAGGATGCATATATAAGGTAATTATTTTCTTTATCTTTCCTTTCCAATAATACTTTAGTTTTAAATAAATTTGTTGGAGTCAAATGATGAATTTTAGCATTCCCAAAATTTAAATTTTCTATATCGTCTATAAATTCTTGTTTTTCATCATACCAGAATATAATAACCCTATCTTTTTTATTAAATTCACTATTTAATTTGTCTTCTATTTGTTTTAAACTTAACTCCGCCATTGAACACGCTCCACTTCCTAAATTTTAGAAGGTGTTAGTTCATCTTCTAAACAATATATTTCTATAAGAAACTCATTCAACCTTTCTTCTTTTAGTCTCTTAAAATTCAATACTTAAAATGGTATTTTCATCCAATTCTTTTTCCAGTCTTTCCTTTAGTTCTTTTAAATATCTATCTAAGTCTTCCATAGTCTTTATTCTCCATGAATTTGATGGACTGATATCTTTTATACTGATATATTTTCGTTTTACAATTGATGGTTTTGATACTCCTGTGTTTT
The DNA here is from genome assembly GCA_964383985.1 of uncultured Alkaliphilus sp. GTDB lineage: Bacteria > Bacillota > Clostridia > Peptostreptococcales > Natronincolaceae > JAAZJW01. The sequence continues at coordinate 18,798 of CAYLIZ010000015.1, read as the reverse complement.
TCTCACCAATGGATTTTTCTATCTCTTTCTGCCTTTCTATTTCCTCAGATATTTCTTTTAAATACCTCTTTTTTAAGGTGTCTGCTTCCATCCTAAATCCATTTACGGTTGCAACGTTGTTGCAAGATTCAGCTCTTTTAATAAGGTCATCAAAACTGTTTCTATATTTATATTCAAACTTATCTTCTAAACCTGTTTTTTCTAATTCCTCTATAATTCTGTCCTTAGCATCCCCGATCTCTTTTTTTACAGGTTCTAATTCCCCGTCTAATATGTCAATGTATAAATTTAAAAACCTATTATTTAGTTCCGGTAAATCTTTTATTCTGTTATAGGGGTTTGGCATGGATATTATGTTTTTCATACTATCTGTAATATCCTCTATTTCTTCGTTTAGTATATAGGATTTGCTCTCATTATAAATTGATATATAGTGTTGGGTTTTATCCCATATATTTTTTTGGTTTCCCTTAAAAAAGGATTTTATCGGTTGATAATCTTCTTCAAAATCTAAATAATCATCTTCATTTTTATTTAGGTATTTAAATATATCTGTGGAATTTGATATGCCCCTGGTTTTATTGATTAAATCAATTCCTTCTATAATGATATTCTTCCCGGGGTATTCCCCGCTATCGTAATTGGTTTTTATTGTATTTAATTCATCTATCATATAACCGACATGTTCATTAAATTTTTTTATCATCATATCTGTATCTTCAAACTGTATCTCAACACCAAATATTGTAGAAGATATGTTTTTTAAACTTCTTATACACCTTTCATTTACCACTTCTTTTTCTTCTATTAGCAATTTCTCTGTGTATTGTCTCTTGGTTATATAATTTATTATTTCTTCCTCAGTTTCACTAAATAAGGAGATAGTTTCTCCATGCAGAGTAAAACTTATATTTCCATCTAAAAATAGCTTAGTTATAATCCACTCTATATCCACATCTAAAAATCCATAAGGTGCTTTTAGGAATTCTTCCTTTATTTCTTTAATGGATATCTTATTATGATTTCTAGTCCTTAATTTTATATATTCTAATACTTCCCTCAGAACATTTTCGTTAGGATTTTCAAGCACATCTAATTGTATATCTCTGCTCTTTCTATCTTTAAATAATTTTTTAATATCCATATAATCCACCAGAGTATCTATATAATCCAGCTTATGATATACAATTTCTATCAATTTTTCTAAGCTTTCCTGTATATTAAATTTAAAATCCTTACTCTTAAGTTCTAACTTGTCCCCATTTAAGTAAAATTCAGCTTCCTTTAAAGTCTCTTCTAAATAAAATTTTGCCCTGTCTTGATGTTCTCTCATTTCTACACGCTTAAGAGCTTTTATCTCTTCTAGCTTAGGAATATTACTTGCGTTGGATATATTTAGATATTTTTCAATCTTCATCTCTGTTCTTATCTCATCTATAAAGGCTCTGTCGCTTGGTAAATCTACATAGATTTTATTTTCCCTTTTGCTATTCATTCTTAAAATGCTTTCCATCCTATTTTTTTCTGAGTTTGGTGTTATTATATCTATCCCTATATCAAAAGATTGACCGGTTCTATAAGGTTCACCATCTACAAATCTATTAAAACCAAAGTTATATCTGTTGCCAAATTTACTATAACTTGCTCTATCTTCTGAAAGAATTCCCGCATATATAATTTCTGAAATTTTCTTTGTAATGGCCTGAGTTTCAATATGTTGTCTTTCAACCATTCTGTTTATTTCCTGTTCTTCATCAGTAAGGAATATATACAAGTCCCCATTTTTTTGCACTAATGTTTGTCCAACTAAAATGTTTAATGCTTTTTCCACTTTGTCTTTTAATCCGATTCTATCCTCGCTTATATTCGATATCATGAGTGTGGTAATGTTTTCTAAATTAGCTTCTATCTCTTTTACATATTTAATCATGAATAAAGTTTTCAATACATTTACATTGAAATTGTCCTTTTCCTTACCCGGATTTATATAATCATTTTCTGAGGCCTTGGTTATCACTGCTGAATGACTGTGGTCTAAGAATTTATCTAATCCATCATAAAATATATTAAACGGAACTATCTCTCCATCTTCTTTATTCATTATTTTTTCTGCACTTTCTTTGAACAGGGCTAACATAGAACGCTCTCCTTCTGAAAGATGCTTGCCACTGGCCCCATGCTGACGTATAGATGTCAGTACGCTTCCAAGCAAATTAAATTGATATGGAATAAAAGGATATACATCACAAAAATCTTTTTTGTCTTCATAGAGCTTTTTTTCTACAGCATCATCAAACACAATTAAGTTTTTAATTACAGTTTCTTTATTTTCATATAGAATACCTAAGGTTTCATTAGCTGTTTCAGTTTTTTCTAATATACGGAGCTTAATTACCTCATCTACATTGGCGGATGTTAAATTTAATCTTGTATCAAATCTACCTTGAATTTTTGAAAAATCTTCTCCTACAGCTTCTGTTATAGAGTCAATATCTTGTTGGCTCGTTACCACTATCCAGGCCTTTCCGTTGCAAAATACCCCTAAATCTTCGGTTATGGTCTGTAAGTTGAGCATTAAATCAGTATTTTCGCCTATATACTGCCCCATCTCATCTACCAAAAATACTATATGATGATTTTCGCCTTTATTTTCTATATATTTTTTAACTAACTCTGCAAATCCTTCTATGCTTATCTCATAAGGCATTATTGTAGTTTTGCTCCAATCTTTAGCTGCCCCCTTACTCATAAAACCTATATCAACTAGGGTTTTCACTACTTTATCTCTATGGAATTTAAATTTGTGGCGATTTTCTATCCAATTTAAATTATGCAATTTCTTGTATGCATCTTTAAATTTTTGGTATAACCCATCTTCCGTTAGTTGCCTTTCTAAATCCGCCAAATGAGGGTCCGTGCTAAATTCCTGCATTTCATTAAATACTCTTAAAAATACATTCAATATGCTATCCTTACCTTTGGTCCCTGCAGATTTACTTTTAGAATCTATATTAAATAAAACAACATCAGTTGAAGTACTGCATGCAAGTTTCATATCTTCAATTACCATAGAATCATTTATTTTTTCATCGTCTAGGAAATAATCAAGCGCCTTCTTACCTTCTGCTTCACGATTTTCTAATAAATATGATAGTATTTTTAAGAAATGGGATTTACCACTGCCGAAAAAGCCGGATATCCAAACACCCATTTTGTCTGTATGCCCGACTACACCTTTTTTATAACTGCTGAAAAAATTTTTAAAATGCTTCTGCAATTCCTTAGTTACTACGTATTCCTCTAATTCCTGCTTGATATTTCCCCTATCGTCTTGTCCTACCTTAATAACACCTTGTATATCCCTATCAATTGGTTTTGCAAACATTTCTTTTATCTTCATAAGTATATGCCCCCTTTATCTTATGAGTGGAAATGCTCTGTAATAATTTCCATCTTTAAATTCAGAAAACAACACCAGGCTCTGACCATCATATTTGCCCGGATAAAAAAGTATCACCGGAGCCCTATCGAATACTAAGTGAAGTTTGTTCAAAATTCCATGGACCCTTGCAAAAGGAAATATCTTCCCTATCCCTGTAATAAACACTATTGAATTATCCGGTGTGTTTTTTTCTATATAGTTATTAAAATAATTATTATTATAATCTGTCCTAAGAATATCATTTACTGCCAAAATTAGATAATCTAATCCCTCATTTTTTTCCATTTCTATACAGCTATCCATTAAACCTTCTTCTTCTATTAAATCAAGCATAATATCATACAGATCATAGATTACTAATTTATACTCCTGAGGTCTCGCTTTATTTTTATCTAACAGTTTTTCTAAATACTCCCTCACCTTTAACTCAGCCGTGGCCGGATAATCAAAAATATAATATCCTACCTCATTGCCCAGACCTTTATTTTTTCTAAAATTTTCGTCGTCTATTATTTTTTCAATCATCGCTAATTTTTCATCTAATGTTTTCATTTTATTCCCCCAAAAAAACTCTCAAGTAAGGATATAAAACCTCATTCTTTTTTAGGTTATTTACCCCATTAACTTTCATTTCTCCCCTCCGTGTATATTGCCTTATATTTCTAGTTTAACAATTTCCCATTTTATTATATAACATCTGAATAAATATTTCACAACACTTTTGGCTGATTTCACAGATTTAAAAATAAAAAACCCGCCTGTCAAGGCGAGTAAATATCAAAACATATTAATTGGAACCTATACTAATATTAAATTCCAATTTTGATAAAAAACATGCTAATAAATAAAACTGTAATAACAATTTTTAAAAGAATTTTTTAAATTGTAGAAACTATGTCGGTAAAATCTTTTACTATGTTTTTAATTGTTTCTTCTCCCATTTCTGATATGCTTTTTCCCATTTCCGTGTAATATTTTTTAAAGAAATCATCTATCTTTTCTTTAAAGCTGATATGTACCTTATTATAAAAGTTACCTAATACTAAAGCTATAGCAATGAAAGGATCTTTTTCGATAAAATCTGCATCCGCTATGCCGCCTATGCCATATTTTTCACTCTTGAACATAGCATGCACTGTTACTTCTATCTGAAATGCATAGTTATGAGATTTAAACATAAAATCATCTCCTAATAATATTTTTTATTGAATGATTAATTTTATAAATCCCCCAATTCATACATCACTAAACTCAATATAGTAAATCCGGCGGTTTCCGTTCTGAGTATTCTAGGTCCTAATGTAATAATATAAATTCCGTTCTTTATAGCTGTTGTTATTTCCTCCTCATCTAATCCGCCTTCCGGCCCAATCCAAATTCCGATTTCACTTATATTACTTTTATCCAATGATTCAATAATATTCTTAAATCCTTTTTTATCTTCATCTTCGTAAGGCATTATATTTAATTGATTTTTTTTACTATGTTTCAATGCATCATCAAAACTGATTGGAAGATGAATAATGGGAACTATTCCCCTTTTACTTTGCTTTGCTGCCTCCAGAGCAATCTTTTGCCAACGTTCTACTTTATTTTGTTTATCTTTATTGCCTCTAAATTGTACAATGGTTCGTTTCATTTCTACCGGTATAATTTCGGTTATTCCTAATTCTACAGTTTTTTGTATAATTAAATCCATTTTATTCCCTTTAGGAATTCCTTGATAAAGCACTACTTTAACGGGTGGTTCTTTAGTCGATTGTTTTTTATCTATAATTGAAAGCAATACATTGTTTTTATCAATTGATTGTATTTCACAGATATATTCCATATTTGCACCATCACATATTTCAATCATATCTTTCTCTTTGAGCCTCAGTACTTTTGAAATGTGTCTAACATCCCCGTTTTCAATAATAATTTGATTTTGCATAAAATCAATTTGACAGGTATCAACGAAAAAACGATGCATATTATTCTCCTTTTGCTTTAGAAACTACTGTTACCCACTCTCCCATTGTTTCCACTTTTATTATTTCCAACCCATTTGCTACTAAATTTTCTTTAACCTTTTCTACTTTGTCCAAAATAATTCCGGAAGCAATAAAAAGCCCATCATTGTCCAAAAATCCCTTTATATCCTTACTTAGAGATATAATTATGTCTGCTATAATATTTGCTACGATTATATTTGCTTTTTCTGTAACTACATCCATTAAGTTACCGTGTTTTATTTCTACAATATTGTCAACCTTATTTTCTATTGCGTTTTTTCTAGCCACATTGACCGCTACCTCATCATAGTCCACGCCTATGACCTTTCCGGCACCTAATTTAGCGGCCACAATAGATAATATGCCACTCCCACAGCCAATATCAAAAACAGTACATTCCTCAGAAACATGTTGTTCTAACTGTTGTACGCACATTATTGTAGTTTCATGGGTACCTGTACCAAAGGCCATACCCGGATCCATTTCAATAATAATTTCGCCTTCCTCAGGCTTATATTCCTCCCAAATTGGCTTAACTACGACTTGATTACCTATTTTAACCGGCTTATAGTACTTTTTCCATGAGGTACTCCAGTCTTCCTCTCTTATTTCAACAGTACTGACTTCCCCTGCACCAATATCTAGCCCAAATTGGGGAAGGGCAGCCACTAATTGTTTAACCAGATCTATTTTATCTACAAGATCTGCAGATTCCGGAATGTATCCCTTTACTACTGCACCCTCCTCCAAGTTAATTAGGGATTCATCTATATAGTCCCAAGCGCTTTCATCGCTGTTCGCCAAAATAATATCATGCGGGTCTTCTATTACAACCCCGGATACACCTACATTATAAAGTACATTGGCAACTGCCTCTATTGCTCCGGTGGTAGTTTTTATTGATACCTCAATCCATTTCATTAGATCACATCTCCTAAATTAGTACCGGGTTTTTGTATATTATACCCTTTAATTTTATAAATTAGCAATCTAATACTTATTATACACCAAAAACATCCCTTACTTTGTTAAAAAATGTTTTTCTTTGCTGATGTACTTCTTCACCGCTTTCGGATGCAAATTTTTTTAATATATCTTTCTGATTTTCTGAGAGTTTGGTAGGCACTTCTATTATGACCTTTACATACAAATCGCCCTTGCCATATCCCCTTGGATTGACAATACCCTTTGATCTTAGCCTGAATACAGTGCCACTCTGCGTACCTTCCGGCATTTTATATTTTACTTTTCCTTCGAGTGTAGGAACTTCCAGCTCATCACCTAAGGCCGCCTGAACAAATGTGATAGGCATTTCACATATAATATCATAACCATCCCTTTTAAATATTTCATGTGAAAGTACATTTATAACCACATATAAATCACCCTTAGGTCCCCCCTTAATACCGGATTCTCCTTCACCGCGTAAAGATATTACTGACCCTGTGTCCACACCTGCCGGTATCTTTACCTTTAATTTTCTTAATTTTCTAGCTTTGCCTCTGCCTTTGCACATACTACATGGAGTTTCTATAATTTTACCCTCTCCATTGCATTCATCACATGGGCGAACTTGAACCATTTGCCCCAATGGGGTTCTTTGGGTAAATCTTATTTCACCGGTTCCATTGCATTTTTTACATTTAACAGTAGATGTCCCCGGTTTTGCTCCTGTTCCACCACAAACACTACAAGTATGATCCCTATAAAATTCAATTTCTTTTTCTGTTCCGAAGGCTGCCTCTTCAAAAGTAATTGTTACTTCATATTGCAAATCTGCACCTTTTTGCGGCCCGCTTCTTCTCCTGGATGATGAAAAACCTCCACCAAATACGTCGAATATATCGCCGAACATATCCTCGAATCCTCCACCAAAACCGCCAAAGCCGCCAAAGCCCCCGAAACCACCGGCGCCATTTGCATCTACACCCGCATGACCAAATTGGTCATATCTCCGTCTTTTCTCCGGTGAACTTAATATCTCGTAAGCCTCATTTACCTCTTTAAACTTTTCCTCCGCTTCCTTATCATCAGGGTTTCTGTCCGGATGATATTTCATAGCTAATTTACGATAGGCCCTCTTTATATCTTGTTCACTTGCATCTCTACTGATACCTAATACATCATAATAATCGCGTTTGCTCACTGCTTCACCACCCTGCTAAATACAAATATACAATATTAAATTTCTAGATTAAATATTTGCTCATTTTCACTAATTTTGAGGACACCTTAAGGTGTCCTCAAATAAATAAATTGTTATCAGTTTTGATCTTCTGTAGGTTCATCTTCATCTACAACTTCATATTCTGCATCAACTACATTTTCTTTATCAGTAGTATCTCCACTTTGCGTTTCCCCTCCAGCTTGTTGTGCCTGTGCTGCCTGCTCATACATTTTTTGCGTTATTGGTGCAAATGCAGCACTCAGGTCTTCAATTGATTTCTTTATATTTTCTACATTATCACTTTCAACCGCTTTTTTCAACTTTTCTATCTCTTCTTTTACTTTTGCTTCTTCTTCCGGGCTTATCTTGCCTTCCATTTCTTTTAATGTCTTTTCTGACTGATATATTAAACTATCTGCCTGATTTTTTGTTTCTATTGCCTCTTTACGCTTTTTATCTTCTTCCGCAAATTGTTCTGCTTCTTTGATTTTCTTCTCAATCTCTTCATCAGTCAAATTAGTTGATGCTGTTATCGTTATTTTTTGTTCTTTACCCGTTCCCAAATCCTTAGCTGAAACATTTACGATACCATTAGCATCAATGTCAAAAGTAACTTCAATTTGGGGAATTCCCCTCGGTGCCGGGGCTATTCCATCCAATTTAAATCTGCCTAATGTAACATTATCCACTGCCATCTGCCTTTCCCCTTGCAGCACATGAATGTCAACTGCGGGTTGATTATCCTCGGCAGTAGAAAAAATTTGACTCTTTCTCGTAGGTATTGTTGTATTTCGCTCTATTAATTTGGTAAACACTCCACCTAATGTTTCAATTCCTAAAGATAATGGGGTTACGTCTAGCAACAGCACATCCCTAACTTCTCCTGTAAGTACACCTGCCTGAATAGCTGCGCCTAATGCAACACATTCATCCGGATTAACTCCTTTATGCGCCTCTTTGCCTGTTATATTTTCCACAGCTTGTTGTACTGCCGGAATTCTGGTCGAGCCGCCGACTAAAATCACCTTATCAATTTCATCAGCAGATAATCCTGCATCACTTATGGCTTTTTGTATAGGACCCATTGTTCTTTCCACTAAATATGAAGTTAATTCTTCAAACTTGGCTCTAGTTAAATCCATATTCAAATGTTTTGGCCCTGTACTGGTTGCAGTAATAAATGGCAAATTAATATTTGTTGTCATAGTGCTTGAAAGTTCTTTTTTTGCCTGTTCCGCTGCCTCGTTCAATCTTTGTAAGGACATACTATCTTCTCTTAAATCCACACCTTCTTTTTTCTTAAACTCTTCAGCAATATGATCTATTATCACTTTATCGAAATCATCTCCACCTAAATGGTTATCTCCATTAGTTGATAATACTTCAAATACCCCATCCCCAAGATCCAATATGGATACATCGAAAGTTCCTCCACCTAAATCATATACTAATATTTTCTGTTGCTCCTCTATTTTATCTAATCCATAGGCTAAAGATGCGGCCGTAGGTTCATTTATAATCCTTTGTACATTCAGTCCGGCAATTTTCCCGGCATCCTGAGTCGCCTGCCTTTGGCTATCCGTGAAATAAGCCGGCACTGTAATTACAGCGTCCGTTACAGTCTCCCCTAAATAGGCCTCCGCATCCGATTTTAATTTCTGAAGAATCATTGCAGAAATATCTTGGGGTGTATATTGTTTTCCTCCAATATCTGCCTTATAATCTGAACCCATCTGTGTCTTAATAGACATAATTGTTTTATCAGGATTTACTACAGCCTGTCTTTTTGCAGGCTCTCCTACAATTCTTTCTCCATCCTTGCCAAAGGCCACAACAGATGGGGTTGTTCTATTGCCTTCACTATTATTAATTATAACTGGCTCCCCACCTTCTAATACAGCAACACATGAATTTGTAGTTCCTAAATCTATTCCTATAACTTTACCCATATTATAATTTCCTCCTCATATATAAATTAAAAATTTTATTTGCTTTATTTAGATACTTTAACCATTGCCGGCCTTAGCACTCTTTCATTTATCTTATAACCTTTTTGAAGAACATCTATAACATAATTAGGCTCACCATCTGTCTCTTCTTGCGCTACCGCATGATGGAAATTCATATCAAAGGGTTCGCCCAAGGCTTCAATTTCTTCTATTCCATGCTTAGCCAAAACATCAATCAATTGTTTATATACTAGATTAATACCATCTAATAGACAACTAGATCCATCAATATTATCAGATTCATCTTGTGACTGTATAGCCCTTTCTAAATTATCTATTATATCTAATAAATCAAGTCCAATTTTTTCATTTGCATAGAGAAAAATTTCACTTTTTTCCCTTTCAACACGCTTTTTATAATTGGCAAAATCTGCCTGCAACCTCTGAAATTGATCAAATATATTCTCGTATTGAGCTATTTTTTTCTCTAACTTTTCCTCTAAATTGATAGATTCTTCCTCTGTCTCTTCTGTTTCATCTATAACAGTCTCTGAATTACTATCAGTAATTTCCTCATCCTCCTCCGACGCTCTGATTTCTTCATGCTCTTCCTCTTCGTGTTTAATTTCTTCTTTAATTTCCTCCACAATTTTTCACCTGCCCTGATTAATTATCTTTAATTATTTATGTACCAATTAATTATCCCTGTACTAATTGACTATCCCTGTATTATATTAATAATAAGACAAAATTAATTACAATAGGTAGTAGTGTAAAGCGATAGCCACTTTACACCATTACCTATCCTGTATTTTATTTATATTTATTATTTAACAATTCTATAATAAACCTACTAACTTGTGTCATTACACTTACTACAGTAGAATAATCCATTCTTGTAGGTCCTATAACACTCAACCAGCCCAAAATTGTATCATCTACTTTATAGGTAGCGGTAACTAAACTACAATCTTTTAATTCCTCATACATGTTTTCACTACCAATAGAAATATTGAGTCCCTCATCTTCAAAAGAAGTGATTAAACTGCTCAATAATTCTCTTTCTTCTAACAATTCTAAAAATGATTTTGCTTTTAAGATGTCATTGTATTCCGGGAAATTGAATATATTCATAGCCCCATTAAAAAATATATCTATATCATTAATTTCATCTAATGACCGAAATATTTCAGAAATTATTTTCTTAATCAAACTACTAAAATGCATAAGTTCTTCGCTCAGTGTCTTAACCAATTCTGTTCCAATATTTTTTACAGATAAACCATAAAGCCTATCATTTAAAAAGTTAGATACAATTTGAATGTTATCTTCACTAATTTCATCATTTAATCCAACTATCGGTTTTTTTATAACACCATTATCAGTGATTATTATCATTACCATATGATTGCAATCAACAGGTATCAATTGAACACATTTTAATTTACTCTCTCTTACTTGTGGTGTCAAAGCAATAGCAGTATAGTTAGTTAACTGTGATAATATTTTTGTGCTATATTCTAATATCTGTTCAATTTCCCCAATTTCTTGAAGCAAATCTAATACAAAATAATCCTGTTTAATGGCCCTTATCTTTTTTACAGGCATAAATTGATCTACATATAATCTATAACCTTTATCTGACGGAACACGCCCCGCTGAAGTATAAGGCTGTATGATAAATCCTAAATCTTCTAGGTCCGCCATTTCATTTCGAATAGTTGCCGGACTTATCCCAAGATTATATCTTTTTGATAATGCTCTTGAGCCAACCGGTGCTGCCGTTTCTATATAATCCTGAATAATAGCTTGAAGTATTCTTAATTTTCTTTCATTTAACATAAAACCACCTCAGGTTGTTAGCACTCTATGTTGTTGAGTGCTAATCATTATACCTATAAAATATCATTACATTTTCCCTTTGTCAATAGTTTTTACAAAAATATTAATCTAATAGCATCTCTTGAAAAACAATATTGGAAATGTCTATACCTTTTTGGGTTAATCTAATATGTGTTTTATCCCATTCTAATAGACCTTGTTCTGAAAATTTCTTAATTTGTTTTTCATATATTTCAAATGGTGAAATATTAAATCTCTTAGTAAATTCATCGATAGAAATTCCCTCTATCAATCTTAAACCTAAGAACATAGTCTCGCTAATTTCGTCTTTAATTGAAACATCTATTTCATCTTCTATAGGTGTTTTGTTGCTTTTTACTAGATCTATATATTTCTCTATACCGTTTACATTGCTAAACCGTTTTTTATTAAAATAGGAATGAGAGCCTGCTCCTAAACCTATATATTGCTTATTATACCAATATACCATATTATGTTTGCACTGAAATCCCGACTTTGCAAAATTAGATATTTCATAATGTATATATCCCTTTTCTTTTAAATATTTGATTGTATGATGATACATTTTCAATTGTATTTCTTCATCAGGAAGTGCAACTATTTTATTCTTTACCCAATTATTAAGCGGTGTTCCCTCCTCAACTATTAAACTATACGCAGAAATATGGGGCATGTCCAAAGACACTATTTTTTCTAAACATTTTTCCCAATGTTCTTTTTTTTGACCCGGTAAAGAAAATATTAGGTCTGTATTTATATTTGTAAAACCGGCCTTTCTAGCCTCTTTTAAATTTTTTAAATAATCTTCGAAACTGTGAATTCTACCCAATGTCTTTAACAGGTTATCCTGACATGCTTGTAATCCTATACTTAAACGATTAATTCCACTACTATAATATTTTTTTAATTTATTATAATTTAAGGTGCCGGGATTAGCTTCCATGGAAATTTCGGCACCATCTCTAACGACATAATGTTTTTTTATTGTATCTATAATATCAGTTATTTGATCACCTTCTAATATGGAAGGTGTGCCCCCACCAAAAAATATTGTATCTATTCTATAGTTATTTAAAATAAATTTATACATAATTATTTCTTTTTTTAATGCTTCTATATAATCTTTAATTAAATGCTGTTTGCCACTATAAGAATTAAAATCACAATAATAGCATTTTTTTTGACAGAAAGGAATATGCACATACAACGATATAGATTTCATGTTTTTCACCACCGATTTGTAATTTACATTTAGATAAAACGAACGTAGGGCGACCTGTGATCGCCCGCATGATATCATAATATTAAACAAATCATAAGCGGGCGAGCAAAGCTCGCCCCTACACCTCTGATTTATAAATATTGTTAGTCGTCTAATTTGAGTACAGACATAAATGCTTTTTGTGGAACTTCTACACTTCCTATCTGCCTCATGCGCTTTTTACCCTCTTTTTGTTTTTCTAAAAGCTTCTTTTTTCTCGTTATATCCCCACCATAACATTTAGCCAATACATCTTTTCTAAGCGCCCTGATAGTTTCACGGGATATTATTTTATTTCCAATGGCTGCCTGAATTGGTATAGCAAACTGATGCCTTGGAATTTCATCTTTCAGTCTTTCACACATAATCTTACCACGCGCATATGCTTTACTGTGATGCACTATAAATGATAATGCATCAACCTGCTCCCCATTTATTAAAATATCTAATTTGACTAAATTGGATTCACGATAACCCATGAACTCATAATCTAAAGAACCATAACCCCTGGTTCTCGACTTTAATGCATCGAAGAAATCATAAATTACTTCATTCAGCGGCATTTCGTAATGAAGATTAACCCTATTTTCATCAATATATTGCATGTCATTCATTTCTCCGCGACGATCTTGACATAATTCCATAACGGCGCCCACATAAGTATTTGGAACCATAATTGCGGCTTTGACAATAGGTTCTTCCATGATACTTATCTCCTGTTGCGGTGGTAAATTTACAGGGTTTTGGATCATTAAAATTTCCCCATCTGTTTTTGTAACCTTATATATAACACTTGGCGCAGTAGTTATAAGATCTAAATCAAACTCTCTCTCTAATCTTTCTTGGACAATTTCCATATGAAGTAAGCCGAGAAAACCACATCTGAATCCAAAGCCTAATGCAGCTGATGTCTCCGGTTCAAAAATAAGAGCAGCATCGTTTACTTGAAGCTTTTCAAGTGCATCTCTTATATTCTCGTATTTTTCCCCTTCTGCAGGGTAAACACCGCAGTATACCATTGAATTAACCTTTCTATAACCCGGCAGTGGTTCAGATGTTGGATTTGACGCATCTGTAATTGTATCCCCTACACGACAATGCCTTACATCCTTAATACTTGCAGCTATATATCCTACATCCCCGGCTTTTAGAGAATCTACCTGTACCGGCTCCGATGAAAAAACACCCACTTCAATAACCTCAAACTCCTTATCAGTAGCCATCATTTTTATTTCCATACCCTTTTCAACTTTACCTTCTACTATTCGAACATAAGCTATAACTCCTTTATAGCTGTCATAAAAAGAATCAAATATTAATGCCTTTAACGGCACATCTTCGCTTCCTATGGGTGATGGAATCTTTTTCACAATATATTCTAATACATCTTCAATGTTTAACCCTTCTTTTGCAGAAATTAGTGGTGCTTCACTTGCATCCAAGCCAATAATATCCTCAATTTCTTTTTTTATTTCATCCGGTCTGGCACTGGGTAAATCGATTTTATTTATAACCGGTATTATTTCTAAATCTTGCTCTAAAGCCAAATATACATTAGCTAAAGTTTGTGCTTCTATACCCTGCGACGCATCCACAATCAATATAGCCCCTTCACAAGCCGCCAAACTTCTGGACACCTCATATGTGAAATCCACATGGCCCGGAGTATCTATTAAATTTAAATAATACTCTTCTCCATCTTTAGCCTTATACACAAGACGAATTGTCTGTAATTTTATTGTAATTCCGCGTTCTTTCTCTAAATCCATATTATCTAGCACTTGGTCCTGCATTTCCCTTTGGGAAATTATACCTGTGTGTTCAATAAGCCTATCCGCCAAAGTAGATTTACCATGATCAATATGAGCTATAATAGAAAAATTACGAGTTCTCTTTTGTCGATTGCCCGGCATATCTCTCCTCCTTAAACTATGCATAATTTTTTAAAGTATACCATACAATTTTTATATTTTGTAGCTATAATAAACAAATTATAATTTTAAAAAATCTTATAAAAAAATGCCGGAATAACCGACACTTTTAATATGATGCACTTTTAAATCTTTGTTCAATCCACTCTCTTATACTATAAGTCATTTTCTTTAATTGTGCAAATTTATCGTATGTTTGGTTAGTGTAAAATAATTGTAGGTCGAAATAGAAAAAGAATAACTCCATATGTTATGATAGATGTTGCACCAGAACACCAAATCATTTTGAAAGGAGTTATTCTTATGGATACCATTATATATGAAGTTGTAGAAAAAATTATCTATGATTATGAGGAAATTGTAAAAGATTTAATTGAAAATGTAGTAAAAGGCCATGGAGACATATCTGAATCAATAAGGAATTTAGCCAAATCATTGGATGAAGCCGGTGTAGAATTAGTAAAAGGTATGCTAGAGACAGTAGACGATATAGTAAGAAAATCTAAGAATAGAAATAAAATGGGCTATAATATCGAGAGAAGAAATGAAAAAAAGACACTAATAACGATATTTAGTGATGTAAACTATACAAGGACTTATTATAGAAACAAAAAAGATGGGAGCTATGCTTATTTATCAGATGAGGCTCTAGGTATAGAACCCTACAATAGAATGGACCTGTCATTTAAAGCAAAATTAGTTGAAAATTCTTTAGATTTATCCTACAGAAAATCAGGAGAAAGAGCATCTGAAAGCACCAAGGTCACAGATCAAACAGTAATGAATACAATCAGAGAATTGAGCAGAGTAGATAACAACTTAGTCGAGATTAAAGAAGAAAAAAAAGATATAGACATAATATTCATAGAAGCAGATGAAGATCATGTAGCCATGCAGGATGGAACCAACAAGCAGATAAAGCTAGTGTATGTTCACGAAGGAAGAAAGTTAGTATCAAAAGGCAGATATAAATTAAAAAACCTACGCTATTTCACCGGGGAATTCAGCAGCCTTAATTTTCAAAACGATACCTCAATGTCCTTTACAAATAGCTATACGGAGCAATGCGTTGCATATGGCGGCAGCGACATTACTGCCGCCCTTACGCCCCCGCGCAGTGATATAGGGAATGCCGGAACGCATCAACATTTCTTTGGATTCCACTACATTCACAAAGCCGACCGGGATGCCAATGACAAGTTCGGGCGAAAACTGCCCGGCTTTTTTCAATTCGCATATCCGCAGGAGGGCGGTCGGAGCATTACCAACGGCAAAAATCAATGGTGTTCCCATTTCAACAGCTTTATCTATGGCAGCCTTTGCGCGAGTAGTTCCATTCTGTCGCGCCGCTTTCGCAACATCCTCATCCTGCATGAAGCAATGCACATCGCCGCCTAACACCTTTAGACGGGTCTTGTCAACTCCGGCCTTTACCATATTGGTATCGCTCACAATCGGGACGCCCTGCCGCAAAGCCGCCACCGCGCGTTCAATCACACCATCGGAAAACGCGAGTGTATCCACATACTCAAAGTCAGCAGTCGTATGAATTACACGCAATATCACGGGTGCGAGAATTGGGTCGAGTGGATGCGGTAATTCGCTTTGAATTATCTCAAAGCTGCGCTTTTCAATCTCATCCGGTTTTACATATTCTATCATCAAAATTCAACCCCTTCCCGCGTCACAATACAATTGTCATATTAGTGCTTACTCTTCACAAATTCTGTAACATAATCGGCGACTTCAAAAAGTGCGGCAGCACGTTTCAACCGCTCAACACAAGCCCCAAACCAAACAGCTTATTCAAAATCAACTTGTCCGCCAACTCTATGTCTACTGCGCCATTATTATAGTCCGCGCATATTTCATCCAACACAAGCAGGTCATAAAGCCCTGCCTCATACCTTGCCCTCCAACACGCTGTAAATAAACGGCATATCCAAATATTCTCGCACAACGGCAGCCAGTATATCATACTGCATTTCTTTGTATGCGGCTCTGTCCAACTGTCCGTCATTATGAGGCTTTGCCATAGACCCGCGAATCAGGCTGTCCTCCTCCTCAATGTCTACCGACAGATAGGGAAGCACCCCAACGACGGGCTTTCCGCTCTTTTCTTCCAGCATGGCAAGCCCCGGACGCAGAATTTCTATATCGCCCCGGAACTTGTTAATGATGGTTCCTTTTACGCGGGCACGCTCATCGTCCTCCAACAATACCAGCGTCCCGACAATCTGCGCAAACACACCGCCGCAATCAATGTCCCCCACCAACAACACCGGGGAATCCGTCATTTTGGCAAGCCCCATATTAACTATGTCATTCTTTTTCAGATTGATTTCAGCAAGGCTGCCCGCGCCCTCAATCACGATGATATCATGCTTTGCCGACAATGCTTCAAACGCCCGCATAATGTCGGGAATCAGGGTTTTCTTATACTTAAAGTATTCTGCGGCGCGCATATGTCCGCGCGACTCACCGTTCACGATAACCTGTGAACCCATATCGGTCACGGGCTTGAGTAAAATCGGGTTCATCATTACGCCGGGCGTAACGCCGGCCGCCTCTGCTTGCACTACCTGCGCTTTGCTCATTTCAAGCCCATCATCTGTAATAAAGGAATTGCGGGACATATTCTGTGACTTAAAAGGCGCGACGCTGTACCCGTCCTGACGGAACACCCGGCACAGTCCGGTCGTGAGCAGGCTTTTACCCACCGATGACATAGTGCCTTGAATCATAATTGCCTTTGCCAAGAGAACTTCTCTCCTCTCATAGTTTTAATAAGTTGTGTGTTTTTCTCTGATGTTAATACAGCAATTCTGTAATATCCCGGTTCAAGCCCCGCAAAATTTCTGCAATCCCGAATAAGGATACCATTATCATATAACACGTTACTCAAATCAACATTCCAATCACAATAAAAAAAGATAAAATTGGCGCATGACTCATATGTTACAAGTCCCATTATACTTAATTCATCTATCATGCGTTCGCGCTCCAAATGAATATATTTAACAGATTTGCGGATATAATCCCGGCTATTTGTCAGGGCGGCAAGCCCTGCGGCTTGCGCTATGTTTGAAACAGGCCAATCCGCTCCGCCGGAACGCATACGGTCAAGCAACACCTCGTTATCACAAATCGCATAACCGAGCCGCAGACCGGGCATGGCGAATACTTTAGTAAACGCTTTTACAACCATTACATTATGGTATTCGTTCAACAACACCCTCGCCGAATATTTTTGTGAATTCAATACAAAATCTAAAAAACACTCGTCAACAAGCAGGACAGAATTGATTGACCGGCAAGCTTTCGCTATTTCACTGATTGTATCAATATCCGTTAATATTCCTGTCGGATTATTCGGATTGCAAATAAAGACCATATCAGGTGAGGCTTCAAGTATAGCCGTTACGATGTTCTGTGTAATTGCAAACCCGCTTTCTTTATTAAGCGGATAAAATATAACCTCCGCGCCTGCCGCTTTTCCGGCACGTTCATAGTCGGTGAATGACGGTGCTGTTACCAATATCTTTTTAGGTTTTACCGCATAAACAGCGCGGAAGATTATATCGGAAGCTCCGCCGGCGCAGAATATGCTTTTTTCTCCGACGCTCTCAAACTTGGCAAGCTCATAGGTCAATCGGCGACAAGCGGAATCAGGATATATGACCGCGTGTTCTATCGCTTGTTTTGCCGCGCTGATTACGTTCTCCGGCATACCAAGCGGATTTATATTCGTTGAAAAATCTATTAACTTTTGATCTGCAAGCCCGTTTTTTCCGTAGATATTACCACCGTGCGTATACTCATACCGTTCCATATAGTACCACCCCCAAACATATAGTCCGAAACAGAAGAGCGATAATAAGTGTCAAAACAGATGCCGCGTACATAAGCCGGTTGGCGCTTGCAATATCATCAGCCCGAATGAGACGCATGTTATCCCCGATATACGGTTTATCTCGCATTTTCCCGAAATACGAAATAGGCCCGGCCAGCCGGATGCCCAGCGCCCCGGCACAGACCGCTTCCGTCTGTGCGGAATTGGGGCTTACGTGTTTGCGCCTGTCCCGTCGCCAGATACCGAACGCGTTTTTACCGTCAAACCGTAGAAGATACGCGGTTGCAATCATCAGTAAGGCACAAAGGCGGGAGGGAATGTAGTTAAGAACATCATCG
>CAYLIZ010000014.1:0-22621 GCA_964383985.1 uncultured Alkaliphilus sp. | reverse complement strand
GTAGTTTTTTTATTTATGTTTTAATCTGTTATAACATAAATATAGAAGAATAAATATAGAAGAATAAATTAGCATTATGATATGATTAGACCGAGAGAGACATATACAAATGGAAAAAACTGAGCCTTTAAAAACAGGATTGTTTTACTCGAATTATAACCTAACTTGCAAAGACACTCTTTGGAATAAATTATAAAAGTTTGATAATATAAATTTAGATAGATTAAAATAATTAAAAGGTAAAAGTTAAAAAACCAAATTATTAACTTTAAACCGTTAATCATAAAAAGGTGGTAAATATATGTTGAAACTATTGACTCCGGATTTGTATATAGAATCGATCTTTAGGTTAGACCTAGAGAAACTCAAAAAAAATAATATTAAAGGATTAATAATAGATATAGATAATACATTAATATCTTGGGATATTAAAAACGTTACTGAAAAAACGAAAACATGGCTATTAAATCTTGAAAAGGAGGGATTTAGAGTATGTTTGGTTTCTAACAATACAAAAAATCGGGTTATTGTTTTTAATAGAGAACTAAAATTACCTGCAATACATAGAGCGCTAAAGCCTAGAATTGGAGCCTTCAAAAAGGCTATGAGAATTATAGGCACAACAGTAGATAATACAGCTGTTATCGGGGATCAAATTTTTACAGATGTACTAGGGGGAAATCGCATAGGACTTTTTACTGTACTGGTAGTTCCTATGGCAGGAAAGGAATTTTGGTGGACAACTTTTGTGAGAAAAATAGAAAGACATGTGTTGAAAATAGTGTTAAAGGATAACAAGAGAAATATATAAATATAGATTGTAATTAATAAAAAAATAAAACTGTTACCCTCGCTGAGCATCATATAGGGCACAGTTTTTATTTTTTGTACAACTATAGACTTAAAATTAACAGTTTTAATATAACTGAAAAATATAACCTGAATACGCAGTTTGATGTATAAAAATTTTAAAATATTAGTATGTAATATAATATATATCCGTAAAAAATAATTGGTTATTTAGATAAAATAACTATGCAATAAAAAATATAGATATAAAATCTGTAAAATCTTATTCTATTTTGGGAAATTAGAAGGAAATTGTTGGCTAATGTAGAACATGTTTTATGGATAAAATAAAAAAATAATATAAAAGCAAAGTATTGTTTTGTCCTATGTTTGAATTCGAATAAGGGATAAATGATATACGGCTAAATCTGGATGCTATCTGTATTATTGTAATAATATAAATGGCTAATTTTATACTGAAATAATATGTGGTTAGCCTTTTTACACTATAAAAAGAGGGGTTATGTATGAACAAAGCAATAGAATGTTTAGGAAATTTGTTATTAAGGAGTGGACTGATCACGCAGAAACAATTGGAATATGTTTTAGAAATACAAAAATCTACCGGCAAAAAAATAGGAGAAATATTTATAGAAGAAGGAATTTTAAGTGAGGATCAAATTATAGAAGTTTTGGAATTTCAATTTGGAATTCCACATATAGATTTAAATAAATATCTTATAGATCCTGAAATTCCTAGATTAATAAATGAAAGATTGGCTAGAAGATATACATTAATTCCAGTTAAAAAAGATGGAGAAAGGTTAATTGTTGCAATGGCGGATCCCTTAAATATTTTTGCTATCGATGATGTTAAAATAGCAACAGGTTTCGAAATAATACCGGTAATAGCCACTAATCAAGGAATATTAGATGCAATAGACCAATACTACGAAACAGAAAGTGTCGAAAGAGTTTTAGCGGAATTCAAACGAAATTATCAAGTGAAAGATATAGCCGATATGGATGAAGAAATTTTAAACGAAATTAGCAATGCCCCGGTGGTAAAATTGGTTAATTCAATAATTAGGCAAGCTGTTAAAATGAGGGCTAGTGATATACATATAGAACCTTTCGAAAAAATTATAAAAGTAAGATTTAGAATAGACGGAGATCTTCAAGAAATTATGACACCTACAAAAGCAACTCATTCCGCCATAGTTACTAGAATTAAAATTATTAGCAAAATGGATATAGCTGAGAAAAGGTTACCTCAAGATGGGCGGGTGGAAATGCGCATAGAAGATCAGGAAATTGATTTACGCATATCAGTTTTACCTACAGTATATGGGGAAAAAATTGTTATGCGTTTGTTAGATAGAAGTAGTTTTCTATTTACAAAACAACAACTTGGATTTACAGAACAAAATTTAAAAATATTTGACAAAGTTATACAAGGCCCAAATGGTATCATCTTAGTCACAGGACCAACAGGTAGCGGTAAAACTACAACTTTATATACAGTTTTAAAAGAATTAAACCAGGTAAGTAAAAATATTATTACAGTAGAAGATCCGGTTGAATATCAAATGGATGGTATAAACCAAGTGCAGGTGAATATAAAAGCGGGGCTCACATTTGCCAATGGACTCAGATCAATTTTACGACAAGATCCTGATATTATAATGATAGGGGAGATTAGGGATAATGAAACTGCACAAATTGCTGTCAGGGCTGCTATTACCGGACATTTAGTTTTAAGCACATTACATACTAACAATACAGTATCTTCAGTTACGAGACTTGTAAATATGGGAGTAGAACCTTACTTAATCTCATCATCCGTAGTGGGAATAACTGCTCAAAGATTAGTAAAAAAAATATGTAAAAACTGCAAAATTAGTTATATTGCAGATGAATTAGAAAAAAAAGCACTTCAGGCAGAAGATACTGCAGAAGTTATAATATACAAAGGCAGAGGGTGTAATTCCTGCAACAATACAGGGTATAAAGGTAGAACAGCTATTCATGAAATATTGCCTATAACCAGAGAAATAAGATTGTTGATAGATGAAGGTTCGAGCATAGACAGTATCAGAGAAGAAGCCAAAAAACAAGGTCTTGTCTCTCTGGAGGAAAACTGTATACAACTGGTAAAAGAAGGAGTTACAACTATAGAAGAATTACTGCGAGTAACTTACTCAATTTAGATTAGGAGGAAAAATATGAACTTTATACAATTGGCAGAAGAAACGGTAAAACAAAATGCATCCGACTTACATATTACGGCCGGAGTTCCGCCTATTCTTAGAATAAACGGTGAAATGTATCCAATGAATCTACCTATTTTAAAGCCGGATGACACTGCCGCATTCGTCAAACAGGTTTTAAATGAAGAACAGTTAAAAATTTTAAATGAAGAAGGGGAAGTGGATACTTCATTTTCAATTCCAGGGCTGGGTAGATTTCGTATAAATGCATTTAAACAGCGTGGAAGTTACGGAATGGCATCACGAGTAGTAGCGTCAAGAATTCCAACCATGGAAGAGCTCGGACTTCCACCTGTTGTCAAGGAATTAGCAAGAAAACCGAGAGGATTAATTTTAGTAACAGGGCCTACCGGAAGTGGTAAATCTACTACTTTATCTACTATGATAGACCAAATAAATGGAGAAAAAAATTGTCACATATTAACATTAGAGGATCCTATCGAATATTTACACAAACATAATAAAAGTATAGTCAATCAAAGGGAAATAGGTCATGATTCTTTAACTTTTTCCAATGCTCTAAGGGCATCCTTAAGACAGGATCCGGATGTTATTTTAGTTGGGGAGATGAGGGATCTGGAGACTATAGGTATAGCTTTGACCGCTGCCGAAACAGGGCATTTAGTATTATCCACATTACATACATTGGGTGCGGCAAAAACCATAGACAGGGTAATAGATATATTTCCGCCGCATCAGCAGCAACAAATTCGTATTCAATTTTCTTCTGTTATAGAAGGTATTATTTCTCAGCAATTGTTAACAAAAGCAGATAATTCGGGGAGAGTAGCAGCTTTTGAAATAATGGTAGCCACACCTGCAATTAGAAATTTAATTAGAGAGGGAAAAACTCATCAAATACAAACAAGCATTCAAACAGGAATGAAATTTGGTATGCAATCTATGGATAATTCTTTATTAGAACTATACAGAAAAGGAGTAATAAACCGAGAAACTATTTTAAATCAAGCAATAGATATAGGCTTAGTTGAGAGATATTTGTAATAATTGTGAAAAATATATAAAAAAAATGGGGGGGTGAAATTTTTTTGGCAACATATAAATACAAAGCAATTACAAGCGAAGGCAAATCCTTAAAAGGTACATATAATGCTAAAAACAAAGAAGAAGTAATATTAATGTTAAGGGAAAACAAATACTACCCTGTTAATATTAAAGAAACCGAAGAAGAAAAAGATATACGAAACCTTCAAATTTTTAGTAAAGTTAAAGTAAAAGACTTAGCAATTTTTTGCAGACAATTTTACACTATGCTCAACGCAGGTGTAACAATAATAAACTGTTTAGATATTTTACGCCAACAGACTGAAAATAAAAAATTAAAATATGTAATTAGAAAGGTTTACGAAGAAGTACAAAAAGGACTAACTTTTTCGGAGGCATTAAAGAACCATAAAAATGTATTTCCGGAACTTTTAATAAATATGGTAGAGGCGGGAGAGGTAAGTGGTAATTTAGACATCATAATGGATAGAATGGCTAATCACTACGAAAAAGAATTTAAAATAAATAATAAAATAAAGGGTGCTATGGTATATCCAATTATATTAAGTATTGTTGCTATAGGAGTAGTAGTTTTTTTAATAACATTTGTTATGCCGACATTTATGGAGATGTTTGAAGAAAATGATATTCCATTTCCAGTACCCACAAGGGTATTGCTCATATTTAGCGATATTCTACAACAATATTGGTACTTATTTATAGGTGGACTTATTATAATCATATTTATTATTAGGAGAGCATTAAAAATGGAAAAAGGAAGACTTCTAGTAGATGGAGTACAATTGAAATTTCCAATAATAAAAGGAATTACAGAAAAAATAGTTACATCTAGATTTACAAGAACGTTTTCTACCTTGTCTGCCAGCGGGGTTCCACTCTTGCAATCTTTAGAAATTGTTGCAAATGTAGTAGGAAACAAAGTAGTTGGGGATGGAATAAATACAGCAAAAGAGGAAGTGAGAAAAGGCGTAAGCTTGTCTAATACAATCAAAGATATTGATGTTTTTCCGCTTATGGTTACATCTATGATAGAAATAGGGGAAGAATCAGGTTCTTTAGATAAAATATTAGAAAAAACAGCTGCTTTTTATGACGAAGAGTTAGAAGTTGCTCTACAAAAATTGACAACCATGATAGAACCACTGATGATTGTGGTTATGTCATTGGTGATTGGTTTTATAGTTATTTCGATGGTGCTGCCTATGTTTGATATGTTTGGTACATTAGATATATAGATATAAAATGTATTAAATATAATCTATTAAACATAAAAATAAACATTTTCATATTAAAGGGGAAAAAGTGGTATAGAGATTATTTTATCTAAAAATATTAATCTCACAAGGAGGGGATTAAATGCTTAAATTTTTTATGAAACGATCCAGCAATAGAAAAGGGTTTACATTAATCGAATTAATTGTAGTAATTGCAATTTTAGGAATTTTGGCGACGATTGCAGTGCCACAAATAGGAAAGTTTCGTACTAGGGCTTCTATAAGTGCACACAATGCCAATGTTAGGACATTAGAAGGTGCAGCCAATATGTATATAGCTGAAGAAGGGTTTTCGCAAGGAGAAAGTGAAACAGAAGATAGTGAAACCTGGAGTGGAGAAGACGATGAAACTTGGACAGAATATATAGCCGAATGGCCTACAGTGCCAAAGGGATTAAATGATTATTTTATAGAGCAATCTGATACGGATAAATATAAGGTTACAATAAATGGTAAGGGTAAAATAACAGTAACACCTGGACGAATAGTAGATGAGGATAAAAAAGATGGTGAGTAAACTTCTTTTTATTAAATATAATTAAACATAAAAGTTAAACATCTATAAAACCAATATAATTTAAAAACAGAAGGTGGGGAAAATGTTTGCTCTAATTTTAATATTCATATTAGGATTATTAATAGGTTCCTTTTTAAATGTATGCATTTATAGAATACCTATTAACCAGTCGATTATTTTTCCTCCTTCTCATTGCACAAATTGTAAAACAAGGCTTAAACCCATGGATTTAATTCCTGTTTTAAGCTATTTGATGTACAAAGGAGAATGTAGATATTGTGGGGAGAAAATCTCCCTGCAGTATCCCTTTATTGAAATTTTAAATGGACTTATATATATATTAATATTTATTAATTTTGGATATTCTATAGATTTTATATTTCACTGCATTTTAAGCAGTTTGTTAATTGTCATCGGTTTTATAGATTATAAGCACACCATTATTCCTGATGGACTTATTATATTTGGCTTGATAGTGGGTTTAGTATATAGATTTATCTTACCCTTGTTTTTAAAATTAGAAATTCCATGGGTTGACAGTATTTTAGGACTGCTTATAGGCGGGGGGTTTTTTCTATTGATAGCGATAGTTTCCAACGGCAGCATGGGCGGCGGCGATATAAAGCTGATGGGTATGCTGGGATTTTTTCTCGGATTTAAAAAAATAATAATGGTTACTTTTCTGTCATTTTTTATAGGAGCCATATTTACACTTCCTCTATTATTGTCTAAAAAGAAAAGCAGAAAGGATATGATACCTTTTGGACCATTTATAGCACTTTCCGCTTTAGTTACCATGCTCTATTATTATGATATATTGAATTTGTATTTGGGGATTTTACTAATATCATTCTAAACAAAACTAAGAATTTTAATTAATATACATATAGGAAATAAGAGATTGAGAAGAAATTAATCATTAGGAGGAAAATAATGAAAAAATATATATCTAGCCTATTAGAAAAAAGCACGATAGCTATAGATATAGGGACATATTCTATAAAAATAATAGAAGGCAGTTACAATATAAATACAGTTCAAATTAATAAAATGGTAACTATTCCAACCCCCTCTGATACATTTTATGATGGGAAAATTACGGATAAAGGAAAAATTGAAGAGACTATAGATGAAATATTAAAAAAGGAAAATGTTAAAACCAAAAATGTAACTTTTACTTTAGAAAGTACAGATGCAATCAGTAGGGAAATTGTTTTGCCTTGGGCAAAACCTCAGGATCTAGAGCAAATAATAGGGTTTGAGGCAGAACAATATTTGCCTATCAAAATGGATGATTATATCTTACAACATAAAATAATAGGCGAATTTGAAGAAGAAGGTGTAAAGAGAGTCAGCGTTTTAGTAGTGGCTTTGCCAAAATCAATCAGTGAAAACTATCTGGATTTAGGTAAAAATATGGATCTAAATCCCTATTATTTAGATGTCCACTCTAATGCTGTACATAAGTTATTGTCTTCAAAAACTATAGTTAACGGAAGCTACCCTCTAGAGGACCAGACTATAGCAGCAATAGATTTAGGTCATCAATTTATAAATGTAATTATTATAAATAGGGGACAATTTGAATTTAGTCGGCTATTAAATAATGGAGGCAAAGATATCGACATAAACATAGCTAATTTATTTAATCTCTCTTTAGAAGAGGCAGAAAACAAAAAAATAGAAATAAAAAATATTAATCATGATACAGGACAAGATGCTTCAACTATGCTAATAGGTATAGTTAAAGAAACCATATCAAACTGGTTAGAGAAAATTCAGAGAATTTTTATGTATTATACAAGTAGAAGTGCCGGTAATGTTATCGACAGTATCTGCATATATGGTGGAAATTCTAATATTGAAGGTATTTCAACTTATATTCAAGGGTTTTTTAATATGCCTACCTTTAAAATAAACAGTTTAAACAATATAAAATTCAATAACAAATTAGGAGAAGTTAATATATCGAGTTATGTTAATGCTATAGGGGCTATTATTAGAAGGTAGGAGGTGTACAGCATGAAAGATTTTAACTTTTTTGAACCCTATTTAGATAAAAAAGAAATTTCAAGTTACAATAGTTTAATTTTATTCATTGTTGCTTCGATTATGGTATTAGGCTTAATTATATATCCTTTAGTTAATGTTTTTAGAATAAATTCTCTAAAGAAAAGTATTGCAGTTATGAAAACGGACTTAGAATCTAGCGGTATTTACGAAAAACTGGATATTGTGGAACAAAAAAAGGAAAAAGTATCTAAAATGGAGGAACAACTTTCACTTATGGAAAATGTCGATCAAGTTATTGAAAGCAGAGATGTTGTAAATAATTTGCTTTTAAGTAAAATAACTAGTAAAGTTCCTAAAGATGTTTTTTTAAAATCTTTAAATCTTTCATCCGGCCAAATTCAAATACAAGGGGCAGCGACTAATAATTTAGCTGTTGCTCATTTGGAGAACAATTTAAAATCTGATGAAGATTTTAAAGATATTTATATTCCCAGCATATCACTGAATGAAGGCTTATATAATTTTTCAATTAATTTTGCTTTAAAAACTATAGAAGAAGATGATACAGAGCAAGATGATGTGGATGACGTAGAACAAAAGGATGTGGAGCAAAATGAAACTGAGTAAAAGAGAAAGAAATTTACTAATAGCTTTAGGTGTTGTATTATTGCTTTGGGGGTATTATAAATTTATTATATCACCTCAATTTAAAAATTTAACTGCAAAGCGAGAAGACAAGGCTCATTATGAAAATGAGTTAATTAAAATGCAGACTATTATTGATTCAGAAAAAGAAATCGATGACAAATTTGCACATATAAATGATGGGATAGATGCATTATCTAAAAGATATTTTTCTGAGACAGATCAATCCCGATTTATTTTATTAATAAATGAATTGTTAGAAGGTACCGGTTTATTTGTTCAAAACATATCCTTTTCTTCACAGAGAACGGAAGGCATTGGTGATGCACTAGTAGAGGTTATGTCAGTTACCTTGCCCTATGAAGGTGAATATTCTTCTTTGTTTTTATTTTTAGAAAGAATCCGTGAACATATTCCTAAAACTATTATACAAAATATGAACATCAAAATAAAAGAAAAAGAATTGTTATCCGGTACTATACTATTAGATTTTTATAGTTTACCTGATCTTGTTAAAGATACCTCTATAGCATACCTTTTTGATAGTAGCGAAATAAATCCTAATCCTTTTTATTCATTTAAAAATGATTTTATTATTGACGATGAATATATAGGTGATGAGTATAGCGGATTTTATGGAAAAATTAATTTAGGCAATGTCAAAATAAATTTTGATAATCCTAGGGTTCTTGTAGAGGGATTTGATAATAAAATCCTAGATTTTGTACCTTCTCATTCAAGCATAAAGAGTGAAATAGCTACAAATAAAAATTCAAAACAAGGTGCTAGTTCTTTAGGATTATATTATAATTTTCCGCCTATTCAAGATGAAAAACATGTTCATATAGTTTTAAATAATGGAGAAGCTATTATTTTTAAACAGTCTGAAAGTATAGGTTTATGGATATATTCCTATGATGCAACTAAACACGATGTAGATCTTAGAATAAAAGATAAAGAAGGAAAAAAACACGATTTAAGTTTATATGAGGGAATAGATTGGACTGGATGGAAACATTTAAAAGTAGATATTTCTCAGGATAAATTTACATTTCCTATAGAGATAGAGCGCATTATAATTTATATAAAATCTCCTGTTCATGGTAAGGGTACATTATTATTTGATGCTTTAGAGGCATTTTATACTATAGATACTCCTATTATTGATGAAGACAGTGTTGGGGATTATAAACTTTATGATGTTCAGGTGGGAGATACCTTAAATAGTATTAGTGAGACTTTTTATAATGATACATCATATCAAGATATCATTAAAAAATATAACGGTATTAAAGGTAGCAGCGATCTTAAACCGGGAAAAACAATAATTATTCCTAATATATAGAGAAGGATTACCGTCATTCTGAGCGTAGCAAAGAATCTAAGGCTTTGCACTAGGTTATTGTCATTTTGAACGCAACGAAAAATCTCATTTGGTTTTGTTATGGATACTATCTATAAAAAGGAGGACCAACAAATGAAACAGAAAACAGCTTTGATAGTAATTTTTACATTATTTTTTTTAATTATATTTAATACAAATCCTAATGCGACTGTTACAGTGAATGCCTCTAGCAGTAGACTCAAATTAATAAATTCTGATATAGAGGATGGAGATGAGAATGTTTCTGCTTATACAACATTTACTTTAACTTTTAATAAAAATATTAAATTGGGTTCCGGCAATATTGAATTGTTTAATTTGGATAGTTCTAGAAGAGAAAATATTAAAACTGATATAAATGGCCACAGATTAAGAATTAGGCCGACAAATAGAATGAAAAGTTCCTCAGATTATTGGTTGGTTTTAGAAAAGGGTTCTGTTGTTGATATGTCCGGTAATTCTATAGATGAAATTTCTTATTACTTTGTTGTTCAAGGGGGTTCCGAGGACAGCGAAGATAATTCGGATAGCGAAGGAAAAACCTATGGTATAAGATTTGGTGAAATAGAGGGACAATTAAGCGGATATATGGATTCTCTGAGTGGTAAAAAAACCAACTGGAGCAAGGCTATTCCCTTAAACAGAGAAATTATCAAAAATTATAATCTTAATAAAGAAACTGTTACATATAGAAATGCTTTTTTAAGGGATTTTGAAGAAAGCTTTAAAAAGGCATATGAAGAAGCTTTTAGGGATGAAAACTTTAAAGATAATTTGGCCACAAAAGAAGACGGTTCAGCCCATGGGAGGACTATTGGCATGTTAGAAGGAGAGAACCAGGGGAAATCGGATTATATTAATGGAAAAAATAATAATTGGAAATCGAGCATACCTTCTGATATAACAATAATCCAAAAATATAACTTAAGAAGAGATTATTTTGAATACAGAGAAAGCTTTTTAACGGAATACAAAGATGGTTTTAGGGAAGCATATAATTTTGCTTTCCATGATGAAAATTTAAAAGTTTCGGCAGGTAGTTTAGATACTACCTATATATCCATGTCCGGCGGGGAAGTTAACAGCTATGACGGGGCAGTAAAATTAAAAATTGAACCGGGAAGTTTTTACGAAGAGACCGGAATATCCATAGGAAGGACTATTTTATATGCCGGTTTTTCGGGATCGGATATAACCCCGGCAACCGATAGTTATAGTATTAAAATGCAAAATTTACTAAATTCAGTAAATTTAAAAAAACCCATTACAATAGAATTTGAATATTACGGACCTAAAGAAGGGGCCATACATGAGCTCAAGAACGGTAGATGGTCTTATTTGTATAGCCGAATTGAAGACAATAAAATCTATACAGATATATATACGAATCGATATTCGGGGGGAACTTATGCTGTATTAATTAATGAAAAATATGAAGCTGTAGATGATATAGGCGGGCATTGGGCTGTACAACCTATAGAAACTTTCTTAAGAAGAAACTATATTAACGGATATTCCGATAAAACATTCAGACCGAACCAAAGCATAACAAGGGCTGAATTTGTAAAGATACTGGATAATGTATATAATTGGGGTGGTAATCCGCCACATGTAGGCGGAAATTTTGCGGACAGTTCAGTTTTTGGAGTTTTCACAGATTCTATTTCAAAAGCGGTGTCACGAAAACTTATTAAAGGTTATGAGGACAATACATTTAGGCCGCATATTCCTATTACCTATCAAGAGGTAGAATGGCTGATGCAGAGGGTTACAGGCAGATACAATTTTAAATGGGATATAGTTGCCGAAAATATTTTAAAAGATTATTATGTCTATTCGAAAAGTTATAACAGCAAACAAAATTATATCACCCGTGCAGAAGTTGTTTATATGCTATACCTATTAGAAGAAGGATTGATATAGTAGGGCGAGCTCTGCTCGCCTGCTTTATACAGAAACTGTTTACCTATTAGAAAAAGGATTAGTATAGTAGGGGCGAGCTCTGCTCGCCCGCTATTGCAAATTAATTTAATTTATAAGACTATGTAAACAAGATCCTTCACTTCATTCAGGATGATATATAGTAAGGGTTCAGCAAAGGCGTCATTCTGAATGGAACGAAATAGAACGAAGAATTTTGCTATTGTTTTATAGTTAGGCTAAAAATGGGGGAGTTTATATGATTAGAAGATCATATTATATTTTAATTATATTTGTTATTTTAATGTTGCTGTTTAGCATTGCATTTGCCAATACTGCTCGTAATAACATTGCCAGTAATAGTGCTACTGACAATTCCTATAATACTATGATAGTAGCTTTAAATATTGACTATGGGCGAGCAACTACACAAAGCAATTATGTTACTTTAAATTTAAATGTTACAGGCCAAGATGTCAATTTGAATAATTTAAAGGTTCAGTTTTCTTTAGATAATAAAAATTGGAGCGGTTATAATTCTTTTACACAGAAATGGGAGAGCGGATTTTTAGGTGAATACCAACCTTTTTATCCTAGTTTTTATATAGGTTCAAGCAGTGGTTTAAAAACCGTCTATGCTAAAGTTATTGATAACAATGGAAATGTTGGGTTGGCTAGTGCTAAGATTAATTTCAGTCCTTACACTCAAAATCCGCATATAGTAAACCCCCAATCGTTAGAATTAAGCAACTTTCAAGGCCCTTTAAGCAAAGCCGGAATAAAAAGTGGAAGTGGCTCTTTATATGACCCCTATGTTATTTCTGATAATAATACCGGGCTCGTATCTAAAATGCCAAATGTTACCAAGGTATGTTATTACATGGACAAGGGTACCTGGTCCCCTTGGTACAAGGTAACCAATGAACAAGCCAATATTCCAATAGTTTTTAACAAAGTAGAAGGGTTAAAGGAAGTGCGGCTCAGAAGCAAAAATAAATACGACATAGAAGGCAATGCAGAGATTATTTATTATCTGCTGGATTATACTAAACCTACAATTAACCTACATACTAACTATCATTCATTTATAGCTGTGGATGGTAGGTTACAATTTGACTTAGAAGCAAATGATAATTTATCAAATGTTTTAGATTTTGAAATAGAGGTTTATGCCGGCAGGAGCAGTATCGTTGAAAAAGGAAAGATTGAAAAATACGATAAAAATAAGCCTACAACAACATCAATAATAATAGAAGGATTGCCTGAAGGAAAGTTTAATGTTAAGGCTACCGTTACAGATGAAGCAGGAAATAAAAGTGCCAAGAAAATTTCTGTTAATAGTTTATGACCGAACCCGATTTGTAAAACAAATCGATGGTAGGTCAAACGAAATGAGCACCAAATTTATATGATTAGATTGTAGGGGCGAGCTTTGCTCGCCCGCTAAAAACTAGGTTATAATAATTAACTTAGTTGTTTTTATTTTTTGAAAATTGTTAAAATAATAATTAAAAATTTAAAAATAAAGAGGAAAGGTAAATTTTACATAGAATAAATATAAGCAGTAAGAAAATTCTGCATTATTTGATATTTAATGAGCTAATTTTTCAAAAGGAGTAAAAAAATGACAAATAATGAAGGTGGTTTTACATTGATAGAGGTGCTTGTTACATTATCCTTATTTGCTATATTAAGTTCAATTGTTATTTCTACCCCAAGCAATGTATATCATAGGATTTTGTTAAAATCAACTGCTATTGAAATTAAAGAAGCCCTACAGCTGTCTCAACAGTTAAGTCTAAATGAATCTAAAGAATATTGTGTAGAATTAATAGGTGATAAGTTTAGGGTAAGGGAGTATGTTAGCGGTGGAAAAACTGTACTAATCCAACAATTTAATAAAAATATTTCAGTGTCCAAAGAATCACACAATAGAATATCGTACAACAGAAACGGAGAAACAAGTTATGGAAAATTTATACTAGTAAATAAAAAAAATCAAAAAATTTTTATAGATACTTTAATCGGCACCGGAAGGGCAAGAATATCAGATATATATTAATTAAAGGAATATAGAGGAATGATGAAATTTGGGAAACGATAGAGGCCTAACATTGATAGAGGTTATACTAACATTATTTATTTTTACAATAATGGTATTAATATTTAATAAATATTGCTTCATTGTTAATCGCCAGGCAACTATAAACATGACAAACCGAGAAATAGGTATGATAGCTAGAAATAAAATGGAAGAGATTAAGTCAGGTTATGTTTATATAGATAATAATAGATATTGTCTTTTAGATTTGGGGGAAACTATAAATTTTAAAGAACAAAATTATAATATAAATATTTCAATTAGGCCCTTACATGATTATGAAGATATTAGCAAGGTAAATTTAGAAGTGAGCGATGAAAAAAGAAATGTTTCTTATAATTTGATCAGATATGTTGATTTGTGTAGGACAATAACAGGGAACAGGGAGTGAAAAGGGAAAATGGGAAATTGAGAAGTCAACAAAAACAAAAAGGTTTTACCCTGATAGAATGTATAGTGTCTATTGCATTTATTTCTATAATTATAACTAGTACTTTTTTATTGTTTTCTTTTGCGTTTAATAATTATAAACATTATATAGATTCCCGGCAAATAAAACATGATGTGCACATAACCTTAAAATACATAGAAAAAAGGTTAAAAGAATTTAATCAGGAAAATATTATATTTGACGGTGACAAGAATATATTTCAGGGAAAAAATTATGATAATAAGAGTGTTTGGGTGGATTTAAGTGGAAAAAAATCTTTTAAAACAAACACAATGATATATTTTTATAGGCCTACAAAAGAAATTAGAGTTAATAAAGACAAAGAACATAATGTATTATGTGGCAATATAGGTGATATTATAGTAAATGAACTAGTAGAAGGTCAGTTAATAGAAATAGAAGTTATAGCGGATAAAATAGAATATTCTGCTAAGATAAAATTAAATTTAAATTATAGTAGGGAAAACTAAAATGAAAAATTTCATATATAATAAGAAAGGTGTAGTATATGTAAATGTTATATTTATATTACTAATTGTTTCTGTATTATCAATTTCTTTATTGAATATACTAGCCAGCAATAATATAGCTATTAATTCTAATAATGATAATTATCGTGCCGGCTATATTATTGAATCTATTTTAGAATTAAAAATAAATGAAATAATGGAATTATGTGATCAAACAATATGTAATTATCAGGCTGATCTACAAACATATAATTATAATATAGAGTATGTCAAAAATGTTAATAACGATATTTTATGCAGTCCTCCTGATTTTCATGATTACATCAAGAATTTAGTTCCCGATATAGAAGGGTTAAGCAAACTAGCGAATAACCCCTTTGAGGAATATAAGGAAAAACATTGCTATGAAGTGGATATTAAATGTGATTTAGATAAAAATTGTATTAATATTATATCCAGAGGCGAATATAATCGAGCCAGAAAATTTATTAACGTTGAATTAGAATTGCCTATAATTGTAGATAATGGTACTGATGAGAATGGTTTACCTAAAGTAATTATATCGCCTGCAAGAGTAGTAAAATATTATCAGACTTTTGGATTATAATATATATTTTATACCAAAAAATATGATACTATTAAGTGGAAGGTGAATGTATGAACAAAAATATTGATAAAATCAGGTTGTTATTAGAGGAAAAAAGTTTAGATGGAATATTGCTTTATAAGCCGGAAAACAGAAGATATGTGTCCGGATTTACAGGTAGCACCGGATATGTATTAATCACTGAAACAGATGCTAAATTTATTACAGATTTTAGATATATAGAACAAGCAACTGTTCAGTGCGACGGATTTGAAATAATAGAAACCGGCAATAAGAAAACTATAGTAGATGTTTTAAATGAATTAACATTATTCAAATTAGGCGTTGAAGAAGATTATATGACATATGGACAATTTATAGAACTTACAAATAAATTGATGGGGACAAAATTAGTTCCTTTGGAGGGGGCCATTTTAAAATTAAGATCTGTAAAAACTTCGGACGAAATAAAAAATATAAAAAAAGCAGCTAATATAGCAGACAGAGCTTTTGAGCATATATTAAAATTTATAAAGCCGGGGTTAACCGAACTGGATATTGCTCTAGAGCTGGAATTTTTTATGAAGAAAAAAGGTGCTAGTAAATTAAGCTTTGAACCTATTGTTGCATCAGGTAAAAGATCTTCTTTGCCGCATGGCATAGCAAGTGATAAAATAATTGAAACCGGTGATATGATTACTTTAGATTTTGGCTGTGTATATAATGGGTATTGTTCTGATATGACCAGAACTATTGTTTTAGGAAGGGCCAATGATAGACAAAAAGAAATTTATAACATTGTGCTGGAAGCCCAAAAGACATCGTTAAAAGCTGTAAAACCCGGTATAACCGGTGCAGAGTTGGATGTAATTGCAAGAAATATAATTAATGATAATGGATATGGTCAATATTTTGGTCACGGTTTAGGTCACGGGGTAGGCCTTGAAGTGCATGAATTGCCCCGTATAAATGCTCGTGGCAATGTGCCTATGGAGCCGGGAATGGTGATAACTATTGAACCGGGTATTTATATTTCTAACTTTGGTGGTGTAAGAATAGAGGATTTAGTATTGGCTACAGATAAGGGTTATGAGGTTCTATCAAAATCTACAAAGAACCTTATAGAACTTGAAATATAATGTATAATTATTGAAATATCTATATGGAGGGATAATATGATTTTAGTGGGAGATTTTAGAAAAGGTACAACCTTCGAAATGGATGGGGAGCCATATATCGTTTTAGATTTTCAACATGTAAAGCCTGGAAAAGGTGCTGCTTTTGTTAGAACTAAATATAAGAACCTGAAGACCGGCGCTATTCGTGAAGATGCATTTAATCCGAGTGATAGATTTCCAAGAGCACATATTGAAACAAAAGAAATGCAATATCTGTACAATGATGGTGAACTTTATTATTTTATGGATAATGAGACTTTCGAACAAATTCCTTTAACATATGAGCAAGTTGAAGAAGCCATTAGGTACCTAAAGGAAAATACAAATGCTATAATTAAGTTTTATCAAGAACAACCATTTCAGGTAGATGCTCCGAATTTTGTTGAATTGCAAGTAACCGAAACAGAGCCGGGGGTAAGAGGTGATACAGCAAGCAGCGTAACAAAAACAGCTACAGTTGAAACTGGTGCTGCAGTTAATGTTCCTTTGTTTGTAAATGAAGGTGATATTATTAGAATAGATACTCGTACCGGGGAGTATATGTCTAGAATATAAGGAAATAATACAAATGTTAAAAAGAAAAGGAGGTAGGAGAATGGAGTTTTTATACGAAAGAGTAGCCTATTTAAAAGGTTTGGCTGATGGTTTGGACATCGAGGAGTCAACCAAGGAAGGAAAACTTTTAATCAATATTATAGACATATTAGAAGATTTTGCAGATGCAATTGTGGAATTAGATGAGGATACAGAGGAAATTTCCGAGTATGTAGAGGCCATGGATGAAGATTTAACTAATGTCGAAGGTGATCTTTATGAAGATGACCTTTATGAAGGTGATTTTTATGAAGACGATTTTTATGAAGATGAGGATAATGACGAAGAAAGTGATGAAATTGGATTTGTTGAAATAGAATGTCCTAATTGTCATGAAGATGTGTATGTAGATGAAGATTTGCTGTATGAAAATGGTGCGGATGTAGTGTGTCCAAGATGTCATGAAACAGTTGATTTTGGGGAAATGGAAGATTATTGTTGTAATGATGATTTTAATGAAGAAGAATAAATATAATTTTACATAATTATAAAATCTGATTATAAAATCCGGGAATTTAATTCTTGGATTTTATTTTTTTTTGTAAAATAAGCATAATTGATTAACTATGTAAATATTAATTATATTAAGGAGGGACATGTTGTGGAGAAAAAGGAAACCTTGATAGACAAAGGTAGAGATAAATTATCCACTATTTCAAATTTAAAATTGTATTTGTGCCCGGATGTCAGAAACATTGTAGAAAAATTGCCTGATGATTTTAAATTAATATTGGAGGAAATACGATTGAGGGTTAACAAGCCTTTAATGGTATTTGGAGGTCAAAAAGATTATTTTGTTGATATAAATGGAAATCTCAATTTAACATCTATCAATAGTTATTATATAAGCAAGGAAAATATCGAAAAAACATTACAGTTTGCATCTGATTATTCCATATATTCTGTAGAGGATGAACTAAAAAATGGATATATAACTATACGTGGTGGGCATAGAATCGGTGTAGTAGGAAAGGCGCTAATGGATGATAACGGTATAAGAACATTAAAAAATTTTAGCGGTTTAAATATCAGAATAAGTAAAGAAAAATTAGGAATTGCTTCTAAAGTGTTGCCATATATTATTAATTATAAAGGGGAATTTTTAAATACATTGCTAGTTTCACCCCCGCAATGTGGAAAGACTACTCTATTAAGAGATATTATCCGTATGATAAGCGTGGGGGTACCACACATGAATTTCAGGGGATTAAAAGTTGGTGTAGTAGATGAGAGATCTGAGCTGGGGGCTTGTTTTCAAGGTGTGCCCCAAAATGATTTAGGGCCGAGAACAGACATACTAGATTGTTGTCCAAAGGCTGAAGGAATGATAATGCTGATTAGATCCATGTCCCCACAAGTAATTGCTACAGATGAAATTGGCAGAGTAGAAGATAGTATAGCTATAGAAGAAGCAATGATGGCAGGAATAAAATTGATTACTACAGTTCATGGCCGTTCTTTGGAAAATATATTAAGCAAAAATATTGTTGGTAAATTAGTTAGAGATGGAGTATTTGAAAGAATAGTATTCCTTTCAAATAGTAATGGTGTAGGCACCATAGACAGTATAGTTGATGGTTCAAATCTAGTTTATTTATATAGAAATACAAGACATAAAAATAATAGAAAGGTTGTTTAATATGTTATTTAAATTTATATATTCTATTATTATTGTTAGTTGCAGTTCATTATTAGGTTTTATTTTTGCAAATACATATATAGAAAGATCAAAGCTTTTAAATTCACTCTTATATACACTGCAAATACTAGAAACGGAAATAGTATACGGTGCAACACCTATACCTGTCATAATGCAGAAGATAGGAAATAAAAGTAAAAAAGAGATTAAAAATATCTTTTTATCTACTGCTAACCTATTAAACCATAATTCAGGGCAAACATTTGATGAAATTTGGTATAGTGCTGTAACTCAAGAAGCTAAGCATACTTGTCTTAATAAGGAGGATATAGATTTATTGTTATCTTTGGGTAAAAATTTAGGAATATCAAACTGTGAGGATCAGGTGAAACATATTAGGCTAATACGGGAAGAATTTAAAAGGCATTATGAGTTCGCATTAATGGAACAAAGTAAAAATGTTAGGTTATTTAAAAATCTGGGATTTTTATTAGGAATAACAATAGTAATAATAGTCCTTTAAAATAGGCTAATAGCAGGAGGAAAAATTATGGTTATGAATGTTGATATTATATTTAAAATAGCTGCAATTGGAATAGTGATTACAGTACTTAATCAGGTTTTAATTAAAGCAGGTAGGGAAGAACAAGCTATGTTTACTACTTTAGTAGGGGTTGTTGTAGTACTCACAATGGTTATTAATTTAGTAAGAGACTTATTTGATACAGTCAGAACAATGTTTCAGTTGTATTAGGGATGTGATTTAATGGAGATTTTCCAAATAGTTGCAATAGGTCTAGTTGCAACCATATTATCTGTTTTAATAAAAAACGAAAAACCGGAAATAGGCATGTATATCAGTCTAGTAGCCGGTATAATCATTTTTTTATTTATAGTAACCAAGCTTCAATCTGTAATAGGAATATTAAGTCAATTATCAAATAAAATTAATATTGATTCTATCTATTTATCTATAATTTTAAAGATAGTTGGGATTGCGTATATAGCAGAATTTGGCTCTCAAATCTGTAAGGATGCAGGCGAAGGAGTGATGGCCTCTAAGATTGAATTTGCCGGAAAGGTTCTTATTATGATAATGGCAGTGCCAATTTTGGCTGCCTTAATGGATTTAATTGTAAATATGGTACCTTAGGGTGTGAAAAAATGAAGAATGTTAATAGATGCTTTATTTTAGTTATATTACTAAATATAGTCTTCACCGGGTTTGTTTGGGGAAATGAAGATGCAATAAATCCGGAAAATTTTATTGTTGATCAACTAGACAAGCTTAATATAACCGATTTGCAGCAAATATTAGATGCTATAAACAATGATCTAGAGGAATATATACCTAAAATTGAAATAAAAACTTTTATAAGTAAAATGCTAAAGGGCGAAGAAATAATAAAATTACAGGATATAGTTAAGGGGATTATAAGATATTTTTTTAAGGAGGTCGTTGCTAATTGGAAAATATTAGGTCAAATAATAGTTTTAGCTGCTATATATGCTATATTAAATAATCTAAAAAGTGCATTTGAAAACGATGTTGTTGGGAAGCTGGCCTATAATGTATGTTATTTGGTTATTATTACTATTACTATAAAGAGCTTTGTAATAGCTGTCAACCTAGGTAAAAATACAATAGATACTATGGTTACATTTATGCAAGCCTTATTGCCAATTTTACTCGGAATATTAATTGCTATGGGTGGTGTAACAACTTCAGCTTTTTTTCATCCAATTTTGCTGGGAACAATAGGCTTTATAGGAACTATAATAAAGTCTATAGTATTACCATTAATATTTTTTTCGGCAGTTCTAGCTATTGTTAATAACCTTTCATCTAAAGTGCAAGTAACCAAACTTGCCGGCTTATTAAAACAGTCTGCGGTGGTTATATTGGGTTTTATTTTAACTGCATTTGTCGGAATAATTTCAATACAAGGGGTAGCTGCATCTACAGTAGATGGCATTACAATAAGGACAGCCAAATTTGCAGTGGATAAATTTATACCTATTGTAGGAGGATTTTTATCAGACGCTATGGACACAGTTATTGGATATTCCTTATTGCTTAAAAATGGCGTGGGCGTAATAGGTTCGATTGCAATTTTTATCATATGTTTAATTCCAATGGTTAAAATTATCGCTTTAATAACCATATATAAACTATGTTCCGCTATCGTAGAACCAATAGCACAAAATCAACTAGCAGATTGTTTAAATTATATGAGCAATTCATTAGTTTTGATATTTGCAACAGTATCTTCTGTGGCAATTATGTTTTTCATTACAATAACCATTATAGTTGGGGCAGGTAACATTACAGTGATGATGAGGTAGGTGATATAGTGGCACTTATTAAGGAATGGGTTATTACAATAATTTCGGTTATTATATTTGCTACGTTTATGGAAATATTAATACCTAATTCGAATTATAAGAGATATGTAAATGTGGTAATAGGTTTTTTATTTATAATAATAATTTTAACGCCTTTAACAGAGTTTATAGGTGGACAGATTAATTTTGAAGAGGAAATTTTAAAAACATCTAATCAGTTAGAATTATCAACGGCTCAAAACAAAATAAATAATATTCAACATAGTAATAAGGAAACTATTCTTGCATTATATAAAAACAAAATTAGTAAACAAATAAAAAATCATATTGAAGATAAAACAGAATATATTGTTAATGAGATAGCTATGAAAGTTGAAGACAATAGCAATAGTACAGAATTTGGATTAATAAAGGAACTTAACATTACATTGAGAGAAAAAACAGGGAATGCAAAAGCTACAAGTAAAATAGTTGAACCGGTACAAATAAGTGTATCAATGAACAAAAATAATAATAATACCGTAGGAGCTAATAGCATATTTATTAGTAACGAGGGTGACTTAATAAAGAACGATATTAGAAACCTGTACAATATACCAAAAGATAACATAAATATTTATATACTTAAGGATAATTAAGTGGGGGGGAATAAGGTTATGAAACTAAATGAAATTAAAAATTTACTGAAGGAACTTATATCAAAAAAATATGTGGCGAATATTGTAGTATTATTAGCGATAGCTATTATAGCTTTAATTTTTACAGGTGATTTTTTTGTTAAGGATTCAAGTGTAAAAAATAATGCTAAGAAAACTAGCGGTGATACATTAGTTAAACAAGACGATGTATTTAAAACAGAAGAGGAAATAATAGAAGGGAGACTAAAACATATACTTGAAAAAATTAAAGGTTCCGGTGAAGTGGAAGTTATGGTTATATTTGAAATGGGTTCTGAAATTATTCCGGCATCTAATACAGTTGAAACCGAAGATACTACGGAAGAGCGGGATGCTAATGGAGGTATTAGAACTGTTAAATCACAAAATCTTACTGAAAATATTGTTATTTCAAATGATAATAATGGAAATAAACCACTCGTGTTAAAGGAAATAAAACCAAAAGTAAGGGGTGTAATTGTTGTAGCAGAGGGTGCGGATGATATGTATGTAAAAATGCAACTTTATGATGCTGTAAAGACTGTGCTTCAGGTTTCAGGTGATAGGGTTCAAATATATGCTAGAGATTAGGCAATAATATTAGTTATAGATATCATGTAGGTTCTAAATTCGACAAAGGGTATATTTGGCTATGGTTTTGAGATAAATAATTTTTTATTCATCCGTGTATATAAATTTAATAAATTGGTAGTGTTAACTAGGATATGAAAAACAACAAGGAAGAAATAATACAAATAATAT
>CAYLIZ010000013.1:21439-24464 GCA_964383985.1 uncultured Alkaliphilus sp. | reverse complement strand
AAAATAAATATAAAAATAATTGTTTATAAAACTATTTTTGTATTAAAACAAACATTTATGGAGGATGAGCTTTATGTTAAATAAAATTCCTTGGTATGTTGCATTATTTCAAAGTTTACCGGAAGCATATTTGATGATAAAATTGGGGTTAATTCTGTTTCGAATAGATATAAGTGCTAAAGATAGCCTTATTATATCTTCTATAGCTGCAGTATTTTCATATTTAGTAAGGAGGTATTTTGTAACATATGGGATACATACTATTTCTACAATAATTCTATTGATTGCTTTAGTTACATTAATTGGGAAAATAAAGGTGATATATTCTACAATAGGTGTTTTTATGGGAGTAATGATAACTGGGGTTTTGCAAAGTGTTACGGTACCTTTGTTATTATCAATGAAAAAAATGCAAATTAGTGACTTAGCTGTATATCCCATATTTAATATACTTTTTTTTATACCATGTGCTTTAGCAATGCTGTTTTTGTATTTATTTTCGAAAAAAATGGACTTCTATTTATTTGATTTCAATACATATGTTAAGGAATGATATATTTGTTAAAGGATATAAATATTTTTACCATAATTACAATTCTTGTACAGTCTTTACTAATAATCTTAATTAATCAAATTATTTTTATATCTGACAATTTAGATGCGTTAAAAAAGTTTTTACCCCTAGTAAATCTAATAATTTTAATGCTAACAGTATTAGTGGTATTTTCTATAAAAGAAATTGAATGTAATACTAAAAGAAAAATTGAGATGAAGCTATTAAAAACACATCTAAAACAAATTGAGGATTTAGTGACAATACTACAGGTGCAAAAACATGAATATGCAAGACATATACAAATTATTCAAGCAATGCTTTATTTAGATGAATTAGATGATGCAAAAAGCTATATAAATGGAATTTCGAAGAATTACCGATATTCCGAAAACATGGTTTATGTTGGAAATCCTGCATTAACAGCTCTTTTAAATAGTAAAAAAAAGATAGCGGAAAGTCATAGTATTAATTTTGATTTTGCTATTAAATGTAATATAGCTAATATTAAAATTCTATCGTGGGATTTATGCAGCATAATTGGAAATTTACTAGACAATGCATTTGAGGCAGTGAGCCAAAGAAAAGATAATCGGAATGTGGGATTGGAGATTAAACTTGAAGATAAAAAATATAAAATTTATGTTTATAACAATGGTTCTAAAATTTTACCTAGTAAGCAAAGTTTAATATTTAGAGAAGGCTATACTACAAAAGATTCTAAGGCTAGAGGGTATGGATTATATATTGTAAAAACTTTAGTAGATCAGTATAAAGGAAAAATAAAGATAAAGTCAGGCAAAAAGACGACTTTTATTGTAAGTTTTCCTATAGAAGAGGATGGTGTAAAAAATAGTTAGACAAGTTTCAGAAAAACTAGCCCATTTATTAGGAAAAAAATTACAAGCTGATTTAGACAAAATTGATATTTTTAGATATGGATTAGAAATTATTTTAGGAGGAATGGTAAAGCTTATTTCCGTGCTAATAGTTTCATATATTTTGGGAGTTTTTCAAACAACTATGATTTGCATAATCAGCTATATTCCACTTCGTCACTTTGGGGGAGGTGTGCACTTAAGTACATATTATCGATGTTTAACAGTTGGACTTATAATGTTCATATTATTAGGGAAATTAGCTACTTGGCAAGCCAATATCATTTTTCTATATATTATAATCTGTATGATTTTTTTAATAGGTATATATATTATTGCTAGATGGGTTCCGGCTAGGATTGATGAAAAAGCAATAACAGATAAAGATGAGAAAATAAAACAAAAAAAGAAAAGTTTAATTATACTTACTCTGTTATGTTTAGGGAATATAATGTTTATTAAGCTTAATTTACTTAACTATGCCTTTGCGTCTACTTTAGGCGTGATGGTAAGTTTGTTTTTCATAACACCTTGGGGGTATGGGGTTATAATTATGCTTGATAATATATTAAATAAAATATAAGGGGGAATCACAAATGATTAAAAATTTAAAATTAAGATTATTTACTATAGTTGGATTATTGCTAACTGTAGTAGCATTAACAGAGGTAAATACTAATAGTATTTGGTATCTTTACGAACCTGAGATACCAAAATGTTTAAAAAATGAGGATTGATGCAAGTGTTAAAGATATTATTACTAGAAGATGAAGACTATACTCGAAAATTTATTAAAAAGTTAGTAACAGAAAGTCTAATAGATTTCGAAATATTTGATACAGCTAAGGGTGAAGAAGCTATTGCAATTGCAAGAGAACATTGTCCACATATAGCCTTATTAGATATTGAATTAGGCGAAAATGAGAACCTAAATGGGTTAGAGGTGGCTAAATTTATTAAAAATATTAGTCCTAAAACTGAATTTGTATTTATTACAGGTTATTCTAAATATGCTTTAGACTCTTTTAGTGTACATCCGTATGATTATATTTTAAAACCTATAGACATAGAAAAGGTAATAAACACATTAAATGCACTAAGAAATATGATAGGCTTAGAAAAGGATAGTTCAATTTCTTCCGGCAAAGTTATTGTACAAAACAAAAATGAAACTATATTCATACCATTAGAAGAAATAATATTTATAGAAACTCAACATAGAGGAACAATAATTCATTGTGGAGATGGAATATATCCAAATTCTCAAATATTAGCTAATATAGAAAAACAACTAGATAAACATTTTATTAAAACCCATAAATCATTTATTGTAAATAAAAATAAAATTCGAAAGATTAAACAAATAGCGGATCGATCATATGAAATTGAATTTATAAAAACTGATAAAACAGCCTTAATGAGTAGATATAGATTTCAGGAGTTAAAAGAACATTTGATTCCTTCTTAATTGAAGGAATTTTTTGTACAAAAAAATTGGTCTATTATCCGGTGAATTAGGGAATTTTAATTGGGTATTGGATATTGATGCATTATATTCGGGTATTCATGTGGTGTGCTCGGTTAGTTGAGAAAA
>CAYLIZ010000013.1:0-21339 GCA_964383985.1 uncultured Alkaliphilus sp. | reverse complement strand
ATATTGATGCATTATATTCGGGTATTCATGTGGTGTGCTCGGTTAGTTGAGAAAACATGAAGGATAATTGGTGATGAATATAGAAAAGATTTGATGAATATAGAAAAGATTTAATGTTTAATGAG
This sequence comes from uncultured Alkaliphilus sp., assembly GCA_964383985.1. Classification (GTDB taxonomy): domain Bacteria; phylum Bacillota; class Clostridia; order Peptostreptococcales; family Natronincolaceae; genus JAAZJW01. The sequence goes on along the minus strand of CAYLIZ010000013.1, from coordinate 21,214 downwards.
TATTTGTAATTGGGTATTTATAACAAACATATGAATAAACATAACATAGGGCAATTATGAATACTATAATTTTCTGATAAAAAGCAATAATATCTTAATTATGACATTTATTTTTTGGTTAAGGTGTAAGGCCTATATAATATAGGGGGTGTATAAAATAAATAAAGGGATAGGATTGCAATCGGAAAAAAAGGTAACGGTAATAAGGAATGGATTTGAAAGGGCTGAGAATGAACTAGAAAAATTGTCTATACAAATGATAACTATATTGAAAAAGTATAAGGAAAAGGGAATAATTGGGGAAAGAGAATATAGAAAACATACCGAATACAAAAAAAAATTTCTAACATATTTAAACAACAAAAAAATGAGAAATACTCATAAAACAGAGTGATTATAGAATCAAATTCATAATAGAATAATGGAAATTTAATTTGATGGGATACTAACTTATTAGTATCCCATTTTAGACATTTAGAAGGAAAGGATGATTATGGTAAAATAGTGTGTTAAGCTTTACATGGTACTAATATTATGTTAATATATTGTGTAAACCACCCTATACATATTAAATTTTAAGTTTGGAAATTAAAGGGGGTTTTTTTGTGTCAAAAATAAAATTTAGCAAAAAAAACAGGAATTCGATAATTATTATAGGATTAGTATTAATTTTGATGTCAATTATATTATTAAATATCTATAATATGAAGTTCAAAAAACCAATATATGAAATCTCTTATGTGGAATTTTTGGAAAAAGTCAATAGCAATCAAATTAAATCTATATATATATCCGATTCTGCTCAATTAAGAGGAGAGTTTAATGATGGAAAACAATTTAAAACCGATAATCCAAGGATAGATGGTTTTAAGGAAAGTATGTTAACGAAAAATATAGAGGTAAAAGAGGTAAATAAGCAGTATTCTATCGGACAGATTATTTCTGCTATCGTAATGATTGGCGGTTTTGTTGGGATAGTAATTTATCTATCAAAAAATAGTTTCCAACAAGCTTCTAAAGAATATGATAGGATGTCAAATATAGAGATCTCAACGCAAGAGGATTCTGATATAAAGTTTAGCAATATTGCAGGTAATGAAGAAGCGAAAGAAAATATTATGGAACTCGTAGATTTTATAAAAAATCCCCAAAAGTATGAGAAATATGGAGCTAGGATGCCAAAAGGAATAATTTTATACGGGCCCCCCGGGACAGGTAAAACACTTATGGCAAAGGCCTTAGCAGGTGAGTCAGGGGTAGACTTTTTGGCGGTATCCGGTTCTGATTTCGTCCAAGTATATGCAGGGCTTGGGGCCGGCAGAATAAGATCGTTATTTAAAAAAGCTAAAGAAAAGGGAAAATGTGTTATATTCATAGATGAAATAGATGCTATAGGTAAAAAAAGAGACCGCGGTTTTGGCGGCAGTGATGAATCTGATAGAACCCTTAATGCACTTTTAACAGAAATGTCGGGTTTTAAGGGAAGTGAGGGCATTGTAATTATAGCGGCCACCAATAGGCTGGATATTTTAGATGAAGCACTTTTGAGGTCGGGAAGATTTGATAGACAAATTGAAATCGGGCTGCCGGATTTAAAGGCCAGATATGAAATTTTAAAATTATATAGCCGGGATAGGCCAATTGCACCTAATCTTAATTTAAAACATATAGCAGAACAAACAGTATATTTTAGTGGGGCAAAGCTGGAAAATCTTATGAATGAGGCCGCAATCAATGCAGCCAGGGAAAACGCTGAGTTTATTTGTGATTTTCATATTGATAAGGCTTTTTATACTGTAATTGCCGGAGATGAAAAAAAAGATAGAAGTAATATTAGGAACATAGATAGAAAGATTACTGCTTATCATGAGGCAGGCCATGCTGTTGTTACTAAATTGCTCTGCCCCGAAAATAAGGTTACAAAGGTAACTATCATTCCGAGCACAAAGGGTGCAGGTGGGTTTAGTATGAATATTCCTCCGGATAAAATGTATAATACCAAAAAAGAAATGACAAATAATATTCAAATTGCATTAGCAGGTAGAATTGTAGAGGAATTAATATTTGGCAAGGATAATGTTACTACCGGTGCAAGCAATGATATTCAAAAGGCAACAGAATTATTAGTTGCTATGATAAAGCAATTTGGTATGAGTGAGGAAATCGGTATGATTAATTATGACGTATTGCTTGGGCGTCAAGGTATAACAGATGATAAATTAATTGAAATCAGCAAGAAAAAAATGCAAAATTTATATGATGCAACTAAAACACTTATAGAAAAAAATTTAGGATTAATAGAGCTGGTAGCTAAGAATCTTTTAGATAAAGAAACACTAAATGAAGAAGAAATTGATAGATGTATTGCAGAATATGGAGAGAAAGAGCATTAATGGAGTTTATAGGCAAAAATTTCATTTTATAAAAATAAAATTTTGGTGTATAATATATATAAAGAAAATAAGAAAACAAAAATTCTGAGATGTTCGTAAGACTTAGTAAAATTCAACCTACACTATACATCCGGGAGATTATATTTTTATTTGGACGGAAAGCCGCCTCTGAGTGGACTTCGGAAGAATAAAATGTGTCACCCACCTTAGGGAGAGGCTGGGATGTGAATTTTACGGTTAACGGCATCTTGGATTTATTTTACTAATCTTTCGGTATTGTAAAATATTGGAAGATTTAATTTTTTGTAAAAATAGAAGAGAATTAGTTGGATATGGCCTGTATATTCCCAGGGAAATATCAAAGGATCTATTAGCCTTATACTTAAAACTTGAATAATGGAAAGGCCCTTATAATTGATTTAACATCTAAGGCTTTGGTCATAGATAATAAAATTAGATACAATATAATACCAAGTGTTATGGCGATTATGGTGCTTAAAAGAATGCTATTTGTAATTAGAAAAAAAATTTTATAACTATAAAACATCAGTATTATCATAAAAATAGAGCATATAGCTGCTTTAATTGATGATTTTATTATAGAAAACCGCATATTAATTATTCGTTTTAAGGTAATCGTATTTAATATAAAAATTACAAATGCTGAAAGAATATACCCAATAAAAAAGCCATTTATACCATATTTGGGGTTTGGAATCAAAAAGTAAATACAGTAAAGTTGAATCAATATTCCAAGCAAATAATTAATTGTATTTATTACCTGTTTTCCCATACCATGTAAAATGCCGGATAGGGTATGTTGCATACATAAAAATATGGTTGAATAACTCATTATAGTCAGATATTTTCCTACATCTTGTTGATTATAGATAAGTTGTGCAATATGGTTACCAAAAATAACATATACAAAGGTTATAGGAATGGCTACTAATAATGTTAATTTTATTGCTAAATTAGATCGGGAACGAACATCATTTATATTATTTATGGCTATTTGTTCCGATATATCCGGAATTATGTTAACCGCTAAAGCAGATGTAACTGTGAATGGTAGAAATAATAAGGGCATTGCCATACCGGTTATCTTACCAAAAGTTTGAATTGCCTCAGAGCTTGTATATCCTGCGATGATTAGCCTTTGAGGTATTAAGATAGAATTTGCTGTTTGTATTAATACGGAAACTAATTTACCTATAGTAATAGGCGTGGCAATATGTAGTATGCTGCCGGCTATTTTAATTGAAGAGGTGGAGTATATCTTTAAAAAATATCTTTTAGGGCTTAATTTTTTGAAGTTAAATTTGAATATTAAATATATTAATCCAAACAACTCTCCCAAAGAGACCCCTATAATTCCTACTGTAGCTGCCAAAATAGGGTTAGACGGTTTTTTATAAACAAGATAAGATAGCACAAATATTATACGAATTAATTGCTCTACAATTTGGGCATTAGCCGGGGGCTTTACATCTTTTAAACCATAAAAAAATCCTCTTAATATATTGGAGAATGTTATTAGACTTATTGCCGGTATTGTATATAAAAATGGATAGTATATTGATTTATTTTTGAGTATTTTGGTAACTATAAGGTTTATATTAAGTGATACTGATATAGATATAATTAAAGAAAGGGCTCCTCCAATACAAAGGGCTATGGTTAATACTTTATATATACCTTCTCTATTATTTAAAGAATTTTCTTTAGCAACGAGGCTAGATACTGCAATGGGGATTCCTGCAGTTGTTATAGTTATGAGCAACATTAAAAAAGGAAATACCATTTGATACAAACCTATTGCCTCTGCTCCTATTAGCCTTGAAAGTACAATTTTATATACAAATCCTAAAGATCTAACTAAAAAATTAACTATAACTAGTAAAATTGTTCCGTAAATAAAAGAAGATTTTTTCAATGTCATACCCTCCTTTGGTAGATTAAATGCAACGAATACAAATTTGTACATTCGTATAATCATATTTATTCCGGCGAATAAAAAAATATACATTAATACTATTTATGCCATGGAAAGAAAAAACATCTTATAATACAGAATCATTTGTTTATTTTTAAAAAAACAACATATAATATCTATAAGTATGGAGGAGGGGTTTGTGTGGATTGGGTTTGTCCTATTTGTAATGGATTAGCAAGTTATATAGTAAAATGTTCAGATTGTGGCAATCAAATGGAAGCAAGAGGTGCAATACAGGATTATTTTGATGATTATAGCCCATATTTAGATAAAGATATAACTCAACAGGTGGATGGAGTAGAACATAATAGATGTGTTCACCTTTTTTACTGTCCAAATTGCAATGAAGATAAAAGAGTCGTTATAAACGAAATGCAGATGTAAAAAAATTTAAATTACGTTTAAACATTATAAAGCCGTTATTTAATACATAATTTAATAAAAATCTAGCAAAATAATGGCAGGAGGAGGTATAATAAATGGATTTGGATACAAAGGATATGATTACAAAAAAATTGTTGGACGCACAAGAAATGGTAAGGGATTTTGAAATGTTTTCTAAACAAACTGATGATGAAAAAGTAGCTTCTATGTTTAAAATTTTTGCTGAAGAAAGTGGTATGCAAGCTAGAGAATTACAAAGATTGGCTGATTATTATAAAAAAAATTAGTTGAGACAAACGTAGTCCGTTTTATTTAATAAAAAAGTAAATTTACTGATAATTAAAAATTATGATAAATGGGTAAAATTTTTTTAAAAGTCATCTATGTATAATATGGATGGCTTTTTTCGGTTTGGTAATAACATGTAAAGCTGATATAATATAAATAAACATCTAGATGGAGGTGAGTTGTATGGAGAGTTTTGACGATATTAAATTATGCAAGGATAAGGGAGAGCATTTGTATGTTCAACTATATAAAGCCATAAAAGAGATCATCATCAAAGGCAAACTAAATAATGATGAAAAACTACCTCCTATACGCAAATTAGCAAAAGAGCTCAATGTTAATAATGTTACAGTTGTAAATGCATATCATATTTTGGAGCAGGAAGGATTAGTATATAAAAAAATAGGAAGCGGCACATATGTATCGTCAGATTTATTTACATATACATATGAGGACCAAGGGGTATCAAATAATTTAGTAACCCTTTCTCTTATAGAGCAGGGTCAAATTCAGATTCAGGAAGATATGATTAATTTTGCCAGTACCACACCTATGTCAAAACTATTTCCGGTGGAAGACTTTAAGCAGGCCCTGAATGAGGTTTTAGATAGAGATAAAGGGCATGCATTTGATTACCAAGAAAGTCAAGGATATTTTCCCTTAAGAAAGGCATTAATAGAATATGTAGAAGAATATAATATTTTTGCAAACATTGATAGTATACAAATTATTTCAGGGGCTCAGCAGGGTATAGATATCATTGCAAAGGCTCTATTAAATTATGATGATGCAGTTATTATTGAAAGTCCATCCTATACAGGCGCTATAGCTTCTTTCAAATCCAGGGGAGCTAAAATTATAGATGTAAAATTGTTAGATGATGGTATAGATATTGAGGATTTAGATAAAAAAATTCGTATTTTTAAACCTAAGTTCTTATATTTAATGCCTAACTTTCAAAATCCAACCGGAATATCATATAGTCGCAGTAAAAAAGATAAAATTATTGATTTATGCAAACAACATAAGATATATATAGTGGAAGATGATTATTTAAGTGATTTAAATTTTTATTCTAAAGATAATACAACATTAAAAAGTTTAGATTTACACAATGAATTAGTTATTTACGTAAAAAGTTTTTCGAAAATATTTATGCCGGGGCTGAGATTGGGATTTTTAATAGTACCATCAATATTTTATGAACACTTACTTTTTGCTAAACATTCTTCGGATATTTCTACATCAGGACTTTTACAAAGGGCGTTAGAAATATATTTTACAAAGGGCACTTGGAAAGAGCATATTAAATATATGGGGAAAAAATATAAAGAGGGATTTGATACTATGTTAAAAAACATCGAAAAGTATATGCCATCCCAAGTTGATTATATACGTCCACAAGGCGGGGTTAATTTTTGGTTTAGGCTGCCAAAGGGTATTTCTTCAAAGAATTTATATGAAGCGGCTATTAAGGAGAATGTTGCTTTAGCTCCGGGCAATTTATTTTTTGTTCATCAAAATGATGACAGGCATTTCAGATTAAGCATTGCCTCTGTCAATGATGATGAAATTGAGCGTGGGATAATTATAATAAGCGACATTATTAAAAATTTAATTGAGGAAAAAAACAACAACGGGGTTAAGAAAGAGATATATAGGCCTATATTATAACCTAATTTGTGTTATGGGTTAGAAGTTAGAAAGCTGGTTTACAAAAATAAAATTATTTGCTTTTGTTATATATTGAAAGGGGTATTAATGTGAAGAAGGTTAAAATTATTTGTAACCCTAAATCCGGAAGGCAAATAGTACAGAGAAACATACCTAATTTAGCGAGGATATTAGAAAAAAACAATTATTATGTAAATATATATATGACAAAAACACAACTAGATGCTATGCATGCCGCTTCAGAAGCTTGTAAAAACGAGTATGATATAGTTGTAGCAATAGGCGGGGACGGTACTGTTAATGAAGTTGTAAATGGTATTATGATCAATGAAATTAGACCTAAATTAGCAGTCTATCCGGCAGGTACTGTGAATGACTTTGCTAATTATCTAAAAATTCCACGGATGATGAGAGAATTTGCTAAAATAATTATTAAAGAAAAAACAATCAAAATAGATGTTGGGTTAGGCGGAGACAGATACTTTTTAAATGTTGCCGCAGCGGGATTGCTCACAGATGTAGCCTATAGGGTTTCTCCTGAGGCTAAGACCGTTTTGGGGAAGTTCGCATATTATCTGGAAGGTCTTAGAGAATTACCAAAGCAAATGTTTAAACCTATAAAAATAACACTGAAAATAGATGATGTAGAAGAAGAAAAAGAGATATTATTTTTTCTGGTAGCAAATACCCCTTCTGTGGGCGGTTTCAAATATGTTGCACCGGAGGCTAACATTAACGATGGCAAATTTGATTTACTTATCGTTGAAAAAAGCCAATTTATTGATGTAGCAAGCATTTTTTTTATGGCCTTATCAGGCAATCATACAAATCATCCTAATTTACAATACATACAGGTAGAGGCTTTTAGCGTTTATTGCGATGATGATATATGCGTAGATTTAGATGGCGAACAAGGCGGTAAACTTCCTATGGATTTTCGAATTGAAAAAGGGGCAATTGATTTGATTATCCCATAAAACGAATTTTTTATTAAATTCAGATATCTATAACTTAAAGGTTAATAAAACATTTTCGATTGAATATACATATACTGTTACTGTATAATAAATTGAAATTAAGAGGAGGGGGATAATGGAAAAGAAAGTGCAAGACTTTCAAACCCATTCAAATTGGTTACCTTTTTTTCTATTTTTACTTTTTATATATCGCAAGGATACTAACAAATTAAAATTCCAAGAAATAAATTTAAATGATTTAGATAAAAAATCCAAACTACTCAATAGGATAAGGGGGTATATGGATCCACAAGAGCAATATATTGTTCATAGCGCAGAAATTATATTACAAATTATTGCTAAGATTAAAACATTAATAGATTTACCACGAATTGAGGCATCAGAAATAAGATATTCTGCATTAAGCCTAGAAGATAAGAAACGCAACATGTTAATAGATTTGAGCGAATTTCTTGAGGATGAAGAGAGGATGTTGGTTCACCAAGCAGTTGATTTTGATGTTAAGGTCAAAACATTAGAAAAAAAACTGAAAGAATTGCATAAATTATCACAGGAGGAAGATTTTATAGCCAATATACATAATTATATTGAAATACTTGAGCCGATGCTTGCTGATGGAACAAAGGAAAATGCAGTTGAGTTTAAAAAGTTAGCGCTGATATTAAAAATAATAGATAGTTTGAAAAACAAGGAAAAGACGGATGAATCAGATATTATGAAAATTGTCCGGCCGCTTGTTAATAAAGGGCAGGAAGATTCCTTATCTTGAAAATAATTTATAATTATCTTTGTTTATCTTTACCGGGGGTGTTATTTAGAGATAAATAAAGATGATTTTTTTTTAACAATATAGGTATTCACAAATGAAGGATATTTAATAGTTATATAGAATAATATCGATATACAAATATACAAAAAATTAAGAAACCTATGGAGGGATAAGTATATGTCCGAGAGACAATATGTTATTTTTAAATTAGAAGAAGAGGAATATGGTGTAAATATTATGAACATTCAAGAAATAAGTGAATACATAAAATGTACAGAGGTACCAAATTCACCGGATTTTATTGAGGGAATTATCAATTATCGGGGAAATATAGTGCCGGTTATTAATCTACATAACAAATTCAATATAAATCCAATTGTTATAACCGAAGATACTAGAATAATAATCTTTGGGTTAGATAGCAAACAAGTAGGTCTTTTAGTAGATGATGCTTCTCAGGTATTAACCATAGATGATAGTGATATAGAAGAACCACCGAGTATTATAATGGCATCGGGACCAAAATTTATTAGTGGGATAGGTAAGGTACAGGATAACATAATAGTTATCCTAGATTTAGAAAATCTCTTGAGCGATAAGGAAAGAAAAGAATTGGAACAAATTAAAGATTAAAACCAAACTCTACAACATATTGTGGAACGCTATCCCAAAATGACACTATATGTTGGGAAAAAAGTTTATTCTATACTAAAAAAAACTAAATTTTGCAACCTTTTTTGTTTATAATTATATATGTACAATTGGTAGAGGTTATAAACAAAGGGGGGAAATTATGAAGAGAGTCATCATTATTATCATATTTATTATTACTATTATTACATGTCATAATTTTATTTTTGCATCTTATAATAATAAAACCACTGAGCAAGAGCTGTATAGACAAGTTGAACAGGTTTTTTGTGAACGGACTAAGATATGGAATAATTTTTTAATTGGGCAATATACATCTTTATCTCAATTAGAAAAAGAGTTAGAAGAAATTGTTACTAATCCGTTGTTTAAATCGGATATGAAAATGTTTAAACAGATGCTATCTATTCCAACATCCCATGAGGGTATTTCTAGCATTTCGATTCAAGATATTAGTACGATTAAAAGTAGTTTTGAAAAAGCTGTTTTGGAAGTTTTAATTTTATGGGAAATAGAGGGGTACGAAGACAATTATAACGAAGAGATAAAATACATAGTTGAAATGAAAAGGGATAGAGGAAACTGGCTATTAAGTGATTATAAAATAAATAAATAAAGATAATATATATTAAAAAGGGCAGCTTAGCTGCCTTTTTTTATATATGGATGCCTTAAAAAATTTTATTTGTAGAAATATGTAGAAAATAGAGGAAATTTATATAATATATAGAATTTATATATAACATGTAAAATTTATTAGTGTATATGGTTTGGGGGTTTATAAAGCCGTGACAAATATCAATATGAAAAGCATACAGATTAATAAAATATTAAAAAAAACCATGAAAGCTATAGACGAAGGAAAACAGGAAATTTTTGAAATTTCGGAAATTACGAGAAATGAATGCAGTGAGGTTAAAAAGGAACTGGAGAAGTTACAAGATAAGATTAAAGCTTTGATTAAAGAAATAGAAATACTAGAAAATCAGGAACGTACAAGTCGAAAGGTACTATTAACAGTGAGTAGAGAGTTTTCAATATATACGGAAGAAGATATTAAAATTGCGTACGAAAATGCTAATAGGTTTCAAATTAAACTGGCATTAAAGAGGCATGAGGAAAAAAATTTAATAAAGAAAAGAACAGACCTAGAATTAAGGCTAAAAAATTTGCAGGGTATATTTAAAAAAGCAGAAAACATTATGTCTAAGATTGGGGTAGTTTTTGACTTTTTAAGTAAGGATCTAGAAGATATATCTGACACTTTAGAAGATATTAATCAAAGAAGTATATTAGGAAAAAGAATTATACAAGTACAGGAAGAAGAACGTCGAAGAATAGCAATGGATATCCATGATGGACCAGCTCAGTCTTTAACAAATGCTATAATAAAAACAGAGGTATGCGAACGGTTAATAGATATAGATACTGATAGTGTAAAACCCGGAATACAGGAGCTTAAGGTTATTTTAAGGAATAGTATCAAAGACATAAGGAGGATTATATATAATTTACGCCCAATGGCGCTAGATGATGTTGGGCTTATACCCACCATTAAAAGATACATTAATAATTTTCAAAATGATACTGATATAAAAGTTGACTTTATTATAATATCTCAAATAGATATAGATGATAAAATTAAGAAAGTTGCTCTATTTAGAATAGTACAGGAGGCGCTAAATAATATACGAAAACATTCTAGTGCAACTACAGTTAAAATTAAGATGGAATTGACAATAAAAAATCTATTTTTGGTTATAGAGGATGATGGCATAGGTTTCGATACAGAAAAGCTTAAAACTAGCGATAAATCAGATGGTGGATTTGGTCTTTTTAATATGAGGGAAAGGGTTAAATTATTTAATGGAAAACTTGAAATAAAAAGCAAACTTAATGAAGGTACAAAAATTATTGTTAATATACCGAATGAAAACTAGGAGGGTTGGAATGAAAGAGATAAAAATTTTAATAGTAGATGATCATTCTTTAGTAAGACAAGGGTTAAAGCAACTTATAGAGTTAGAAAAGGACATAAATGTGGTAGCATTAGCCGGTGATGGTGAAGAAGCAATTTCAAAGGTACAACAGTTTAAGCCTGATATTGTTTTATTAGATATTAATATGCCCAATATAAATGGAATACAAACATTACGTAGGCTAAAGGATATGGATAATACTATTAAAGTAATCATGCTTACTTTTCATGAGGATAGGGAATATTTATTTGAAACTATTAATTTAGGGGCTAATGGTTACGTGCTAAAAGATGCAGAGAGTGAAAGTTTAATCAAGGCTATTAGGGATGTGTTTAACGGTGAAAGTTATATTTATCCTACATTAGCAACGGAATTAGTTAAGGAATTTAATCGCAGGGAAGAAAAGAGCAAACAAAAAACAAATGCTAATAACCTGACGAAAAGGGAGTATGAGGTTTTGACGCTAATAGCAGAAGGATTTAATAATAGGGAAATAGCGAATCATTTATTTATTAGTGAAAAGACTGTGAAAAATCATGTTTCAAATATATTCAAAAAAATCAATGTAAGTGATCGCACACAAGCTGCTATTTATGCATATAAAAATAACATAAAAAAAATATAAACAAACAACCTGGATATGTAAAAAAATATAATATATAATATAAATAAATTTTAATATTCTTCTTTCAATGTAGTAAGATACATATTATTATAGTATAAGATATAATTATGGCATAAAGGATAAAATTTAATAGGAGGCTTGTTGAATGCAAATAATTACTGATAGTTCTTGCGATTTACCAAAGGAAGTTTTAGATAAAAATAATATTATAGTTATTCCATTAAATATTGAAATAGATGGTAAAAATTATATTGATGGTGTAGATTTAACTCATGAACAATTTTATAAAAAAATGTCAATTTCAAAAACCCTTCCAAAAACATCTCAACCTTCTCCTCAAAATTTTATAGATGCCTTTAAGGAAACAGCTAAAAAAACTAAGGAAATATTATGTATACATCTTTCGTCAAAGTTAAGTGGTACAATAAATTGTGCTATCATGGCAAAGGAAATGGTAAATAAGAAGATTGAAATTTTTGATAGTTTAAGCGGTTCTGTTGGCCTAGGCATGCAAGTACTAAAGGCCTGTGAAATGGTAAGACAAGGAGTTAGTTTAGAAAGAATAGTTGAAAAATTAAAAGAATACAGAGACAATATGAGAATTATAGTTTATTTAGAAACTTTAGAAAATGCGATAAAAAGTGGTAGGGTAACACGAGCTAAAGGGGCAGTTGCTAATTTATTGAATTTAAAAGCTATATTACACGTGGAAAAGGGATATGTTAAAATATTAAAGACTATCCGTGGTAAGAAAAGGGCTATTAAATTTATGTTAAATGAGATGAAAGGAAAAAATGTAGATTTTAGAGATAAAGTGATCAGGATAGCACACTGTAACTGCATAGAAGATGCTTTAGCTTTGAAAGAGGAAATAATTAAGCATTTTAATCCTGCCCGGGTTTTGATAACAACCATGGGACCCGTTATTGGAACACATGCAGGGCAGGGCGGGCTAGTAGTTTGCTTCTAGTTTTGATATATAGAAATTAAACTCCTTTTTATTTATTTTAAAAGGAGTTCTATTTTACATGGTTATACAAAATAATTACAGACAAATTTTTGGAATTCCAGTTCAAGGGGCGACGGTAATCTCTGACTGTGATAAACAAAATAAAAACTTCTTTTTAATTCAATGTTGCTAATATCCATATAATCGAGTAGTTTGTATTTAACTTCATTTTCAATTACATGCTTTGATAATATTGAAATACCTAAACCCCTTCTAATACATTGCTTTATTGCCTCAGTACTTTCAATATAGGCAACAACCTGTAACTTATTTATGTCTATATTTTTTTGTTTTAAATTTTTTTCAATTATCTTTCTGGTACCCGAACCTTTTTCTCTTAAAATGAGCTTTTCTTTTAAAAAATCTTTCAGTGTAATTTTTGCATTTTTATTTTTATCAAAATAATTATATGGTGTAACAACAACCAATTCATCATCCACAAGATTTACGTACTTTAATTGGTTGTGAGAAATTTTGGCGCCAACAATACCAAAATCGATATCACCACTTATAATGCCCTTTACAACTTGTGATGAATCATAATGGCATATGGTAAAAGTAACATCAGGATAAATTTTATTAAATTCACATATAATCTCCGGAATTATATATTGTCCGGGCACTGTACTAGATGCTATTTCGATATTACCTACGATTTTACCCTTAAATTCACCTAGTTTAAATTTTGCGTTTTCTCTCAAATTGACAATATTGACTGCATAATCATAGAGCAACTCACCGGCCTTAGTTAAGGAAATATCTTTATTAGATCTGGATCTATTGATTAATACTGTATCCAAATCTCTTTCTAAATTAAATAAATGGTTGCTTACGGTTGGCTGGGTAAGATATAAATGCTCAGCTGCCTTAGAAAAACTCTTAAATTTTACAATGGCTAGAAATACTTCTAATTGTCTAAAATCCATGATTTTCCCCTTTATATTTATTATTAACCTATAGAAATGTTTCCTATAAAAAAACCATAATCCTCAGGGCTGCATTTTTGAACAGTTTAATGATTATGGGTTTATCTATTGGTTGGTGCCGATGGTGGGACTCGAACCCACACGTCCCTAGGGACAACGGATTTTGAGTCCGTCTCGTCTGCCAGTTCCAACACATCGGCAAGTGTATCTTACTTTTTATCTTAATTAACTATATTATATCATACTTTGTCATAAAAAATACTAACATAGCTTATTTACTATGTCAACCAATATTTTATAGCGTTTATAGTTATTCTGTGTGTGATAATGTCATATTGAATTTATTCTGATAAAATGTCATGTATGGGATGGGAGATATTCAATAAAAAATAATTATTGGATATTCAGTCTTTTTTTGATATTGTTAGTATAGAAAAGAGCATGAAATTTAAGAGGAACAAATTTTTGAAAAAAACGTCAAATATAGTGGGAGAACCGGGAAGGGAGTGGAAATTTTGAGCTCACAAGAGGCCTCCTTAATCAAACAATCAAAGGCAGGGGATATAGAAAGCTTTGAACGATTGATTGTTGAACATCAAAAAAAGGTATTCAATATTGCATACCGTATGTTAGGTAATTTAGAAGATGCTAACGATGTCGCTCAAGAAGCATTAGTAAAGGCTTATCGGGGAATTGAAAATTTTAAAGGTAAAAGCAGTTTTTCTACTTGGTTATATGCAATTGTAAATAATGCCTGTATAGATTTCATTCGTAAAAATAGAAAAGTTAATATGATATATTTGGATTGTGAATATGAAACAGAGGAAGGCACTTATAAAATTCAATTGAATAATAATGAGGATACGCCGGAACAGTTATTTGAAAAAAAGGAAGTACAAAAATTGGTGCATGAGTCTATTAATGAATTAGGCTATAACCATAGAAAGGTTATTATTTTAAGAGATATGGAACAGTTTTCATATAAAGAAATCGCTGAAATATTAGATTGCTCTGAAGGCACGGTAAAATCCCGAATTAGCAGGGCAAGAACTAATTTAAAAACTATAATTAAAGAAAAATTAGAAGATTGGGGGGAATGATAATATGGACTGTAAAGATTTTCAAGTATATGGTTCGGCCTATATAGATAATATGCTATCTAAAGAGGAAGAATTAGATTTTAAAAACCATATTAAAAAATGCACAGATTGTAATATTGCTTTTGAAAATATGAAGACAGTTGTAGAGAGTGTTAATATGCTTGAAGAGGTTGAACTTCCCACAAATTTTTCTAATGAATTACATGAGAAATTGCAGAGCACAAAAAATTACAAATCAAAACCAACTTTATCTAATAAAAGTAAAATATTGAGTAATGTTGCGATAACATTGCTAATCCTTGTTCTCTCCTTAACCTTAGTAAATAACTTTTTAAATTATAAAAAGGGAGTTGGCTTTTATGGTAAAATAGATAACATGACAAAAGAAGAGGAAAACATAGATATTAACGTCGCTCCTAATGAAACTAAAGAGAAAACTTTGGATAAAATAGATGATGAAGAACCTATTATGAGTTTTAAAATGGCACCATCGCATAAAAATGAAATGTGCAGGGATGCTTCAAAGGAAGTACAAGGGAATGTCAGGGAAAATGGTGATGAAGGTAATAAATATATAGAAAGATCAGATGACAGTGAAAAATCTGCTGCAGACGAAAGTGTACAAAGCCCATTGAATAATAAAAATCTGAATAAAATATTTAATTCGATTGCTGTATTAATTTTAATTATATGTGCAGTAATTTTAATATATAAGGTGTCCAAAAGATAATATTTAGCTCTATTAATGCAATAGTATAATCCTAAAGGAAAGGGGAATCATCCATGGAAAAACGTATAATAATTATAGATGGGAATAGCTTAGTAAATAGGGCTTTTTACGCCCTGCCGCCCTTAGCAACTACTGATGGCAAACAAACGAATGCTATTTACGGATTTTTAACTATGCTACTCAAGGTGATGGAAGACTATAATCCGGATTATATAGGTGTAGCCTTTGACAAAAGGGCCCCAACTTTTAGACACAAAGAGTTTATCGGTTATAAAGCGGGCAGAAAAAGAATGGCGCCTGAATTATTAGCGCAAATAGAACCATTAAAAGAAATATTAGATGCATTTAATATATATAGGATAGAATTAGAAGGTTTTGAAGCAGATGATTTAATAGGCACCTTAGCTAAATATTGCGATGATAAAAATATGGAAACTTTAATTGTAACCGGAGATAGGGATACACTTCAGTTGGCAACTGACAAGACTAAAATATTATTCACTAAAAGGGGGATATCAAACCTTGAAATATATGATGATAAAAAAGTGGTTGAACAATATGAGGTTACACCTGAACAATTCATAGATTTAAAGGGATTAATGGGGGATAAAGCTGATAATATACCCGGAATTCCCGGGGTTGGAGAAAAAACAGCTGTAAAACTTCTAAAAAAATTTGGAAGCATAGAAAATTTAATTCAAAACACAGAAAAAATTACAGGAACAAAATTAAAAGAAAGGGTTGAGCTCAACAAAGAACAGGCTATTTTAAGCAAAAGGTTAGCTACTATAGTTACAAATGTACCTATAAGTTTTGATTTAGAACAGCTAAAAAAGCGGGAAGTAGATTATGATAAATTGATGGAACTATTTAGGTTATATGAGTTTAATAGTCTTATTCCTAGAATTAAAAAAGATGTTGAGCGAACAGATAATCTAAATGCAGATACAATTGTAACGGGAAATAGTATAAAAGAGAATATATTTGAAATTACGAATATGGATGAATTAAAAACCATGATAAACAAAGTGAAGGAACATAAAACCATCACTTTGAAAACAATTACAGAGGAAAAGAATATTGTGACGGATAGAATAACGCATTTGGTTGCAACCATTACAGGTGATACACAGTATTATATAAATTTTGGAAATTTTGAAGATGAACAAGAACTCTTACATATTCTAAAAGAGATCTTGGAGGATAATAGTATCAAAAAAATAGGTCATAATTTAAAAAAAGAGATTATCCATTTTTATCGTTACAATATTAATATATCAAACCTGTATTTTGATACTATGATAGGCGAATATTTAATCAATCCGGCAAAATCTAATTACAACTTAAAAGATTTAGCATTACAATATTTGGGAGAAGAAATTACTGATGAACAAAATCTGACAGGTAAGGGGAAAAGCCAAATTTCATTATGGGAATCGCCCGATGATGAACTTAAAAAATTGATATGTAGCCATGTCAGAGTTACTAGTCAAATATACCATTTTATCAAAGAGAAGTTAAAGAATTTAGATTTAGAAGAGCTTTATTATAATATAGAATTGCCCTTAGTTGAGGTACTAGCATTTATGGAATTTCAAGGAATTAAAGTAGATAAGGATATATTGATGGAATTGGAAACAGAATTTAAAGAAAAAATAGAACAATTAACTAAAGAAATTTATAATTTATCAGGTGAACAATTTAATATAAATTCACCAAAACAACTAGGTGAAGTACTTTTCGAAAAATTAGGATTACCACCTATAAAGAGAACAAAGACAGGATATTCCACTAATGCAGAGGTACTTGAAAAATTATATGATAAACATTATGTTATCCCTAAAATATTGGAATACAGACAGATTACAAAGCTAAAATCTACGTATGTAGATGGATTGCTCAATATTATAAATCCTGTTACAAATCGCATACATTCTAATTTTAATCAAACAGTTGTAACTACGGGAAGGATATCCAGCACAGAACCAAACCTACAAAATATACCCATAAGATTAGAGATAGGTAGAAGATTACGCAAAGTGTTCATTTGTGATGATGGACATATATTTATTGATGCAGATTATTCTCAAATCGAATTGAGAATACTTGCACATATTGCTAATGATGAGAATTTGATAGACGCTTTTATAAAAGATCAGGATATACATAAAAGAACTGCATCAGAAATATTTGAAGTACCTATAGAAGCGGTAACGCCCAGCATGAGAGATGATGCGAAGGCGGTTAATTTTGGTATTGTTTATGGAATAAGTGATTTTGGTCTGTCGCGAAATTTAAACATACCGGTATATAGGGCAAAACAATATATAGATAGTTATTTTGAAAAATATCCGTCTATAAAACAATATATGAAAGATATTGTTGAAGAGGCCAGAGACAAAGGTTATGTTTCCACAATTCTTCATAGAAGAAGGTACCTACCGGAATTAAGGTCATCTAATTTTAATACCCGTAGTTTTGGAGAACGGATGGCTATGAACACCCCAATACAGGGAAGTGCTGCAGATATTATAAAAATTGCTATGGTTAAAGTGTATAGAACGCTAAGGGAAAGAAACTTTAAAGCTAAATTAATTCTTCAGGTGCATGATGAATTATTAATAGAATGTCCTGAAGATGAAATAGAGGCTGTAACTAAAATTCTGCAACAATCTATGGAAAATGCGGTTGAAATATCGGTACCTCTGAAGGTAGATATATCTTATGCCAACAATTGGTATGATATAAGATAAGAGGTGGTTTTATGGCACGAATAATAGGGCTTACAGGAGAAATAGCTAGTGGCAAAACTACAACATCAAATATATTGAAAGAGTTAGGTGCAATTATTATAGATGCGGATAAAATTGCTAGGAAGGTGGTAGAAAAAGGCAGGCCCGCATTAAGCGAAATAGAAAAACATTTTGGAGCAGAAATTTTACTTGAAAATGGGGAACTCAACCGTAAAAAACTCGGTAATATTGTTTTTAACGATCCCAAACTATTAGAAAAATTAAATGAAATTACCCATCCTCATATCATTAAGGAAATTATTAATGAAATAAATTGGCACAAAAGAGCATATAATAATCGTGTTATAATATTAGATGCGGCTTTGTTAATAGAGCAAAATTTGATGCATTTAGTTGAAGAGGTTTGGCTTGTTGTTACAACGGAAGAAATGCAGCTTAACCGTTTAGTTGAAAGAGAAGGTATTAGTGTGGATGATGCCAAAAAACGTATAAATGCACAAATGTCTTTTGAGGATAAAAAAAAATATGCTGATTTAATTATAGACAATTCAAAAGACTTAGCCTATTTGCGAGAACAGATAGAGAGAAATTGGGAAATAATAATTGAATGATATTTTGGGGTGGTTGTAGTTTATGTTGATTTTGCGTAAGGGATGTCTCAAATTTTTGATGCTCATTTTGCTGCTGATTATTGCAGTTATTGCACTCCAAAATATAAAATGGATTGCAAGGACAATCTATCCTATTCATTACTATGATTTAATTGAAAAATATTCTAAAAAATATAAAATAGATCCTTATTTAGTCGCAGCTATAATAAAAAACGAAAGTAGATTTAATCCCAATGCAATTTCAAAGAAAAATGCAAAGGGCCTGATGCAAATAGCACCTATTACAGGGGAATGGGCTTCTAAAAAATTAGGAATATCGAATTATACTGAAGATATGCTTTTTCAGCCGGAGTTAAATATACGATTTGGTGTTTGGTACTTAAATGTATTAAAACAGGAGTTTGGCGATAATGTTGAGTTAATAATAGCAGGATATAATGCGGGGAATGGAAATGTTAAAAAGTGGCTAAACAATCCGAAATATAGCAAGGACGGAAAAACATTGCATAAAATTCCTTTTAACGAAACCAGAGTTTATAAAAAAAAGGTCTTGAGAGATTACAAAATATACACCAAAATTTATAAATGATGATAGGTTATATAAGTTCCATCATTAGAGGGGGATTGGAGTGAAAAGCTTAAAATATATTAGTATTGCTTTAATAATATTATTGTTAATTACTGCCTGTAGTTCTAGGATTGATATAGAAGATGGAGAGGTGGAAGAAGAAATACCAAAAAATCGTAATCCGGCGGATGGCGGAACAATAACGGTATCTACTACCAGGTTTCAAACATTTAATCCATTATTTAATAAAAATAAAGACTTATTTCAAGTTCATCATTTATTATATGAAGGGTTAGTTACATTTAAAGAAGATTTGAGTATAGAACCATTATTAGCTGAAAGTTGGAAGTTTAATGAAACGGGGAGTGTAGATTTTAAATTACGGACAGGAATCAAATGGCACGATGGACAGCCTTTAACTGTGGACGATATAATATTTACATTTAATGTAATAAAGGGGAATATTAGGGGCCTTAATAAGGTTTCAATATATAGACAGTCATTAGAAAATGTAACAGGTATTACCAAGATTGATGAAAATACCGTAAGGGTCAGTTTATCAAATAATATAGCCAATGCACTTGAAATTATGACGTTCCCCATTTTACCGGAGCATATTTTTAAAAGCAATAAAGCGCAACTTTTAGAACAAGAGGATTTAAGTATTGTTGGAACTGGAATGTACGAAATAAAAGAATATGAAAAGACTAGAAAAATTTCTTTGACCCGTAATAATGATTATTGGGGAGATAGGCCTCATATAGAAGAAATTAATGTTATCATTGTTCCGGATGAAGAAGCGCAATTATCTTTATTTGAAAATGGAGATATAGATTTCGTATATACCGATATTGTAGACTGGGGCAAATATACAGATGATAAAATGAAAAGATACGAAGTATTTGTTATGCCTAATTATGAATTTATAGGAATTAATTTTAGAAAAGATATCTTAAATGATATAAATATTAGAAAGGCAATAGCTTATAGTATCGACAGAGAAAAAATTATCAATAATATTTGTCTGGGTCATGCTACAGTAGCGGACTATCCTGTTATGCCTAACTCGTGGCTTTACGATTATAGCAAAATTCAGCTTGGACTCAATTCTAATTTGGCTGCAACTTTTTTAGATGAAGCAGGTTATACACTAAAAGAAAACAACGATTTTAGGACAAATGATAAGGGTAAAATTATAAGTCTTAAGCTGATTACTAATATAGGCAACCCATTAAGGGATCAGATTGCACTATTTATTCAAGAGGATTTAAACAAAATGGGTATACAATTAGAAATTGAGCTTTTAGAATGGGATGACCTTGAAAAACAAATTATTACTAGCAATTATGATCTATTTTTAGGAGGCTGGGAGTTATCTTATATACCAAATGTTACAAATATGTTTCATTCATCTGCAATAGATGGTACTAATGTAGCAGGTGGTACTAATTTTATTGCTTATAGTAATGAGGAGCTAGATGCTTTACTAGATACCTATTTAACCGGCAGCAATTCAACATTAAAAAAACAGGGATTTAGTGATATAGAGGAGCATATTGTTGAAGAGCTGCCATATATCAGCTTGTTTTTTAAAAATGGTGTAATAATAGTAAACAAAGGAATCAAAGGCGATTTAAAACCCCAAAGCTATAATGTTTTTTCTAATATTAGCAATTGGTATATCAACACTAAATAATATAAGCGGATGGGCGAGCAGTTTCGTCCGCCCTAAAAATGTGGTATATTGACATCTGAAATAAAAAACCTTATAATAATAAGGT
>CAYLIZ010000012.1:21424-24779 GCA_964383985.1 uncultured Alkaliphilus sp. | reverse complement strand
TCCTTCGCTTTGCTCAGGATGACAGCTTCGCTGTTGTCATTCCGAGTGAAACGAGGAATCTTAAATATTAGCTTTCATAGCAATGACGAAAAAGGATGCCTAGAATTATGAAAAAGGATGTCCGGAATTACAAAAGTGTCATCTTGAGACGGGCAGTATAAGTTTGACCTGCGAAGGATCCAAAATCGTATTTGCGTATCCATAAATTACATGTTATGATATAATGTTGCTAGAAGAATAAATGAGGTGAATAAGATGCTTGGAAAATTAGCCTTTTTAGAAGAAAAGTATAAAGATTTAAGCCGACAAATAAGTAATCCGGAAATAATTAATGATCAAAACCGGTGGACAAAACTGGTTAAAGAACATTCAGATTTAGAAGAGGTAGTAACAAAATACCGTCAATATAGATCAGTGCAAGAAGAATTAGAGGGTGCAAACGAAATTCTTATAGATAAAGATTCAGATGAAGAGTTAAAAGAAATGGCCAGGATGGAAATAAGTGAATTAGAGGAACAGGTAGGTACTATCGAAGAAGAACTAAAGATTTTATTATTGCCTAAGGATCCCAACGATGACAAAAACGTTATCATTGAAATTCGCGCAGGTGCCGGTGGAGACGAGGCCGGTTTATTTGCAGCAGATTTATTTAGAATGTATACAAGATATGCGGAAAACGCAGGATGGAGAATAGAGATGCTGAGTGCCAACAGCACAGGGCTTGGCGGTTTCAAAGAAGTTATATTTATGATCGAAGGTAAAGGTGCTTACTCTATGCTAAAATACGAAAGCGGTGTTCATCGTGTACAGAGAATTCCGACCACTGAGTCAGGTGGCAGAATTCACACCTCTACAATAACTGTAGCTGTTCTTCCCGAAGCGGAAGATGTAGACTTTGAGTTAGATATGAATGAGATACGTATCGATGTGTTCCGTTCCTCCGGAAACGGCGGGCAGTCCGTCAATACTACGGATTCTGCTGTTCGTGTCACCCATATACCTACGGGAATGGTTGTATCTTGTCAAGATGAGAAGTCCCAACACAAAAATAAAGACAAAGCACTTAAGATTTTAAGGGCAAGGCTTCTAGACAATTTAATTCAAGAACAACAGGCGGAAATTGCGGAGGATAGAAAGAGCCAGGTAGGAACAGGTGATAGAAGCGAAAGAATCAGAACTTACAATTTCCCGCAGGGCCGTATCACAGATCATCGTATTAACTTAACTTTATATAAATTAGATAATTTTATGGACGGAGATATTCAGGAAATGTTAGATACCTTGATTACTACGGATCAGGCTAGAAAAATGGCTGTCACAGGCAGTTAAAATGAAACTGTGGGCAGTTAAAATAAAAAGTGAGGACGATGTCCTCACTTTTGTTTTAGATTTCCTGTTTTTGGTGTACAATATAACTAATAATATGCTTATGTTTGTTAATAGGCGGACGCATGGGCTTGTCTCTACAATAAAGTTGAGGGTGAATATCTATGTTTAAAATCCTTTCGTGGATTATAAGATACATATTTATTATTTTGATTTATTATTTTCTTTATGGAATTATCAGGCTTATATATCTAGATATACAGCATATCAACAAAATAAGTCAAAAAGAGTATAATAATCCTTATTTAAAACTTATCAATAGAAAAGAAAGACTTGATTTTGAAATTCAAGAATTTTATGATTTGGAGGATGTAACATCTATAGGCCGATCAAGGGACAATGAAATTCAAATATTAGATAAATATGTTTCATCTAAACATTTAAAGATAATTATGGATGAAGGGGAATATTTTTTAGAGGATCAAGGCAGCGTAAACGGTACATATTTAAATAGTACAAAAATAGAAGATGTTGTTAAACTAAAAAATGGGGACCGTATCGGCTTAGGCCAGGTTGAATTTTTATTTGTAAAAGAGGCGGTGGAAGAATGAGACTTTACAGCTCATTAAAAATACGAAGACCTATTTATATCTTAATAATTGTAAATCTTTTGTTTTTTATACTGCTATCCTTGCATGTTCAACCATTAGACCTATCGATACTGATAGCCGGTGGCGGAGTAATTGTTTTAATGGTAACTTCCTATATAATTATTGTAAAAAAACAGATGGGTGATCAATATATTTTTTTAATCATATCCATGCTAACCAGCTTAGGTATTATAATGCTTTATCGCCTAAATTCAGATTATGGACTTATCCAAATAAAATGGTATGGATTAGGGATTGTACTTTATTTTGCATCCTATATACTATTTCGCACTATAAAAAATTGGGATAGATACATATATGGATATATTATCGGAAGCATGCTGTTATTTTTAATGACATTTACCTTAGGTGTCAATATTAAAGGCTCAATTAACTGGGTTCGTATAGGTGATTTTACTTTTCAGCCTGCGGAAGCCACCAAGATATTTTTTGTATTTTTTATTGCTGCGTATTATAAACTAAGACTTGATTCAGAGGAGGCTAAGGCCTCAACTGAAAATAAAATCACATCATCTGAAAATCATACAAATTCTATGTCGCATTTGGATGATAATCATGTGACGTCTGATTTTTCAACAAAAGAAGAAGAGGTCATAGATTATGAAGGATTGACTAAAAATAAACAAATAATAAAGAACAAGTATGTATTTCTAGTCATAATTTATTTACATCTCTTTTTATTATTGGCACAGAGGGAATTAGGCATGACTATATTATTTTATGTTGTATTTATAAGCATATTTTATATTTATGAAGAAGACTATAAATTACTGCTTTATAATATAGGTGCTTTAGCAATAATTCTTGTTTTAAGTTATTTTACACTCAGCCATGTAAAGGTCAGATTAACTACATGGATTAATCCATGGAGTCAGATCTCCGGAAAGGGATATCAGATTACCCAATCCTTATTTGCTATTGCGGCGGGGGGATTTTTCGGTACAGGGCTAGGGCTTGGAAATCCTGACTATATTCCGGCGGTTCATACAGATTTTATTTTCTCCGCTATTTGTGAGGAAATGGGTCTGTTTGGTGGAATGGCTGTGGTGCTGTTGTATTTTATATTAGTCTACAGAGGGTTTAAAATAGCACTGACTATCAAGGAAACTTTTAGAAAGATAGTTGCATTAGGAATAACTTTAATATATGGATATCAAACTTTTATTATAATCGGCGGTGTTATTAAATTAATACCACTTACAGGGATTACCCTGCCTTTTATCAGTTATGGAGGCAGCTCCCTTATTTCTGCCTTTATAGCTTTCGGTATATTACAGGCTATTTCCGGATTAGAAGCTAGAAGTTCGTAGGGGCTAGAAGTTCGTAGGGGCGAGCTTTGCTCGCCCGAGTAGTGGCAG
>CAYLIZ010000012.1:0-21324 GCA_964383985.1 uncultured Alkaliphilus sp. | reverse complement strand
TTCGTAGGGGCTAGAAGTTCGTAGGGGCGAGCTTTGCTCGCCCGAGTAGTGGCAGTTTACGGGCGACCACAGGTCGCCCCTACCTAGCTCGGGATAATAATTTTTATTAGATCATAAAGTAGGGGCGAGCTTTGCTCGCCCGAGTAGTGGCAGTTTACGGGCGACCACAGGTCGCCCCTACCTAGCTCGGGATAATAATTTTTATTAGATCATAAAGGGAAGGGAGGTTTCTTTAATTGGAGAGCAATAGAAAAATAGTTCATATAATAGTACTTATAAGTGTTCTGTTTTTAAGCATAATTATATATTTAACTTATATTCAAATATTCAGAGCGGAAAAAATAGCCCAAAATCCCTATAATAAAAGACAGTGGGCTATAGAAGATAGAGTTATAAGGGGTTCTATTTATGATCGCAACGGCATTGTATTAACAGAGACAAAGACGCTGGGAGACAGTGCAGTAAAAAGGTTATATAATTATGATAGATTATACAGCCATATTATAGGATATAGTTCTCGGCAATACGGTAAGGCCGGAATAGAATCTTATTATAACAGTGAACTCTTATCATTAACAGGTGATAATACTGTTGCTAAAATCAGGGAAACTGTTACAGGACAACCTGTTAAGGGGCACAGTTTAATACTTACATTGGACCATGATTTACAGAAAAAAGCGGAACAATTGTTAAGGGGGAAAATGGGCTCTATTGTAGCCATGAATCCTAAAACCGGGGGAATACTCGCAATAGTAAGTAAGCCGGATTACAACCCGAATAATTTAACAGAGGATTGGGAAAAACTTGTTAAAGATGAAAATAGTCCTCTGCTCAATAGAAGCCTTGTCGGTTTATATCCCCCGGGATCTATATATAAACTTATTATAGCTGCATCTGTATTAGAAAATCCTGATATAGATGCTAATTATAATTGCACGGGTACCATCACTATAGACGGATATACTTTAGCAGATGCCAATAAAAGAGGGCATGGTTTTTTGGATTTGAGAAGATCTGTAATAGTGTCTTGTAATACTAATTTTGCGAGAATGAGTGTAGAACTCGGGGGCGAAAATGTTACTAATATTTCTAGAAAGTTCTTAATGGGTAGAAAATTAGGTGGGGATATACCTATTACAGAAAGTCGCTATCCATATGGAAATAATATGAAACCTACTGACTTGGCAGCGGTTGCTATAGGTCAAGGGAAATTATTGGTGACTCCCATACATATGGCCGCTGTGGCGTCAACTTTTGCCAACAAGGGGGTTATGATGGTCCCATATATAGTAGAAAAAGTAAAAAATGCAGACGGAATGGTTGTAGCTTTAGCTGAAAATAAAAGTATTCAAGTAATCGCGGATTCAATAGCTGATGAAATAGCAGATATGATGGTTGCAGCCGTAAGGGAGGGAACCGGGAAAAATGCACGTATCTATGGCGTAAATGTTGCGGGAAAAACAGGTACTGCACAGAATGAAACAGGAGAAAGCCATTCTTGGTTTATAGGTTTCGCTCCTGCTGAAAATCCGCAAATAGCAGTTGCGGTTATATTGGAATCAGAGGGCAAAAGTGGAGGAGAAGCGGCAGCACCGATTGCTAGGGAGGTAATGAATGAAGCCTTAAGGAGTGTTGACAGATGAAAGATACAATTATTATAAAAATGGATGCTGAAGATATAGATGATAGATTGATAGAAAAATGTGCCAAAATCTTGAGAGAAGGCGGTATAGTTGCATTTCCTACGGAAACAGTATATGGTTTGGGAGCTGATGCATTAAATCCGAAGGCCGTAAAAAAGATATTTATAGCTAAAAATAGGCCTTTTGACAATCCGTTAATAATCCATATTTCCAAAGTGGAAGATGTATTACCTTTAACGAAGGAAATACCGGAGAAGGCATACAAGGTAATGAAAGAGTTTTGGCCCGGGCCTCTGACCCTTGTTTTCAAAAAAAGTAATATTGTTCCATGTGAAACAACCGGTGGACTTTCCACAGTGGCAATCAGAATGCCGAACAATCCCATAGCTATTAAGCTTATAGGAAAATCGGGGGTACCGATAGCGGCGCCGAGCGCAAATATTTCCGGCAAGCTAAGTCCTACCGGAGCAGAGCATGTTATAGAAGACCTAATGGGCAAGATAGATGCTATAATTGTGGGTGGGGATTGTAATATTGGCATAGAATCTACAGTTTTAGACATGACCGGCGAAGTGCCTACAATATTACGCCCGGGCGGAGTGACCCGGGAAATGTTAGAAAGGGTATTGGGTGAAGTGTCTATAGATTCACCCGGAGAAAATTTCAATGAGATCAAAAAAGGTTCCCGGTCTCCGGGTATAAAACATACTCATTATTCACCTGATGCGGAAATGATAATTATACAAGGAGATTTAGATAAAACAGTGGCAAAAATAAAGGAGCTCAAACTGAGTTGCGAGGAAAAAGACAAAAAAATAGGTATAATCTGCACAGATGAAACCGGGAACAGATACAGGAAAAATACAGAAAAAATTATAGTCAAATCTTTGGGCAGCAGAAAATATCCGGAAATAATTGCGGCTAATTTATTTAAAGTGTTAAGAGAATTTGATAAAATGGATGTAGAAATTATTTTATGTGAGTCCATAGACTCCGCGGAACTTGGACAGGCTATAATGAATAGGTTAGAAAAAGTAGCGAAGGGTCGCGTTATAAAGGTTTAATTGTTGGGTTATTAATAATTAATAAAGGACTTTTCGCGACGGCTATATTTGCCTAGTCCCTTTAGGGGAGTGAAGCGAGTTGGCAGTTTGAATTATGAAAATGGGGAGGTAGGCTCTATGCAAACCATTTTATTTGTATGTACAGGCAATACATGTAGAAGTGCCATGGCAGAGGCTCTTTTTAAACATATATTAGTAAATAAAGGCAATGAATTTAAGGATATTAAAATAATATCCGCCGGGATATACGCATGGGAAGGCGATAAAGCATCGCCCGGGGCAGTGGAGGTACTAAAAGAAAAAGGCATAGATGTTATAGAACATAGTTCAACACTTTTAATACCAAAATTGGTTGAAGAGGCTGATTTGGTTTTAACCATGACACTGAACCACAAAAGAGCCGTATTGCATATGTGCCCTGAAGCCAAAGAAAAGGTATATACTTTAAAGGAATATATCCTAAATGACGGTGATAAAAAATTGCATGAATCGGATACATCAGATATTAGCTCCGAAGAAATTAATTATGATATAAGGGACCCCTATGGTCAGTCGGTTGATGTTTATCGTGAGAGTGCAAAGGAAATAGAAAAATACCTGCAGAAGCTGATTGATAAACTCTTTTCAATTTCATAGATGTTTTGTTTTGTATTTAGATGGATTGCATATTACATAATCAATATTTGTATAAAAATTTGGAAGTTATAAAATATATATCCAGTCATGCTTTCGGTCTTGGTAACTTTTACTGATATTCGTTTATAGATTTTCAAAAATATTTAAAGGATTTTTTGTTATTGATGTAGAATATATTAGAGGTTTTATTCTTAATTTATTTTTAATTTTTTTGTTTTATTATACTTAATTTTATTATACTGGAGGAATTGACGTGAAAGTTGCTATTGGGAGCGATCATGGCGGATATATGCTAAAAGAAATTATCAAAAAACATTTACAGGAAAAGGGGTTTTTTATAAAGGATTTTGGAACAGATTCAACTGCATCTACGGATTATCCTGATTTTGCCAGAAAGGTAGGAGAAGCGGTGGCAGCCGGGGATTTTGAAAGGGGCATATTAATCTGTGGGACAGGGATAGGTATATCTATTGCCGCTAATAAAATACCGGGAGTGTTTTGTGCTTTGGTTGGGGACTGTTTTTCGGCTAGGGCATCAAGACAGCATAACAATACCAATGTTATAGCGTTGGGTGAAAGGGTGCTCGGGCCCGGACTCGCTATGAAAATTGTCGATATATGGTTAGGAACAGAATTTGAAGGCGGTAGACATCAAAATAGAATTGATAAAATTGTTGAAATTGAGAAAAGATATTTAAATCTATAATTTGATTTGTTGTACTAGCAGGTAGTTGGATATTTAATAAAAAATACACACGATTACGGTTTCGCCCATGTATAACTCTTACAGCTCATTTCGATAAAAAATCTTTTATAACCTAACCCAATTTGCAAAGCAAATTGATGGTAGGTTAAACGCAACGAACACCAAATTTATGTGACCAAAGGGAACAAATAAATTTGAGTTTTTGATTTTACTAGGGGGAGAGGCATATGCGCCCATCTTGGGATGAATATTTTATGGAAATAGCGGAAGTGGTTAAAACACGTTCAACTTGTTTACGCAGACAGGTTGGTGCGATTATTGTCAAAGATAGGCAGATCTTATCAACGGGATACAATGGTGCACCCACGGGTTTAAAGCATTGCGATGAAACAGGGTGTCTCAGGCAACAATTGGCCGTACCTTCAGGGGAGAGACATGAACTCTGCCGCGGACTTCATGCGGAGCAAAATGCTATTATTCAGGCCTCACTCCATGGTGTTAAAATAGAGGGGGCAACCATTTATGTAACAGTACAGCCTTGTGTGGTCTGTGCTAAAATGATCATTAACTCGGGAATTAAAAGGTTAGTTTATAAAGGGGGTTACTCGGATGAACTTTCCTCTCAAATGCTTGAGGAATCAGGAATTACAGTAGAAAGGATTATGACCTGATTATATACAGTATTATCCATTGCCAAATTAAATCAAACGGTATAAAATAAGGAAGGAACTTTTTTAATATATCAAGGGGTGTAAATTAATGGAGAAACAGAGTGTACTTATGTGTTCGGGCCTTGTATTTGTTACAGCATTGGTAATTTCATACATATTAACTCCTTATGCTAAACGGTTAGCCTGTAAATTGGGAGCAATAGATGTGCCTAAGGATAATAGGCGGGTACATAAAAAACCTATACCGAGCTTAGGCGGCATTGCTATTTACCTTTCTTTTATTATTACTGTTATCATGTCTGCAATGTTTAATAAAAATATAAGCCTTAATAGCGAATTTAAAGGGATTTTATTAGGGGCGACCCTGATTGTAGTCATAGGAATTATCGATGACATAAAACAAATTTCTGCCGGATATAAATTAGCAGTTCAGGTATTGGCGGCCTTGATAGCCGTATACAGCGGTGTAACTATCGATTTTATTAAATTTCCTTTAGTAAGTACGGAAAACGGATTGCTTTTTTTAAAGGCCTTTAAAATTCCGGTTACAATATTTTGGATTATTGGTATCACAAATACGGTTAATTTAATAGATGGATTAGATGGACTGGCTGCGGGGGTATCTACAATAGCCTCCTTGTCTTTAGCGACAGTTTCCTACAATGTTGGACAATATAATATTGCTATTTTACTTGCAATATTGGCAGGGGCATCTTTAGGATTTTTACCTTATAATTTTAATCCGGCCCAAATTTTTATGGGTGATACGGGATCTTTGGTTATAGGATATTTATTAGCGACAATATCAGTTGAGGGGGTAATCAAAAGTGCTGCAACCATTGCTGTTGCAATACCGGTATTAGCCCTAGGTGTTCCTATATTTGACACTACATTTGCTATAGTCAGAAGATTAATAAATAAAAAGCCTATAATGGAAGCGGATAAAGGCCATCTTCATCATAGACTTCTTGATCATGGTTTGAGTCAGAAACAGACAGTGTTAATATTATATGCCATCAGTTTAGTATTGGGGGGAAGCTCTATATTTATTTCTGATATTGCTAAACCGTCTGCTTATTTGGTAGTCGGTATAATATTAATTTTGATATTATATGGGGCTCATAGAATAGGAATCACAAAGGAAACCACCGAAAAAGGAGAGGTAAAAATATAACAATAATATTTTAAATTTAGCGAAAAAAAGAAGGGAAAGCGAAATATATGTAGAAGTAATTACATGTTATACAGTATGTTATATATATGTAGGAATTAGTGTCGTTATATGGAAATAGATATTTATATTTTGATTAAATGACTGTGTTTGGGGCGTGAGCGGTCTATTCGAACGAAAGGGAGAATTGCATGGCAAAAATGAAGGGCCAAATACAAAAATTAAAGGTATTAACTGTGTTTGGAACAAGACCGGAAGCAATAAAAATGGCACCTTTAATAAAAAAAATGGAGGAACATGAGAAAATAGAGCCTGTGGTTTGCATAACTGCACAACATCGTGAGATGCTTGATACGGTAGTAGAATTATTTAAAATCAGCCCGGATTATGACCTTAATATAATGGAACATGGGCAGAGCATAACAGATATTACTGTAAAGGTATTAAGAGGAATGGAAGAAATTTTAATAAAAGAAAAACCTGATATGGTTTTAGTTCATGGAGATACGTCTACTACCTTTGTAGGAGCGCTTGCGGCCTTTTATCAGAAAATAAAGGTGGGCCATGTTGAAGCCGGATTGAGAAGTGGAAATATATATTCTCCTTACCCGGAAGAAATGAACAGAAAACTTACAACTAATCTTGCAAGTGTTTATTTTGCACCTACAGAGGGCAATTACAATAATTTAATTAAGGAAGGAATAGACCCGGAAAGAATATCTGTTACCGGAAATACTGTAATAGATGCGCTGCTTTCAGTTGTTAATGACGGTTATATATTTGAAAATAATATTTTAAATGAGATAGATTATAAAAATAAAAAAATAATAGTAATGACCTGCCATCGCAGGGAAAATTGGGGTAAACCCATGGAAAATATATTTACGGCGGTAAAAGAGATAGCTGAAGAAAATAACAATGTAGAAATAATATTCCCCGTGCATCTAAATCCTAATATATGCAAATTGGCAAAAGACATTATGGGAAAGAAAAATAATATTTATTTGATAGAGCCATTGGAGTACGAAGAATTTGCAAATTTGTTAAATAAGGCTTATCTAATATTGACCGATTCCGGTGGCATACAAGAGGAAGCACCGGCACTGGGAAAACCTGTTTTGGTTATTCGAGAAGAAACGGAAAGACCGGAGGCTGTTGAAGCAGGCACTGTTAAAATAATAGGTGTAGGAAAGGAAAATCTTAAAAAGGAAGTGAATATACTTTTAAATGATTTTAATGAATATCAAAAAATGGCAAACTCGGTTAATCCTTATGGGGATGGAACTTCATCGGAAAAAATTGTTGATTTCATGCTCGATTACTTAGCTCATTCTAAAGATGTTTAAGGATTTTAAAAAGGTATCAACAACTTTAAAAACATGATATAATCATAATATATATTTTTAAAAACAAAACAAAATATAAAGATGGGTGGTAATGTGCCTAGAAAAACAAAGGGTTTGGAAAATTTTGTTCTTGTAACCCAGGTTGGTATATCCATGGCTGCACCTATATTGTTGAGTCTATATATAGGTAAAAGGCTGGATGAACATTTTAACAGATCACCATTGTTTTTGCTTATATTTATTGTAATAGGTATCATAGCATCGTTTACAAATTTATTTAAACTAATTGAAAAGAGTTCAGGTAATCAAAAGAGGAAGTGAGACTGTGAAAGGAGCAACCCGGGATATTCAGGTCAGGGTAGCAAAAGGGGTTATTATATTTAACCTAATAGTAATAGCAATTGGTGCAATTTTGCTAAAAGATCGGAAACCTTTTGTTATAGGAAATATCTGTGGCTTTGTGACTGCAATTGTGAATTTTAGGTTGCTGGCTATATCAACGGAGAGCCTACTGACAAAAAGATATAGCAGTAGAGGTAAGGTCGTTAAATATACCGGCAGTAGGGCCATAGCACGTTTACTTATCAGTGGAGCAGTTATATATTTTTCTTTGACCTCGGAACACATTAATATTGTAGGTGCTGTAATTGGCTTATTATCAATCAAACCAATAATATTAATACAGAGTTTTTTATATAAGTAGTGTAAAGTTTTTAAAAAGACTATGGAAGAAAGGGGGAATATTAATGGAAGGAGGCTTTGGTGCCAGGCTTATAGATGTAGCCGGTTTTCAAATTTCCGAAACAATACTTGTAACATGGATTGCAATGGCGGTATTAATAGCCTTAGCTATAGCCGCCAGGATTGCCTTGCAAAAATTTGAGACAATTCCTAAAGGTGTGCAAAATGTTATAGAATTATTAGTGGAGTCAATAAACAATCTTACTATGAGTACCATGGGTGAGCATAATAGGGGATTTGCGCCATTTGTAGGCACTATGTTTATTTTTATTATAGTTTTGAATATAATTGGATTGTTTGGGTTAAAACCGCCTACTTCAGATGTAAATACAACTTTAGGATTTGGGGTATTAACATTTCTGGCAATTCAGGTTTCTTCAGTGCGAAAGAATGGTTTGGTAGGACATGTTAAGGGTTATTTTGAACCTATGGCTGTATTGTTTCCTGTTAACGTAATAGGGGATTTAGCGACACCTATATCATTGGGATTTCGTCTGTTTGGAAACATCATAGGAGGAGTTATAATAGGTTCCCTTTTATATGGAGCGTTGGGGGCTTTAAGTAGCAAAATAGGATTATCTATACCTATATTTCAGGCGGTTGTTCCTGTTTTTGCTCATGTATATTTTGATTTATTTTCGGGTTTTCTGCAGTCCTTTATATTTGTCATGCTTACGATGATATTTATGGTTATGGCAATAGAATAAAAGTATGTAAGGTAATGATTTTTAATTGATAATTTGATATTCTATGTGGCAGTTTTATGTTTTATTTTATATATAATATGAAAGGTTTTACAAATTTAAAGGAGGGATATTATAATGGACGAACTAACAGCAAAAACAATATTAACATCAGTATCAGCATTTGGAGCAGCACTTGTAATGTTTTCAGGTATGGCTAACGCTATAGCTGAGGGGATAATAGCATACAAGGCTGTAGAGGCAATAGGCAGGCAACCGGAAGCGGCCGGGGACATAACAAGAACCATGCTGGTTGGACAGGCGGTTTCAGAGACAACAGGTATTTATTCTTTCGTTATTGCACTAGCATTAGTATTTGCAAATCCATTGATAGGATTTTTAGTAAAATAATAAGCAGACATATGGGAGATGGAGATATCTCCCATATATCATTTGAAAGGGGGCCGGAATATGCAACAAGGACTGGTGGAGTTTAATGCCGCTTTTGTTATTCAAATTATTAATGCCCTGGTGTTATTTGGGGCTTTGACTTATATTCTTTTCAAACCCGTTACAGAATTTATGGATAAAAGGACGGAGCGTATACAATCATCTATTGAAGAAGCTGAATCTAATGTAAAAGAAACAAGTAGGTTAAAAGCTGAATATGAAGAGCAGTTAAGAGATATTAAAAATGAAAGAAATGCAATTATAGAGGAAGCCGCAAAGATAGCTGAGACCAGAAGTAATGAAATAATTACGGCAGCTAAAGAGGATGCGGAAAAAATTTTGGAGAGAGCAAGGCTACAGATTGAAAGAGAAAAACAAAGCATGATGGACGAACTAAGAGGCCAAGTCTCTGCATTAGCTATTGCTGCGGCATCGAAGGTTATAGAAAAAAACTTGGATGAGGCTACACATCAGGACATGATACAGCAATTTATTGATGAGGCAGGGGAAACAAAATGGCAAAATTAATAGCAAAAAAATATGCAAAAGCCCTTTTCGAAATTACCTTTGATGAAAAAAAATACGATGCTGTGGGTGATGAGCTTTTATTTATACTTAAATGTCTAGAAGATGAGCCTATGTTATACCAAGTTTTGAGGAATCCTTTAGTTGTTACAAGCGAGAAGAAAAAAATACTTGATTCTATTTTTAAAGAAAATATAAGTCAAGAAGTTTTGAATTTCTTACACATCATTATAGATAAAAAAAGAGAAAAACATATTGAATCAATTGTTGAAGAATATATGGCATTAACAAATGATGTTAAAAATATAATGGAGGCTGTGGTTATCACTGCTGTACCTCTAAGTGATGAAATGTCAGTTAAATTACAGGAAATTCTTTCGAAATCTTCAGGGAAAAACGTACGATTAAAAAACAAAGTTGATACCGAAATTATTGGAGGAGTATTTGTAAAAGCGGGCGATAAGGTAATAGACGGAACGATAAAAGGTCGGCTTGAACAAATGAAAGAACAAATGTCGCAGGCCAAATATTAGTATAGGAACAGGGGTGGTATGAATGAATCTTAGTCTCAGACCTGAGGAAATTAGCTCAATTATTAAAGATCAAATTAAAGAGTATGAAGGTAAATTAGAGATTAAAGAAGTTGGCACTGTTATACAAGTTGGAGATGGTATTGCGAGAATCCATGGACTTGAAAATTGTATGGCCGGGGAGCTTTTAGAATTTCCGGGTGGAATATATGGAATGGCTTTAAACCTTGAAGAAGATAATATTGGCTGTGTTCTTTTAGGATCCGATGAGATTATTCGTGAAGGGGACATGGTTAAACGTACCAGAAGAATTGTGGAAGTGCCTGTAGGCGATGTTTTATTGGGTCGTGTTGTTGATTCTTTAGGACAACCCATAGATGGCAAGGGGCCTATCGATAGTGATAAGTTCCGCGAGGTAGAAAGAATTGCCCCCGGAATTATAGCAAGGGAACCTGTTTTTGAACCATTGCAAACAGGAATAAAAGCTATAGATTCTATGGTTCCAATCGGTAGAGGGCAGAGGGAACTTATTATCGGGGATAGGCAGACAGGTAAAACAACACTTGTAGTAGACACAATAATCAATCAAAAAGATACGGATGTAATTTGTATATATGTTGCTATAGGACAAAAAAAATCAACAGTAGTCCAGATACAGGACATCTTAGAGAGACACGGTGCACTGGATTATACAATTATAGTATCTGCTACTGCCAGTGATCCCGCACCGCTACAATACCTGGCACCATATGCGGGATGTGCAATGGGTGAAGAATTTATGGAAAACGGACAGCATGTTCTGATTGTGTATGATGACCTTTCTAAACATGCGGTTGCTTATCGTGCTATGTCCCTATTGCTCAGAAGGCCACCGGGACGCGAGGCTTATCCGGGAGATGTATTTTATCTACACAGTAGACTATTAGAGAGATCCGCAAAGTTAAGTAAAGAAAGAGGTGGAGGTTCATTAACGGCTCTACCGATTATTGAAACTCAGGCGGGTGATGTTACAACTTATATTCCGACTAATGTTATTTCTATTACGGATGGACAAATTTTCTTAGAATCCGAACTTTTTCACGCCGGTGTTAGACCTGCTGTAAACCCCGGTATTTCAGTATCAAGGGTAGGCGGCGATGCCCAAATTAAGGCAATGAAACAGGTAGCAGGTAGAATTAGGCTCGAACTTGCACAATACAGAGAATTAGAGGCTTTTGCTCAGTTCGGTTCGGAGCTGGACAAGGAAACCCAGGAGCGTTTGGAACAAGGGGAAAGAATTGTAGAAATATTAAAACAAGGACAACATGTTCCGATGCCTGTTGAAAAACAAGTAATTATAATTTATGCTGTAATTAATAAATATTTAGCGGATGTAGAAATAGAATCGATAGCAGAATTTGAGACCGGACTTTTAAAATTTATGGATGAACAATATCCCGAAATAGTAGAATCTATCGCTACTACCGGAGAGATTAAAGAAGAAATTGAACCTAAACTAAGGGAAGCTATTGAAAAATTCAAGGAGCAGTTTTAAGAAAATAGCAATAAGTTATAGATAAAGAATAAAGATTTTTTAGAAAATATGACAATAGATGCTAATTTCGGGAGGTGAAAGAGTTTGGCTGGATTAGGAATGCAAGATATAAAAAGGCGCATCAGAAGTATTGGTAATATAAGGCAGATTACAAGAGCTATGGAGCTGGTTGCTTCTATTAAAATGCGGAAGTCAAGAGAACTTCTAGGCAAAACAAGGCCTTATTTTCAAACCATAGAAGATGCTATAAATGACATAATTATTCATATTAGGGAAGATAAATCTAGGGAAATTGATAGCAAATTTATAAATGTAAGAGAAGTAAAAAAGACCTGCTATATTATAATTTCTGCCGATAGAGGTTTAGCCGGAAGCTATAATATTAATATTATTAGGGAAGCCCAGGATCATATGGAAAAACAACAAGCGGAAGTGTCTTTAATAACCATTGGGCAAAAAGCCAGGGATTATTTTAGGAAAAGAAATTATGATATAGATGGTGAGTTTACGCAAATTTCCGAAGACCCTACTTATGCTGACGCAAAAAATATTGGGAAATTATGTATTGGATTGTATGAACAAGGTCTTGTGGATGAAGTGTATTTAGTTTATACAGAATTTTTGAGTACCATTAGTTATAAACCAACTGTAACTAAGCTTCTGCCATTAGAGCCAAAGATGAAAGAATCTACAGGAGATAAATCGCAGATTATTAGGTTTATGGTATATGAGCCCTCTGCAGAGGAAGTTTTAGATTTTTTGATACCTAAATATATAGAAAGTATGATTTATGGTGCTTTAGTAGAGTCTGCTGCAAGTGAACAAAGCGCCAGAAGAATAGCTATGAAAAATGCTACTGATAATGCAGGGGAGATAATAGATGATCTACAATTAAAATATCACCGTGCAAGACAGGCCTCTATCACTCAAGAGATTGCGGAAATTGTCAGCGGGGCTGAGGCATTAGGCTAAAAAGGAGAAGGAGGTAAGGCTATGGCTGGAGAGAATATAGGTAAATTGGTTCAGATAATTGGACCGGTTATAGATATACGTTTTGATAGAGATAATCTTCCGAAGCTGTTGAATGCTATTAAAATTAATGGTCCGGACGGCGAAGTTATAGTTGAAGCCGCACAGCATATTGGAGATGATATAGTTCGTTGTGTTTCTATGGGTTCGACAGATGGTTTAATTCGTGGTATGGAAGCAAAAGATACCGGGAACCCAATAATTGTTCCGGTGGGACGCGCTACTTTAGGCAGGATTTTAAACGTGATAGGGGAACCAATAGATGAAAAGGGCCCTATTGAATCTGAATTTTATACCTCAATTCATAAAGAACCACCGAGCTTTGAAGACCAGACTATCCCTACAGAAATTTTAGAAACGGGTATTAAGTCAATAGATCTTATATCTCCGTATCTAAAAGGCGGAAAGGTAGGAATGTTTGGTGGTGCCGGAGTTGGTAAGACCGTTATTATTATGGAACTTATCAATAATGTTGCTAAAGAACATGGTGGCCTTTCTGTGTTCTCCGGAGTAGGGGAGAGGACAAGAGAGGGTAATGACCTTTACTTTGAGATGATTGAGTCCGGAGTTTTAGACAGTACATCTTTGGTATATGGACAGATGAATGAGCCACCCGGAGCGAGATTGCGTGTTGGCTTAACGGGTCTTTCTATGGCGGAACATTTTAGAGATAAAGAAGGGCAGGACGTACTTCTGTTCATAGACAATATATTTAGATTTACACAAGCGGGTAGTGAGGTTTCTGCTCTGTTAGGCCGTATGCCGAGTGCGGTTGGGTATCAACCGACATTAGCTACAGAGATGGGAGCCTTGCAGGAGCGTATTACTTCAACAAGAAAAGGTTCTATTACTTCTATACAGGCTATATATGTACCGGCGGATGACTTAACAGACCCGGCGCCTGCAACTACATTTGCTCACTTGGATGCAAATGTGGTCTTGTCGCGTCGAATAGTTGAGCTTGGAATTTATCCTGCTGTAGACCCACTGGATTCAAACTCAAGAGCGCTGGATCCGGCTATTGTGGGACAAGAACACTACGATGTAGCTAGAGGGGTGCAGGAAGTACTTCAGAGATATGAAGACTTACAGGATATTATTGCTATACTTGGTATGGATGAGTTAACAGAAGAGGATAAAATAATAGTTGCCAGGGCGAGAAAAATTCAACGTTTCTTATCACAACCTTTCTTTGTTGCAGAACAATTTACAGGTACAGAAGGTAAATATGTGCCGCTGAAGGAAACTATAAGAGGCTTTAAAGAAATATTAGAAGGTAGACATGATGACCTTCCGGAGGGTGCATTTTTATTTGCGGGAACAATTGATGAAGTAGTAGAAAAAGCTAAAGGGGAGTAGGTGATCATATGGCATCTACATTTCGTCTTCAAATTGTTACACCGGATCGAATGTTTTATGAAGATGAGGTTGAATCGGTGGTAGTTACGACAACACATGGTCAGATGGGAGTTTTAGCTAGACATATTCCCATTGTGACCCCATTAGATGTTGGAAAAATCAGAATAAAAAAAGGTGGTCAGTTTAAAGAGGCTGCTACTTCCGGTGGTTTTATTCAGGTAGAGCATGAATATACCAGGATTATTACAGATTCAGCGGAATGGCCGGAGGAAATAGACGTTGAAAGGGCGGAGGCTGCTAAAAAGAGAGCGGAGGAACGAATTAAATCTGGTAAAAGCCATATTGACATAATCAGAGCAGAAGCTGCTTTACAAAGGGCTATTGTTAGATTAAGAGTAGCAAAACGGATATAAATTTGTAGGGGCGAACCCATGTGTTCGCCCTTATTTAATACACTATAATATCAAACATTTCATTCTCCGGAGGTGTATCGCTTTCAATAGCGACATACATTTTTACGGGAAGAGCGACTATCATCTGATAAGATTCGCTTATCCATCCTATATCCCTATGAATGCTTAAAGGCACTATATCTTCCGGTAATCTATGAAGCATCACTTTTCCATTTTTCATTTCAAACCGAGCCTTGTATTCTTTTTCATTAATCTTAAATGGAATTTCTTTAAATTCAGATTCAGGGGTATTTATCAATGCAAAGCGGGCAATTTCTTCCCCGGCAACATTTACAACCACCTGCTTTGCGGAATTTGCATTTGTCAATAATTTGGGTATTGCAAAAATACCGGCAATACTGCCTACTAAAACAAAAATAATCAATATTTTATCTGCTTTGGTCATTATTTTTAACATATTTTCACCTTCTTGAAGTAGTAGAACTGACTTATATTTCAATTCGCTAAGAGCTATAATCATATTTTGCAAATATAATCTCATCATGTTTTTTATTAAATACCTAAGTTGCTTATTTATATTATACCTTATTTTGATTGTTTTAAAAAGTACAAACTTCTAAAAGGCGTGGCGGGCAATCTTGTCCCTCATGATAAGTCATCTTGAGATGGACAGTATTAACGCTACCCACGAAGGATCTTATCCTTATTTGTAAAAATTTAGTGCCCATTATGTTTAGCCTCTCAAGGAGTTGGATAGCAGTTTGCCGGTTTGTTAAACTTGATTTTAATAGCTATAATTTTTTGGGGCATAATAATTAAATGGGGTAGAAAGAAATTGATTCTTTGTTAAAAAGCAGATAGCAGAGAAACAAAAGGAGTGTAGTAATGACAGATAAAACGGAATTAGAGAGAACAATAGAGTATGCTATAAGGGGTGCACCCCAAATCAAAGTCGATGAAAAACGCAAATGGCTGGGAGAATTTCGTGAAAGAGTAATACTTGGGCTCACCATGGAACAGAGCCATACGAAAGAAGCACTTCGTCATGTAGAAGATGCCCTGAAACACGATATGGCAGAGATTATTATAGTCAATCAAGATATGCTGATGGAAGTGATGTCTGAATATATGAAGCTTGCCAAAGTTACCGGCAAAAGGTTTAAAAGCGTTGCAATAGATAATGAGGAAGCTATGGGTGTGGTGGTAGCAAGCAGTAAGGCCGTAGAAATAGAAGATGTGGAAAGGGACCTCTATCATTAAGGTAGAGGTTTTCTTTTGCAAATCGGGTTAGGTCATAAGCGTCATAAAGGTCATAAAAATTGGGTTGGGTCACAAAAATATGATATACTATTTGCGAAAAGGAATAATTGGGGAAATTTTGTGATGGGATTCTCGTTTTAAACATAAACAAAATTTTTAATTATATATAAAGGGTGAAGTAGTGATGAATAATAAAGATAATTTAAAACAAAATACAGCATGTAACGAACAATTTGGACATGATAGTTTAAATCCTATGCAAAAGAAGGCTGTACTTGCAACAGAGGGTCCGGTTTTAGTATTGGCCGGAGCCGGTTCCGGAAAAACCAAGGTACTTACACATAGGTTTGCCTATTTAGTAGAAGAAAAAGGGGTGTCTCCCTATAATATCCTAGCAATTACATTTACAAATAAAGCTGCAAGAGAGATGAAAGAAAGGGTAGAGGGCTTGCTGGGATACGATTATAGGGGTTTGTGGGTTAGCACTTTTCATTCCGCCTGTGTGCGTATTTTGCGTATGGAAATAGATAAGCTTGATTTTGGAAAAAACTTTGTTATTTATGACACTACAGATCAGCGGGTTGTAATAAAAGAATGTTTAAAAGAATTAAATTTAGACGAAAAAATGTTTCAACCTAGAGCAGTTTTGGGAGCGATAGGCAGAGCTAAAGATCAGTTAATCGGCCCAAATGATTATATATCCGAATTTGGAAATGATTTTAGAAATAAAAAAATTTCAGAGTTGTATAGAATGTATCAAGATAAATTAAAAAATAATAATGCCCTGGATTTTGATGACTTAATCATGAAAACCGTTCAGCTCTTTCAAACTAATCCTATGGTTTTACACTATTATCAAAATAGATTTAAATATATATTAGTGGATGAGTTCCAGGATACCAATATGGCACAATATACTTTAATTAGCCTATTAGCCGGAGCCCATAACAATCTCTGTGTTGTAGGGGATGATGATCAATCCATATATGGCTGGAGAGGCGCAGATATAAGGAATATTTTAGGATTCGAAAAAGATTTTCCGGAAACTATGGTTGTCAAATTGGAGCAAAATTATCGTTCGACTAAGAGTATTTTAGATGCTGCTAATATAGTAGTTGCAAACAATATAGACAGAAAATCTAAAAAACTTTGGACTGATAACCAAAATGGTGAAATAATACAGTATTATCGTGGAAATAATGAATATGACGAAGCCAATTTTATAGCATCCACTATAGAAAGACTTAATCATGAGGAAGGTAGGCCCTATTTTCAGTTTGCGGTTTTATATCGCACAAATGCTCAATCCCGTGTAATAGAAGAAATGTTGATGAAAAATGCAATACCTTATAGAATTTATAGCGGTACTCGTTTTTATGATCGCAAGGAAATCAAAGATATTCTGGCTTATTTGAGAGCAATCGAAAATCCGGCTGATGATGTGAGTGTTAAACGTATTATAAATGTTCCCAGGAGGGGAATAGGGGCTAAGAGTATGGAAAGGTTTGAAAGGTATGCAAATGTAAACGAAGAAAGTTTCTTTGATGCTCTTTTAAATGTAGATAAAATACAATGCCAAACTTCTAGGGTAAAAACACAGACAAATAAATTTACAAATCTTATATTATCTTTAAGAGAAAGAAGAAATGAAATGCCGGTCACAGATATAGTAGAAAAAATATACCAAAACAGTGGATATATAGATGCATTATTGACAAAAGATACAGTAGAGGCAGAAAGCAGGATTGAAAATCTTGAAGAATTTCTGTCTTTGACCAAAGATTTTGATGAAAATGCGGAAGAAAAGACATTGGAAGAGTTTTTGGCCAGAACATCCCTCGAAACAACTATGGATGAAGATAAAGATGATGCAAATACAGTATCTCTGATGACACTTCACAGCGCTAAAGGTTTAGAGTTTCCGGTAGTATTTATATCCGGGATGGAGGAGGGTATATTCCCGTCGTATATGTCACTTCAGGAAGACAATGAGGAAGAGGAGAGAAGATTATGTTATGTGGGGATTACCAGGGCCAAGGAAAAACTCTATATGAGTCATGCTATACAGAGAACTTTATATGGTAGGACCAACAAAAATCTTATTTCGAGATTTATTAAAGAAATTCCCGAGGAGCTTATTGATATAGATGAGCCTTATAATAGAAAAGAGGAAGTAAAAAAAATGCAGACTTCTCCACTATTTACCGGAGCTATGCTGCATCAAAAGAAAAAATCGAGACAAGCTTCTGATTTAAAACAAATAAGGGTCGGCACTAAGATTAAACATCCTGAATTTGGTGTTGGAACAGTGGTATCTGTTGCAGAAGAAATTCTTACTATAGTTTTTTTAGATAAAGGTATTAAAAAGATTTCATCAACTTTTGCTCAGTTGGAAATTGTGGGGTGATGGGGTGAGTTTATTGGAGGAAATGAGAAAATTAGTAGATAAATTAAATGAACATAGTTATAGATATTATGTTTTGGATAGGCCTGTAATAAGTGACAAAGAATATGATGAACTTTACGATAAATTATTAGACTTGGAAAAACAGACTAATATAATACTCCCGGACTCCCCTACAATTAGAGTAGGTGGGGAAGTGCTAGAAGGTTTTACAACCCATCAACATTTAGCACCGTTGTGGAGTT
Organism: uncultured Alkaliphilus sp.; assembly: GCA_964383985.1. Lineage (GTDB taxonomy): Bacteria > Bacillota > Clostridia > Peptostreptococcales > Natronincolaceae > JAAZJW01. The sequence goes on along the minus strand of CAYLIZ010000012.1, from coordinate 2,914 downwards.
TAGATAAATGTAAAACCCCTTCGGAATTAATTTCCTGGGATAATAGGGTTAAAAGATTACCGGGAGGGAATAAATTACCTATAGAATATGTTTTAGAATTTAAATTTGATGGGTTAACATTAAACCTCACATATGATGACGGGCATCTGGTACAGGCTGCTACCAGGGGCAACGGTGTAATTGGAGAATTCATTTTAGAACAGGTAAAAACAATTAAATCTATCCCTCTTACAATACCTTATAAAGGCAAAATTGAGGTGCAGGGAGAAGGTCTGATGGGATTGTCCGTGTTGGATGAATACAATAAAAGAGCGGAAGAACCTTTAAAGAATGCAAGAAATGCGGCAGCCGGTGCTCTCAGGAATTTAGACCCGAAAATAACTGCAAAGCGGAGACTTAGTGCATTTTTTTACAGTATAGGTTATTACGAAGGAATAGAATTTAATACCCATATGGAGATGATAAGTTTTTTGAGGGAAAACAGATTTCCTGTCAGTAATTATATAAAGGTTTTTGATAATATCAGTGATGTAATTGATGAAATAGAAAAAATTGAAGAAGAAGAGCTAAAAGGCTTTGATTTTTTAGTTGATGGATTAGTAATTAAAATTAATGATATAAAGGTTAGAAGGCTACTGGGATATACCCAGAAGTTTCCAAGGTGGGCGATGGCCTTTAAATTTGAAGCGGAAGAGGTTACAACAAGGCTGAAGGATGTAATTTGGCAGGTAGGTAGAACGGGAAAGTTGACACCATCGGCGATTTTGGAACCGGTGGATATCGGCGGTGCTACTATCAGAAGGGCTACATTGAACAATTGGGACGATATTCAGCGAAAAGGTGTAAAAATAGGCTGTAATGTTTGGCTGAGAAGATCACATGATGTAATACCGGAAATAATGGGTGCTATTACGGAACAGTGTGAGGAGGCGGAAGATGCGAAAGACGCAGAATATGCAGTGGATGTTGAAAAACCTACACATTGCCCTGCATGTCATAGTGAATTAATAGAGAAGGGGGCCCATATATTTTGTCCTAATTCTTTATCCTGCAAACCACAGCTGGTATCGAGGATGGTTCATTATGCTAGTCGGGATGCTATGGATATAGAAGGTTTCAGTGAAAAAACCGCAGAACAGCTCTATGAACAATTGGATTTGAGGGACATAGCAGATTTATATGAAATTAAATATGAAGATTTAATTGGTTTACCCAGGTTCGGGGATAAAAAAACAAGAAATCTTTTAGGGGCTATTGAGAACAGTAAGGATTGCAAATTGAGTGCTTTTATATTTGCTTTGGGTATTCCCAATGTAGGCAGAAAAACAGCTACAGATTTAGCAGATTATTATAAATCTTTTAAAGCTGTAAGGGAAGCTAAGTTCGAGGAACTTATAACTATACCGGATATTGGGGATGTAGTAGCACAGAGCATAATAGACTTTTTCAAGGATGAGGAAATTAGAAAAAGTATAGAAAAACTGTTAGGCGAAAGAGTAAATCCAAAACATGAGGAAGAAGAGAAACAGGAGAGTCCTTTTTCAGGCAAGACTGTAGTTGTAACAGGAACTTTAGAAAGTTATAAACGCAAAGAAATTAAAGATTTTCTTGAAAAACTGGGGGCAAAAGTATCTGATAATGTCAGCAAAAATACTGATTATCTCTTGGCCGGAGAATCAGCGGGTTCCAAGCTCAACAAGGCCAAAGAGATTATAGAATCCGGTGTAGAAACTAATTTAAAGATTATTTCGGAAGAGGAATTTGAAGCCATGGTATAAGAGGATGGGTATTAGAAGCCATAGAAAATTTTTGCGAGAAAAGGTTTGAAGCCATAGTATAAGAATAGGGGGATTCATATGTGTTCTATGGGGAAAAGGAGATAAGTAATTTGGAATATTTTAAAAAATTAGGATACATAATTCTCGGAATTCTATTATCTATAATATTATTGTTTATTTCTGTAGAAATTACAGTTTTTAATTCAAATAATTATAAAAAATCATTTGTTAAATATAACGCTACTGAAGCAACAGGCATGGATGAAGAAAATCTTCAACATGTTATAGAGGATATTTTGAGATATTTAAAAGATAACAGAAAGGAATTAGACACGAGGACTATTATTAGGGGAGAAAATAGGGTAGTATTCGGAGGCAGGGAAAAACTGCACATGATAGATGTTAAAGAACTATTTGTTAAAGGAAGAAATTTTCGTAATGTCAGTTTAGTGTTATTTATAATAATGGCTTTATTTTTTATTAAAAAAGATAAGCATTGGGAAAAGTCTATTTCCAATACTTTATTATATACATCTGTTATAAATATAGCATTTTTAATTATATTATTGGTATTGATGAAAACTGATTTTAATAGGTATTTTAATTATTTTCATATTATATTTTTTGATAATGATTTATGGATATTAGATCCAAATACAGATATTCTTGTCCAAATGTTTCCGGAAGGATTTTTCTATGATACTGCGGTTAAAATTGTTTTTTATTTTGTGACCTTACTAATAGTTTTAGGTTTGTCAGGATTATATCTTGTCAAAAAAATAGATTATAAATATAACAAATAAATGATGTATTATAAATGTGTAAAATTAGTATATTTTTATTACGTATAGATTTAATAATGCGCCTGGAGATGATATATTTTCAAATCACTAAGAACTATTGCAAAATTTCAAAAGTAATTCACTTTGTAATATATAAATATTTTAAAGGCAGTATGGTTTACTGCTTTTAAGGGACAGCACGGGACAGAGGGGACAGGCTTTTTGTCACATCAAGATGGGACAAGAAATCCAGTCCCCCAGTCCCTTAAAAGCGGGAGACCAAAGGTCTCCCCTACATTATGATAAAGTCGAAAATTCTTTGCACCGGGAAGATACTCTTAAAAATGCACCAAA
>CAYLIZ010000011.1:0-25668 GCA_964383985.1 uncultured Alkaliphilus sp. | reverse complement strand
ATAACATATGGAGTTATTCTTTTTCTATTTCAACCTACAATTATTTTACACTAACTATTTTATTATGTAATATCCTATTAAAATTAAATAGGCCAGCTATAATTATGTTCTGCAAATGTAATTTTATTCGGCAATTATATATTCTAAAAGACCTTCTGCTATAGCTTTTGTCATTTTATATTGATAATCTTGATTTTGAATTAATTTGTTATCTATAGGATTTGTGATAAATCCTATTTCGACTATGACTCCCGGGGATTTGGATTCTCTTAATAAATAATAATTACCTGTCTGTATAATTGCTTTTGCATCTTTGGTATTTAGAAAGTCATCGAATACTATTTTGTTTATTTTATTACAAATATTTTCGGCTAAATTTTTGCTTTTTTCCGATGTAGGGTAATAAAAGATTCTAACACCTCTAGCACTAGGCTGTTTATGTGCATCTACATGGAGGCTTACAAAGGCTGCGGACTTATTATTATCAATAATCTTTTTGCGAGCACTTAGATCTCTCCTGTATCTAGATGCTTTTATATTGCTTTTAGATTCTAAGGATATATCTTTATTTCTTGTCATAACTACATTTATGCCCTTATTTTTTAATATATTGTTTAGTTTTAGGGAGACTTGCAGATTTATATTCTTTTCAAGTATTCCTGCACTGCTAGAGCCTCCATCTATACCTCCGTGTCCGGGGTCTATGGTTATGGTTTTTCTAGAGCTATTAAATACAGAAACGGAAGGTTTTAAAATAAATATAGGAACAAGTAATAATAGTATTAATAATGCAATAATTATTATTAGCATTTTTTTGTTAATTTTAATAACTATAAAGATTGTCTTGTTAAACACGAACATATCACCTTCTATTAATATTTTATAATTAATTATACTCACTAAATTATATATATAGAATTTAAAAATAAAATATATCTAATATTTACGAAAGTGATTAATGTTTTCTTTGGCTTGCAATTTTTATAACTTCTCTTATTTTAGACATGATGTATTCGTATCCCCCTTCATCGTGGGGAATTGCGCAATTAGAACAGTCTTTTATACCTTCATCTGTGTATGTGAAATTGCCACCGCATTTATCTTTTAACACATAAAGAGGACAATAACAAAATAAACAGTTGAATTTAGTTGGGTCACTTATTTTATGGCAGGGAAAAAATTCGCATTTTTTGTTTTGTATAAACTTATAATTCCCATCTTTATTTTTATTAATCAAAATATCACCCCGTTTTATAGAATTTTATCAAAATGTTTAAAGAAAACTCCATCCTCTATTAGGGTGGATATGAATTTAAACGGTTTTAATCTTTAACTCTTGCTTGTGATTTAATATATTTTTCAATTATTTCAATAGTTGCACCACCAGTTGTTATAATACAATAACTTCTACTCCAAAATACTGGTTTCCAATAATATTTTTTTAAATAATCACTATACTTTTTTCTAATCAACCTTGAGGAAACTGTTTTAAGAGTGTTGACTAATTTTGCTAATTCAACTTGGGGTGGTACTTCAAATAATAAATGCACATGATCTGCTTCCCCATTAAATTCTATTAAAGCTCCATTTTTACCTTTAATCAGATTGCTAAATATTTCTCTTAAATCATCTAGTATCTCTTTGTTAATACATTTGTGTCTATATTTCGTTATTACAACTAAATGATATTTCAAATTATAAACTGAATGCCTAGTGCTTTTAAAATCATTGCTATTCATCGCTTATTCTCCTTTACAGCTAAAATTATATATAGTATAGTTTTAGCATGAAGGAGGTGCAATGTCTATGAAATTCAATAAAGCTTTTAAATATAGAATATATCCAAATAAAAGCCAATTAACTTTAATTAATAAAACTTTTGGTTGTAATAGGTATATTTTCAACCACTTTTTAAATCAAAGAATTGAATTATATAAAAATGAGAAAAAATCAACAACATATGTTAATCAAGCTAAAGAATTAACTGTTTTGAAGAATGAATTAACATGGCTTAAGGAAGTTGATAGTGTTTCTTTACAATCTACACTCAAAAACTTAGATAATGCTTTTAAAAACTTCTTTTCTAAAAGAGCTAAATTCCCTAGATTTAAATCTAAGAAAAATAATATTAAATCTTATACTACTAAAAATACAAATAACTCAATTAGAATAGAAAACAAGAAACTAAAGCTTCCTAAACTTGGATTTGTAAAAATCAAACTTCATAGACAGATACCATCTGATTATAAGATACTTTCTGCTACTGTAAGGCAAGAACCTACAGGAGCATATTTTGTTAGTATTCTTACTGAGTTTGAAAAAGAAATAGTTGAAGTACCTAGTCATGGAAATATAGTTGGTCTAGATTTTTCAATGAAAGAATTGTTTGTTAGCTCCGAAAACCAAAGAGCTGGCTATCCTAGGTTTTTTAGATTATTAGAATCTAAGTTAGCTAAAGAACAAAAAAACCTTTCAAGAAAAGTTAAGTTTTCAAATAACTGGTATAAGCAAAAAACTAAAGTAGCAAAAATTCACAATAAGATTAAAAATTCTAGACTTGATTTTTTGCACAAACTATCTACCGAATTAGTTAAAGAACACAATGCTATAGCCATAGAAGATTTAAACATGAAAGGGATGAGTCAAGCCCTTAATTTTGGTAAATCTGTATCTGATAATGGCTGGAGTATGTTTACCTCAATGCTTAAATATAAAACAGAATTAGCAGGGAAACAGCTGGTAAAAATAGATAAGTTTTTTCCATCTAGTAAAACCTGTTCTTTTTGTGGTTCTATCAAAGATGATTTGAAACTATCAGATAGAATATATGTTTGCAATTGTGGTAATTCAATAGATAGAGATTTAAATGCAGCTATAAATATTAAAAAGATAGGTGCTACTTTGTTAGCATATTAAAAATAATATCAGGGTAGGACTTACCCGTAGAGCTTGGTAATTATAGCAATCATTGGATTGCTACATCCCAAGAAGCTCCCTCAAAATTCATAGGATTTAGTGGGAGAGCATGTCACAGGGTATTACATAGTTGTTTCTCAGATAGTTATTTTTAATTCTAAAATTATATTATAATTATATAATATATAACATAGATACGGCGGAGATTAATGTTTTTGGGATTAATTATTTACTGATAATATAAAATTTCCCCGGATATTGAGACAAAAGGGTAGGAATGTATGGGCAATTAAGTAATAGGCTCGGTTTATTTGAAATTTAAAAATTTTACAACTATACCAATGAGTATTATAATATATATTAATTAGAGGTTAGAAGTTAGAGGTCGGAAGTTAGAAATTTGTAGATGAGATAGATAGCACCGGTTAGAAAGGTATAAAATTCTAAAAAAGATCTGACAAATTGGCAAGCCTGTATCCAACTTTTGATATAATGGACGATATTAGATGTGTTTAGGGGGCAATATAAAAAATGAAAAATCTAGTATATCTGGGTTTAGATGTAGGATCTACAACTGTTAAATTAGTAATTTTAGATAAAAATTATAAAGTCATATATAGTCGATACGAGAGACACTTTGCCGATATCAGAAAAACCATACAAGAATTTGTAAATGATGCTTATAATAATTTCAAAGATAAAAATGTGATGATAATGACAACAGGTTCCGGTGGACTAGCTGTTTCGCAGTGGCTTGATATTCCGTTTATACAAGAAGTGATATCCAGTACAAAAGCTATAGAGAGATACTATCCGCAGACTGATGTTGTAATAGAATTAGGCGGGGAAGATGCAAAAATAACCTATTTATCGGGATCTGTAGAACAGAGAATGAATGGAATATGCGCGGGGGGCACGGGTGCCTTTATAGACCAGATGGCATCTTTAATGGAAATAGATGTGGCAGGATTAAATGAATTAGCCAAAAAACATACCACAATATACCCTGTTGCATCAAGATGTGGAGTTTTTGCTAAAACAGATGTGCAGCCTTTATTAAATGAAGGCGCAGCAAGAGAAGATATTGCAGCATCAGTTCTTCAGGCGGTTGTAAATCAAACTATAGGGGGGCTTGCTTGCGGAAAACCTATTAGGGGTAATGTAGCTTTCTTGGGTGGGCCTTTATACTTTTTATCCGAACTTCGTCAACGTTTTATAGAAACTTTAAAATTAACGGATAAACAGGTGATTTTCCCGGAAAATTCCCAGCTTTTTGTAGCTATAGGAGCAGCACTGGCTGCTACAGAAGAAGAAAGAATATCTTTTAAAGAGCTGGTTAAAAGAGTTAATTCTTTAGAAAAAGAAATAAGTCATGAAGTTGGTATATTAAGACCGCTTTTTGTAAATGAAGAGGAACTAGAAAAGTTTAAAAACAGGCACAAGGGGCATGATGTTAAAAGAAAGGAACTGAAAGAATATAGGGGCAAATGTTATTTAGGAATAGATGCCGGTTCCACTACTACAAAATTGGCATTAATAGGTGAGGATAACTCCTTACTATATTCCTATTATGGAAACAATGGGGGCAGCCCTTTTCAATCCACGGCAAATGCCTTGAAAGACCTTTACGATAAATTGCCACAGGGTGCAGAAATAGTCTATTCAACAGTGACAGGATACGGCGAGGCACTGTTAAAGGCAGCACTGTCAGTGGATATCGGAGAGATAGAAACAGTGGCTCACTACAAGGCTGCAGAGCACTTTCTGCCCGGTGTAGAATTTATTTTAGATATCGGTGGGCAGGATATGAAATCTATGAAGGTTAAAGACGGTATTATAAACAATATAATGTTAAATGAGGCTTGTTCTTCAGGCTGTGGTTCATTTTTAGAAACTTTTGCTAATTCAATGAATTTAGAAATTAGCGAGTTTGCAGAACTTTCATTACAGTCCAAAGCACCGGTAGATTTAGGCACAAGATGTACAGTATTTATGAATTCCAGTGTTAAACAAGCTCAAAAAGAAGGGGCTAGTATAGCAGATATAGCAGCAGGGCTTTCTTATTCCGTAATTAAAAATGCACTATTTAAGGTAATTAAAATCAGAGACGCTAAGAATTTAGGTAAAAAAGTTATTGTACAGGGCGGAACATTTCTCAATGATGGAGTGTTGAGAGCTTTTGAATTAGTATGTGGTAGGGAAGTTGTAAGGCCGGATATAGCCGGAATTATGGGTGCTTTTGGTGCGGCTTTAATATCCAAGGAAAGATACGTAGAGGGTGTTAAGACGTCGCTTGTTACCAAAGAAAATTTAAAAACTTTAGATATGGAAAGTGAAACCGGGCGCTGTGGATTATGTGGAAATAACTGTCTTTTGACCATAAATAAATTTTCTGACGGCAGACAATTTATTACCGGCAATCGCTGTGAGCGAGGGGCAGGTATAGAAAAGAAAAAAGAAGTTATACCGAATTTATATGATTATAAATATAAACGAATATTTGCATATAAGCCATTAAAAATAGAGGAAGCTAAAAGAGGTTCTGTAGGAATTCCAAGGGTACTTAATTTATTTGAAAATTATCCATTTTGGTTTACTTTTTTTACGCAATTAGGTTTTAGGGTAGAATTATCACCTAGGTCTTCTAAAAAAATATTTGAAAAAGGCATAGAAACTATTCCATCGGAATCCGTATGTTATCCTGCAAAATTAGCACATGGGCATATTATGGCACTGGTGGAAAAAGGGTTAAAATTCATTTTTTATCCTTCCATTACACATGAAAAGAAGGAACAACAAAAAGCAGATAACCATTATAATTGCCCGATTGTAACTTCTTATCCGGAGGTTATAAGAAACAATATGGAGGTATTAGAAGAAAAAAATATTTTGTTTATGAATCCTTTTTTGTCTATGGACAATAAAAGGAAACTTAAAAAACGGCTCTTCGAAGAATTTGAATTTATGAATATTTCTAAAAAGGAAATAAATGAAGCTGTAAATAAGGCATGGAAAGAAGATCAAAAAGTAAAGCTGGATATTAGAAACAAGGGAGAAGAGGTATTAGAATATATTAAAAAGACAGGCAAAAGGGGAATTGTATTAGCGGGTAGACCTTATCAGATAGATCCTGAAATACATCACGGTATTTCCGATTTAGTTACATCATATGATATGGCTGTTTTAACAGAAGATTCTGTGGCACATTTAGGGGAAGTAGAAAGACCCTTAGGTGTTGTAGACCAATGGATGTATCATTCAAGACTCTATGCGGCTGCCGGTTTTGTAGCTACCCATCCAAATTTAGAGCTTATACAGCTTAACTCTTTTGGATGTGGATTAGATGCGGTTACTACAGACGAAGTAAAAGAGATTTTAGGGCAGTGGGGTAAAATATATACCACTTTAAAAATAGACGAAGGCAACAACTTAGGGGCAGCCAGAATTAGAATACGTTCATTACAGGCAGCTCTAAAAGAAAGGGATAAAAATAAATTTGTTCCTACAAAAATAAAGGAAAGACCAAGTAAAGTTATATTTACAAAAAAGATGAAACAGAAACATACAATACTGGTTCCGCAGATGTCGCCGATTCATTTTCAATTTTTAGAATATGCATTCAGGGCATCCGGATATAATTTAGATATACTGCCATCTGTGGATGAGGGTGCAATAGAAGAAGGTTTGAAATATGTAAATAATGATGCCTGTTATCCATCAATTATAGTAATAGGTCAGATTGTGGAGGCTTTAAAATCCGGCAAATATGATGAAAACAACACTTCTGTGGTTATATCCCAAACCGGTGGGGGATGTCGCGCTACTAATTACATAGGCTTTTTAAGAAAGGCCTTAAGGGATATTGGATTAGGGCATATTCCTGTAATCTCTGTAAATGCTGTCGGTATGGAGAAAAATCCCGGTTTTAAATTAACACCGTCATTACTTCATAAGAGCATGATGGCGTTAGTATATGGGGATTTGTTAATGAGGGTTGTTTATAAAATCAGGCCTTATGAAAAAATATCAGGTTCTACCAATGTTTTATATGAAAAATGGGTAGAAATTTGCAAGGAATCCGTATTGTGGGGTAATTTCAGAGAATTTAAGCATAATATCAGGAAAATTGTCAATGATTTTGATACATTAGAAATAAATAATATACAAAAGCCGCGAGTTGGTTTAGTAGGAGAAATTTTAGTAAAATATCATCCTACGGCAAATAATAATGTAGTAGATATAATTGAGGCTGAAGGTGCGGAAGCTGTAATGCCGGATTTAACTGACTTTCTTTTATATTGTGCCTATAATCAAGATTTTAGACATAGCCATCTTTCAGGCAGTAAAACAGCTAAAATAGTAGGACATATTATTATTAAGGCTATAGAGTGCTATCGCAGGGAAATGAAAAAGGTTTTAAATAAAAGCAATAGATTCGAAGCACCAAAGTCTATTAAACAATTAGCAAAAAGCGCCTCTAAGGTACTTTCTTTAGGAAATCAAACGGGAGAGGGATGGTTTTTAACAGCGGAAATGATAGAGTTAATAGAAAGTGGAGTGCCTAATATACTATGTATGCAGCCTTTTGCTTGTCTACCAAACCATGTAACGGGCAAAGGAATGATTAAAGCGTTAAGAAATAGATATATCAATTTTAACATTGTCGCTATAGATTATGATCCCGGGGCCAGTGAGGTAAATCAACTAAATAGAATTAAATTGATGCTATCAGTTGCTTTCAAAAATTTGCGGGAACAAGAAGAAGGAAGCATAGCACTTGAAAACAACAGAAGAGAAAAATCTACGTGTCCGTCCCTAAGCGGGGTATTAAAAACCACTTGACTTTTATAACATGTGAAGTGTATAATGTACTTTGAAAATAGAACAAATTTAAAGGTAAGGAAGAGGACAGTAGTAAAAGAAAACTGTTTTTAGAGACATAATCATATGGTGAAAGATTATGACAGTGCTTTTATGAAAATCACCTCAGAGCCAAAGGTTTGAAATAACAGTAAAATCTTTCGGAACCATACGTTACATGGTTTGAGTGATAGAATAGTATCTAAATACAGATTTCAAATAATCAAAATTGTAATTGAATATATTTTTAGATATTCAGATTGTATTCATGCGTTGTATTTAGATACCGTTTTATAATGAGGGTGGTACCACGATAAATTCGTCCCTAGGTCTTTTAGGCTTGGGGATTTTTTAATATGCGTTTGACTCGCCATATTAGAGGTCGGCATTGGCCTGTCGGTGTGCGGGGTCCTTTTAGGATTTTATATATCTCTAATGGATTTTTGGCACTTCGGTTTCCGGCCCAGGGTTTCTAGTATAGGTTAGGTCATAAAATATAATTACAGAAAGGATGAACAGAGTGAAAGGATTTAAACCGCTATCAAATGATCCAATCGCTGAAAAAGAAAGTAGAATAGCCCGGTATTGGGATGAAAATAAAATATTAGATAAAAGTATAGAAAATCGTGAATGGCAAAAATCATTTATTTTCTACGAAGGGCCTCCAACTGCAAATGGAGCACCGGGAATTCATCACGTAATTGCAAGAACATTAAAAGACTCTGTATGCAGATATAAAACCATGGCGGGTTATCAGGTAAAAAGGAAAGCAGGATGGGACACCCATGGGCTTCCTGTAGAAATTGAGGTAGAAAAGCAGTTGGGACTCAGCAATAAATATGAAATTGAAGAATATGGAATAGACAAATTTAATAAAAAATGTAGAGAGTCCGTATTTGCTTACGAAAAACAGTGGAGAGACATGACTGAAAGAATGGGCTATTTTATAGATTTGGATAATCCGTATATTACATTAGATAATGATTATATTGAATCTGTATGGTGGATTTTAGACAGGTTTTTTAAAGAAGGCTATATTTATGAAGGACATAAGGTCCTACCATATTGTCCACGCTGTGGAACGGGGTTAGCATCCCATGAGGTTGCTTTGGGATACAAAGAAATAAAGTCAAATACAGTTATTGTTCCATTTAAAAGAAAAGATAAAGATGAATACTTTTTAGTATGGACAACAACACCGTGGACATTAGCCGCTAATGCTGCACTGACCGTGCATCCGCAAGTTACCTATATAAAGGTAAAGTTAGATAATAAGCTTTATTATATAGCGGAAGAATTAGCAAATAAACTATTAGGTGATGATTTTGAAGTTGTTGAAAGATTAAAGGGTAAAGATTTAGAATATATAGAATATGAGCAGTTGATGCCATTTGTAAAAGTGGATAAAAAAGCATTCTTTGTCACATTAGGGGACTATGTTACTACAGAAGACGGTACCGGAATAGTTCATACTGCCCCGGCTTTTGGTGAAGATGACTATTTAACGGGAAGAAAATATGATTTGCCTGTACCTCAACCGGTGGATTTAGATGGAAAATATACAGAAACACCTTGGAAAGGCAGATTTGTCATGGATTGCGATGTAGACATTATCAAATGGCTGCATGCAGAAGGCAAACTATTCCATAAGGAAAAATTTGAACATAACTATCCGCATTGTTGGAGATGTTCAACACCACTTTTATACTATGGAAATCCAAGCTGGTATATAGAGATGACCAAACTTAAGGAACAATTGATCAAAAATAACAACTCAGTTAATTGGTTTCCGGACTATGTGGGAGAAAGGCGATTTGGAAATTGGTTAGAAAACTTACATGATTGGGCAATTTCAAGAAGCCGTTATTGGGGAACACCGTTAAATATTTGGAGATGTGAGTGTGGACATACAACATCAATAGGCTCAAGAGCCGAACTTGTAGAAAGAGCCGTTGAAGATATAGATGAGACTATAGAATTACACAGACCTTATGTAGATGATGTCCATTTGAAATGTGATAAATGCACCGAGGGCATCATGACCAGAGTAACAGAAGTAATAGACTGCTGGTTTGACAGTGGGGCCATGCCATTTGCACAGCATCACTATCCATTTGAAAACAAGGATAATTTTGACGAATTGTTTCCGGCGGACTTTATTTGCGAAGGCATAGACCAAACTCGTGGTTGGTTCTATTCATTAATAGCTATATCAACATTTGTAAAAGGGGTTTCTTCGTATAAAAATGTGCTTGTAAATGACCTCATATTAGACAAAGAAGGTAGAAAAATGTCCAAATCCAGGGGCAATACAGTAGATCCATTTGAATTGTTCGATGAATATGGTGCAGATGCTTTGAGATGGTATTTATTGCATGTGTCCCCGGCCTGGGTGCCGACAAGATTTGACATTGATGGATTAAGAGAAGTGCAGAGCAAGTTTTTTACAACAATCCAAAATGTATATGCATTCTTCATTCTATATGCTAATATAGACGAGGTTGACCCGAGAGATTTCTTTGTAGAATATAAAGACAGACCGGAATTAGACAGATGGATTTTATCGAAGTACAATAGTTTGATTAAAGAAGTAACAAGTGAATTGGAGATATATGATTTAACAAGAGCAGTCAGAAAAATACAAGATTTTTTAAATGAAGATTTATCTAATTGGTATATCAGAAGGGCTAGACGCCGTTTTTGGGTGTCAGAATTGACAGAAGATAAAAAAGCGGTATATAATACAACTTATGAAATCTTAGTAGGTATATCAAAATTGACAGCACCTTTTGCACCATTTATATCCGAAGAAATTTATCAAAGCCTGACAGTGGAGGAATCTGTGCATTTGGCGGATTTTCCGGTTGTAAACAGGGAATTGGTAAATAAGGATGTAGAAGAAAAGATGGACCTGGTTAGGGATTTAGTAGGTCTAGGCAGGGCAGCAAGAGATGAAAATCAAATCAAGGTGCGTCAACCACTGCAAAAAATACTAACAAACGGCAGACATAAAGAACTTATTTCAGACTTAGTTCCACTGATAAAAGAAGAGCTGAATATAAAAGAAGTAGTGTTTGTAGAAAATCCTAAAGAATATATGGACTATAGCTTAAAGCCAAATTTTAAAGTTGCCGGACCTATATTAGGAAGCAGGATTAAATCTTTAGGCAAGGCCTTAGCGCAGTTAAATGCTTCGGAAGTTGTACCAAAACTAGAGGCCGGAGAGAGTATAGAATTAGAGTTAGATGGAGAAATGACTGAAATTATCAAAGATTATGTGATGATTACAATTTCAGCTAAAGAAGGCTTTACAGTACAGATGGAAAACAACCTGTTTGTTATTTTAGACACAACATTAAATGACGAATTAATCGATGAAGGACTTGCAAGGGAATTTATCTCTAAGGTACAGCAAATGAGAAAAAATGCAGGGTTTGAAGTTGCAGATAATATCAATATTTATTTCGATGGTGATGATGAGGTAGTTAGAGCAGTGAATACTCATAAAGACTATATTATGCAAGAAACATTAGCTTTGGCAATCAATGAGGTTAAAAACGAAAACCTGGAAAAACAAAATTTAAATGATCATGATACCGGTATTAAAGTAGAGAAAGTTTAATAATTAAAACAAAATTAAGAGCAATAGAATAAAGAGCAATTGTGGGGATGTTTTTTGAAGGGATGCGTCCCCATTGCTCTATATTTTTTGTATAATTTTAAATGATTTTCTTTTTATGAAGAAAATAAATTAGAGCAAATCCAACTACTATAAAAACCAGGGTAAGAACCCCTTGTTGCCAAAGTTTCATACAAATTCCTCCAAATTTTTTATATAATAGGTTTTATTACTTATTAATTACACGGTTATGAACATAATATTATAAAGAGGGAAAGAAATTGTATTTTAATATTATGGATGTTAATTTCCGTATTCCTTGTTAAATATTTGAACTGTTCATCTTTTGAGTTGTTTATCTATAGTATAAGTCCAAAATATATATATATACGTTGGAGGTTTTATTTATGAAAGTAGCTATTGAAGTAGTTATGCAAACAATTTTATCATTTTTTTCAATATTATTTATTACACGACTATTGGGCAGACAGCAAATATCACAACTTACAATGCAAGAATATGTAAATGGAATTACTTTCGGGTCTATTGCTGCAACTCTTGCTACTGATGTCAATCAAAGAACTTGGCAACATATGATAGGACTATTTTTATTTGGTGCATTAACCTTTTTAGTATCTTATATATCAGGTAAAAATTTAAAATTAGCACGAGTTATACAAGGAGAGCCTTTGGTGGTTATTAAAGATGGACGTATTTTAGAAAAAAATTTAGGCAAATTTCATTATACAATTGATGATTTATACCATTTGTTAAGAAAAAAAGATGTATTTAATATTAATAATGTTAAATATGGAATATTAGAAACCACAGGTGAAATTAGTGTAATTAAAGTATCACATAAAGATACTGTTACTTTAGATGATTTAAATATGTTAGGAGAGCAGGATGATATTAAAACAGAAGTAATAGTAACAGGTAATATTATTTATGAAAATTTGGCAAGTAGAAATTTAACAGCCCAGTGGCTAATTGATCAATTAAAAATGTATGGAATAACCGACATTAGGGAGGTTTTTTATGCAAATTTAGATTCTAACAATAGGCTGTATGTGGACAAATATAAGGATCAAGCAAATGAAAATTAAGATCTTCTACATAAATAATATATTTAGATGAAAGTAGTGCAACAGTACCTTTAGCAGCAGAAGCACTAGGAGCGGAAGAAGCAATGATTGCAAAAACATTAGCTTTTAAGCTAAAAGATAGAAATATTGTTATAGTAACTTGTGGCACAGCTAGAATAAATAACAAACTGTTTTATAAAGTGATATTGAGGTCGGGACCTTTACTGGCATTGATATTCGGTATTTCAAAATTTTACTAGGTATTTAAAGATAATTTAAAGACAAAATAAATTCTGAGAGGTGATTTAATGAGAAAAATATCGAGTTCCAGTGTTAGAAGAGCCTTAGAAAGAATGAAATTAGAAATAGCAGACGAATTTGATGCTGATATTATGAGTGAAGAAAGAAAGGATGGAACTATGGTTGAGAACCTAGTTCATAGAGCAGAGGAAAAAATAGCAAAGGTATCTGAATTAGAAGAAGAACTTTAAAGAAGGTAGTGCAAATTTTGCACTACCTCTTTTACAGATTTTTATTGGTCCTGATACTCGGCATTTCAAAATTTTACCGGGTATTTAAGGATAAATTAAAGGTAAAATAAATCCGAGGAGGTGGCTTAATGAAAAGGAGATCGGACTCTAGGGATCAGAATCAGAACAGAGCCGGAGACAACAGAGATAACCTAGACAAAACGAGACTAGAAGCATCAGATGAACTTGATATCAATATTGATGATGAAGATCAAAGGAATAGGAATGTGGCTAAGAATTTAGAGCGTAGGGCAAGGAAAAAGAAAGGCCAATTAGATGATTCTAATAAAAGGAGGTAGTGCAGTTTTGCACTACCCTTTTCATTTAGGAAGCAACATAAAAATTTCGACACCCCATGCAAACAATGGTATAATAAAACACGTAATTAGTGTTAAAATATAAGACTTGGGGTTGATAAAATGAAGAATTTAGCAGTTGAAAAGTATTTTAAAGATAAGAATCTTCCACATAAAATAATATATTTAGATGAAAGCAGTGCAACAGTACCTTTAGCGGCAGAAGCGCTTGGAGTAGAGGAAGCAATGATTGCAAAAACATTGGCTTTTAAATTAAAGGACAGAAATATAGTAATAGTAACTTGTGGCACGGCCAGGGTAAATAATAAAAAATATAAGAAGGTCTTTGGATGTAAGGCAAAAATGATACCGGTTGATGAAACATTAGAAATTACAGGCCATCCTGTAGGCGGTGTATGTCCTTTTGCCCTGCCGGATGAGATAGATGTATACTTGGATGAATCTCTTAAGAATTTTGAAATAGTTTACCCGGCGGCAGGGAGTACAAATTCTGCTGTTAAGATGACGCCGGAGGAAATATTAGAAATAACAGGGGCGCAGTGGGTGGATGTGTGCACTGTTTCATAAGTGACAATCATTACATAGTCTACCGTCAGACTGCGTAATAACTGTCACTCTGAGCGAAGCGAAGAGTCTCGGTTGGCTTAAAATGCAGATCCTTCGCTCCGCTCAGGATGACAAAAAGCAAAAAAGGTGCAATTTTGCGCAGTCTGCCATCCCTATGGTTATGGTGTACAACGATATTTTATGGGGGGATTATAATTGAAAATCTATATAAGCGCAGATATAGAAGGAGTAGCCGGGATAACAGCTTGGGAAGAGGCAAGAAGATCTTCACCCAATTATCCATATTTCGCAGAACAGATGACCAAAGAAGTAGCAGCAGCTTGCGAAGGTGCAACTATGGCAGGGGCTACAGATATTATAGTAAAAGATGCCCACGGTTCGGGAATGAATATAAATCCATTTAGGCTACCGGAAAATATTAAGCTAATTAGAGGATGGAGTGGACATCCTTATAAAATGATACAAGGTATAGATGAAAGTTTTGATGCAATAGTATTTGTAGGTTATCATTCCTGTGGAGGTTCGGATCAAAATCCTTTAGCTCATACAGTAAGTAGTTCTGTAATTGATTACATAAAATTAAATGGTGAATATTTAAGCGAATTTTTACTACATTCATACTTAGCCGTGTATTTAAAAATACCTGTTGCATTTTTAAGTGGCGATAAAGGCATATGCGAAGAAGCGAAGAAATTTAATGAAAATATTGTTACAGTAGCTGTCAGCGAAGGTATTGGTGCTGCATCTGTTAGTATTCATCCCGGCAAATCTGTAGAGTTAATAAGGGATGGCGTAAGATGGGCCTTGGAAAGGGATTTGAACAAAAATAAGATAAAGCTGCCAAAAAGGTTTGCTTTAGAAATAGGCTATAAATATCATGGCGATGCTTATAAAAATTCATTTTATCCCGGGGCTGCTCAAAATTCGCCAAAAAGTATATTATTTAAAACGAATGATTATTTTGAGATAATGAGAGCGACGTCGTTTTTGATATGATTTTTAAAACACCATCATTTCTCAAGGTAGAAAGCCTTGAAGAATGATGGTGTTTTATTTTTGTGTTAAATATTAAAAATTTTAAAAAATGATTGCTTACAAAAACAAGTAAAATGCACATTATGTCGAAAGTTGCGAGCGATTTATAAAGGAATATCATAGCTGTTTAGGGAAATGTGTAACATATAGGCATTACAAAACATAATGTTTTGGCGCCAAAGAAATTATTATAGGGGGCCTTAGTAGTTAAACTAGCTTTTAGTAATTAAACTAGCATGGAAGTATTACGAAAGGGGACAAATATTGAGCAAATTAAGCAATACATTAAAAATGTTAATTTTGCTAAAAAGTAGAGGGAAAATGACCTTACAAGAAATAGCAGATGAGCTTGAAGTTAGCAGAAGGCAGGTAATTAGGTATAGGGAAGATTTAGACAAGGCAGGAATATATGTTACTTCAATTCCGGGGAAATATGGAGGTTATGCCCTAGATAGTAAGGATTATATATTAGGGTTAAATGTTACAAATGAAGAGTATTTGACTTTGCTGTCAGCTCTAGAGCATTTAAAGTATGAAAATTTTATAGGGTACTCAGAGCTAAAAACATTGGTTGATAAAATAGGAGCATTAAGGGAAAACGAAAGCAATATGGATTTTGATTTTTATATTAAAAGTACAAAATCAAATTATAATTTTCAAAGAGAAAAGGTAATATGGTTTGACATAAAAGCAGCTATTATTTCTAATAGGAAAATTAAAATATTATACAAATCAGCTAAAAGGGATGCTAGTCTTAGAGTAGTTCATCCTTATTATATTTTTCAATACAAAGGTTCTATGTATTTTGCAGGGTTTTGCGAATATAGACAAGAAATGCGGGATTTTAAAATTTCTAGAATAAAAGAATATGAAATATTGGAAGAAAAATTTGAGAAGAAAAATGATTTTAATTTAGAAGACTATATGAAAAATTGTTTTGGAATTTTTAAAGATGAAGAGTTATTTATAGAATTAGAAATAAAATATCCTATGGCACAAATTGTAAAAGAAAAAATATGGGTTGAAAATCAAGTAATAAAGGAGCTTCATAATAAAGATGCTATATTATTTAAGGCAAAAGTTAGAGGAATGACTGAAGTAAAAAGCTGGATATTAAGTATGGGGAGCGATGTTAAAGTAATAGAACCTAAGTATTTAAAAGAAGAAATACAAAAAGAAGCAGAACAATTATTAGAAAATTATAAATAATCTTCTAATGATGACAGTATATGTCAACATTGTTTGTTATAATAAACATATGGAAGATAAACAACCTCTAACAGTTCAAGGGGTTAGAGAGGGTGGTTTTATGAATAGACCTGTTAGTGGTGTAATGGTATATTATTATTTTGTTTGCAAAAGAAAGCTTTGGTTTTTTATTAATAACGTAACCATGGAACAAAATAGCGAACTTGTAGACATTGGGAAATTGATAGATAAAACATCTTATAAAAGAGAAAAGAAACATATTTTTATCGATGAAAATATTAGTATTGACTTTTTAAAAGATTGGAAAGTAATACATGAAGTGAAGAAATCTAGAAAAATTGAAGAGGCGTCTGAATGGCAATTGAAATATTATATATGGTTATTAAAGAAAAAAGATATTGCCATAGAAAAGGGCATATTAGATTATCCATTATTAAGGAAAAGAAAAGAAGTGTTCTTAACTAATGAAGATGAAGAAAAATTACAAGTTATTGTTATAGAAATTAATAAAATTATGTTATTAAAATTACCTCCAGCAATCAATAAAAAACTGATATGCAGGAAATGTGCCTATTATGAACTTTGCTATATTTAATAAACTATTTATATAAACTTCTTGAACAATTGATATTATCATCAATTATTAAATTTTTTAATATAGTTAAATTTGTGTTATAATAAATTTGTCGTATATTTTTCTTATCTTGGCAATAAAATAGAAAAAAGTAATAGAACTATAATTAGAATGTAAATTGTCTACTTTAAATGTGGAGATAAGAAACAAATTTAATAGAACTATATTAGAAAACAAAGAAAAGTGCAGATAATTGATATGTATCAATTATCTGCACTTTTTTTAGTCATATATAAGGGTATTTTGAATTTGCAAACCTATAAATTACCATATATTATTGTATTAACACATTTAAAGAAGACATGGGGTCAATAAAAAAAGGGGGAAAAAATTTAAAGTTTTTAATGAGGGAGAACATTTATATGGTAATGGTAGATGTGAAAAATAGAATCTGCACTGAGGAATTTAAAGAACAAATGATAAAAGCATCTGAGGATTACAAGCTTGGTAATTTTGATAGAAAAACTAATTTTATGGCAAAAGATGAAATAACTAAACTAAAAAAAGAAAATATTGAGTTAAGAAAAGAAAATGCTGCTTTAAAACAAGTAGTATTTATGCTGATACAAGGATAAATTATAATTTAAAACTGATCAAATTAACAATATATATAAAAATAACAATATTAACCCTCATTTTACTAATTTATTCGAATTAACTATTTATGTTGTAAATAACGCAGGAAAGACAAAATAAAACCCAAAATATAACTAGTTAAAAGAAATATAAATGGAAAGGAGGTGAAATTTTTGAGATTTGGTGTTGAAATTTCTTCAGAGAACGAAAAAATATGCAAGGATAAAAATAAGATAATGCTTTCATTATTAAAGAGTTGCTACAATTCTTACAATCAAGAGTATTTTAATAAATTATATAAAGAGATTCCAAATAAGAGAAAAAGCTTTACGTTTAGTTTGTACATGGGTGATTGTAAATTTCTAAGAGAAGAAATAGTTATTCCAAGTAAAAAAATATATTTAAATTTTTCAACTAATGATATTGAAGATGGAATAATGTTTTATAACTCCATTCTAACTAATAAAGGAAAAAAGTTCCCTGTTAAAGATAACATCTTTAAAATAGAAAGGATAGATATGCTGAAAGAAAAAAATATTTATTCTAATGAGGCTATATTTAAAACTATGTCACCTATTGTAGTAAGAGAACATAGTGGAGACAATGCAAAGACTTGGTATCACTCTTTAAGCAATCTAGAAGGCAAAGAAATATTTATGAGCAACTTAAAATATCAACTTATAGAAGAATTCAATGAAGCAAGGATATTAGATATAGAAGAAATAGAAGCCGAAATTTTGTTTAATAAGGAAGTGAAAGTAAAACATTATGGAATCGAAGTTTTATCAAATCTATGTAGAATAAAAATAACAGCTAAACCGTATTTGTTAGATTATCTTTATAAAGCTGGGATAGGTGGCATGAAAAGTGCTGGGTTTGGAATGGTAAATTTAGTATAGGAGGTGAAAAAGTGAGTGAAGAAAAGATAAGGATTGAACTATCTGATTGGCAGTTCAATGCCGGAATAGTAGGATTCTGTAATATTTTGGAACATGCAAAGGAGGAAGTAAAAGAAGAAAATCAATATATAGAAATTAAATTAGAGTCTTTAGAAAACTTTGCAGAAAAATACTTTAATTATTTCATAGAAAAATATCATAAATACACACCTTGGTATAGAATTGTATCTTACAAATCAATAATGGAAAGTCATAAATATAATAACTTTAAAAATTTTGATGAAAAATCTCTAAATGCTTTAAACGATTATATTAGGAAGATGAAAGGTAACAATGGTTATTTAAAAAGAAATAATCACAAAAAAGTATATCCTTTTATAAAACACGATGCGGATGTATTGGAGCTAGAAAAAAAGTTAAAGCCTGTTAATCTAAGAAAAAATGATAAGTTAGAAGACAAGCTAGGGGAGATAAAAGAGCTTTATAAAATAATAGACGAAATAATAAGCTATTTTAATAGCAGAAGTGGTAAAAAACATATAGCAGCAAAAGGTGTTATTTATAGTGTTATAAATAATGGATGGGATAATGTATGTTTTTTAAATCGTCAACCTAGAGAGAATAATGTGTACAAAGATTACCAAGGATATTTTGTGGATACTGCTATAGACTATATAAAATCAGATAAAGAGAAGTTTAAATATAATTGCTTTGTTTGTGATCAAAAAATGGAAAACTTAAATAATGATATGAGTTTTTTAAACGGAACAGGATTTGATGTAACTAGAAAGTCGTCCCATGTATGGAATTTTAATAATGATGTAGCTATATGTGATTTATGTAGGCTAATTTATTCTTGTTTACCTGCTGGCTTTACTTATGGATACAATAATGGAATTTTTATAAACAATAATAACTCAGTAAACAGCTTATTAAGAACTAATAGAATTATTAGAGATAACATACTCAATGCAGATGAAAAAGATAATAGGTCTTTAACATATAGAGCATTAATAAATGCAATTAAAAAAGAACATAGTAGCAGTATACAATATGAACTTCAGGATGTTCAAATAGTAAGGTATAAGGATGAAAAATATAGATTTAATATACTATCTAAAGATATTTTAACTGTAATAAGGGCATCGGCAAATGAGATAGACAGATTAATAAACACTGGATATAGGGAATCTAGAAACTATTTTAATGTATATGACATGATGATGGAAAGACTTTTAAACAACTATAATATGTTTACATTAATTCACAAATTATTAATATATAAAATTACAGAATCTGAAACAATAACTACCTATTATCATACTGGACATATAATGAATTTGAACATTATAAATATAAACTATTTGAAAGGGGTTGGGGGCGTGGATAAAGTAAACGATAATAAGGCCTTAGTAGAAAAATTTAGGGCCTTCGGATACCATTTAAGAAGAGAATACATTAAAAAAGATAAAGATGCAGACAGGAGTAAAATAAGAGGTATATCTTATAGACTATTAAATGCACTAAAAACAAGAAATGCAGAAATGTTTATGCACAACATTGTAACAAGTTATATGTATATAGGAAAAACGATACCATCACAATTAACTTTAGCTTTGGAAGATGAAGAGTTGCTAGGTATAGTAGGATATGCTTTTGTAACAGGTTTGAACGGATGGATTAAAGATGAAAATAAAGATGGAGGGGAAAGTAATGAAGGTTAAAGGGTTAACTATGTCAATTATTTTTCAAGCGGAGAGTGCTAACTATGGAGAAACTATAGGTAATGTGGCTTCTTTGAAGAAAATATCAAGGGGAAGAGGTTATCAACATACCTATATATCTAGACAGGCATTAAGATATAATATTGTAAATCAAATGGGAGTAGATAATACAGAAGTAAAGGCTGATAAAACAGTACTGCAATTTGCACCAAGAGCAACAATAGATAGATATCCTGAAATAGATCTTTTTGGATATATGAAAACAACCGAAGGGCAAAAAACACGTTCTGCAGTAGTAAGGCTTTCAAATGCTATTTCTTTAGAAAGTTTTAAAGGCGACTTGGACTTTTTAACTAATAAGGGATTATATGATAGATATATTAAACAAGAAAACAAGAGTGATGATGTTAAAGGTGGTAGTATAGCACAGAGTGAAATTCATAAATCTTATTATGCTTATACAATATCTATTGATTTAGACAAGGTAGGTATAGATGAAAATGATAATATTGAGGTAGAAAATTCGGAAAAATCAAATAGAATCATAAACTTGCTTGATACTATAAGATTTTTGTACAGGGACATTAAAGGAAGAAGAGAGGATTTAAAACCATTATTTGCTGTAGGGGGAGTATATGATATTAAAAATCCAATTTTCCATAATGCATTAGATGTAAAAAACAACAGAATAGATGTAGATAGAATAAAAGATGTACTATATGAAGATGTAAGGGAAAATACTTATTGTGGGTTAATAAAAGGTGTTTTTGATAATGACAATGAGGTAATAGAAGAATTAGGATCTAAATCTATGCCTGAATATTTTGAAATAATTAAAGGGAAGGTTAAAGATTACTATGAAAGCAATTAGAATAAAATTAACTCAAGATATGGTTAATTATAGAAAGCCTACTAGTTTTCAATTAAAAGAAACTTATCCCTTACCTCCACCTTCTACCGTAATAGGTATGACACACTACTTATGCGATTTTACTGAATATAAAGAGATGGATATCAGCATACAAGGAAAATATCATTCTAAGGTAAATGATTTATATACTAGATATGAGTTTTCAAATCAGGTAGTAGATGACAAACACAGAAGATGTAAAAATTGTATGACTATAAATGGTGCCAGGGCTAAGGAATGTAAGAAGTGCGAAGGAACTCAACTTGAAGATGTATGGATACCAAGAGGAAATTTGATAAATAAAATAATTACTCCTGGAATGAAAAAATATAAAAATTTGTATATAAAGAATATAGTATTTGATGAGGAAAACAGGGAAAAGTTTAAAAAAAATTATATTGGTGTAGTGGAGGGACCAGCAACAGCAGAACTATTAACAGGAGTAGAATTGCTTTTACATGTAATACCAAAAGATCAATCATTGGTAGAAAAAATAGAAAAAGCATTTTTATATCCTAGGGTTTATCCTTCTTTAGGAAGGAAAGAAGATTTAGCATTAATAGAAGAAGTAAAAGTTGTAGATATATACGAAAAAGAACTTGAAGATGAAATGGATATAAAAAATAATTATAGTGCTTATATTCCTATAGATTTAATAGAAGATGATTCTATAGAAATAGCTAAAGAAAGGGTTTCAGCAGGGACAAGATATAAGTTAACAAAAAACTATATTCTAGTAGACAAAGGAACAAAACGGAATCTCAGGATATTTAGACAATGGAATAAAGTTGATGTACTTTATGTAAGTAGAATACAAATTTCAGATGATGCAATCATTAAATTAGATGAAGATGATAATATAGTATTTGCAGTTTAGTAAGAAAGTCCTGTGTACAGGACTTTCTTATATTAAACTTTATAGGAGGGGGATGTTTGTGAAAAATAAGTATATAGCAAAAACTTATCCTAAACAGGAAACTATAGAAGAACATACAGATAGATTAATAGAAAATTATAATATTCTTAGAAAAATTTATCCAAATATAAATATAGACTGGAATATATTAAAATTAGCTTGCATGTATCACGATTTAGGTAAAGCAAATCGTAAATTTCAAAAAAAGGTAAGAAGAAAACAAGTATCAGGTGAAATACCACACGGTTTTTTAAGTATTGGTTTTTTAAATACTAAAGAATTAGTCAAAAAATATGGTAAAGAAAAAGTGAAAATATTAGCAACTGCTATAGCTTATCATCATGAAAGAAATTTTTCATTTTCAGATTATAGGGAAGATATTAAAAAAGAAATAGAAGAGATGAAAAACGATGTAGTAGATTTTAAGTATGATAAGGTACCAGATCTTAAGGTATATAAATTGCCTGGTTTAAAATATGTAAATGGAAATAGAATTACAGAGGAGGATGGAGAAGATGTTTTTAATGAGTATATTTTAATAAAAGGACTTTTAAATAGAATAGATTATGCTTCAAGTGCGCATGAAAATGTGGAATGGGAAAACAATTTTTTAGAAGAATCAATGGATAGTATGATGAAGGAATGGCAGAAAGAAAAACCAGGATCTAATTGGAATGAGCTACAGAAATATATGATAAATAATAAAGACGAAAATGTAATAGCTGTTGCCCAGACTGGTATGGGTAAAACGGAGGCAGGTTTATTATGGATTGGAAATAACAAAGGGTTCTTTACATTACCGCTAAGAACAGCTATAAATGCAATATATGACAGGGTAAGAAATAATATAATTAAAGAAAATTTAGAAGAAAGATTAGGCCTTCTTCATTCAGATGCTTTTAGTGAATATATAAAAAGAGAAGAAGAACAAGATAATGATTATGAAAAACTTCAATTAGAAGAACTAGGAATTAGTGAATATCATGAAAGAACAAAGCAATTAACTATGCCACTTACAATATGTACAATAGATCAGCTATTTGATTTCGTATATAGATACAAAGGTTTTGAACCTAAACTTGCTACGTTAGCTTATTCAAAGATAATTATAGATGAAATACAAATGTACTCGGCAGATTTAATAGCATATTTAGTATATGGTCTTTCACATATTACAAAATTAGGTGGCAAATTTGCTATACTAACAGCTACATTCCCATCATTTATAGAAGATTTACTTATAAAAGAAGGAATGAATTTTAAAAAGCCAAAACCATTTATAGATAAAGATGAAAATAACATTAGACACAGTATAAATATAAAAGATGAAGAAATAAACTCAGATTTTATAATTAAAAAATATAATAAAAATAAAGTATTAGTCATTTGCAATACTGTTAGAAAGGCCCAAGAATTATACGAAGAAATAAAAACAAATGAACCTCAATTTGAAAATTATGTTAACTTATTTCATAGCAGCTTTATTAAACAAGATAGATCAAAAAAAGAAGAAGAAATACTTAATTTAGGTGCCGAGGGAAAAGAAGATGGACATGGCATATGGATATGTACTCAAGTTGCAGAAGCATCACTAGACATAGATTTTGATATATTAATAACAGAATTATCAGATTTAAACGGATTGTTCCAAAGAATGGGCAGATGTTATAGAAATAGAAAGTTTGATAAAGATGGATATAATTGCTATGTATTTAATGGTGGAAATAAAAACTGTTCAGGAGTGGGATCTGTAATAGATAAAAACATATTTGAATTTTCTAAAGAAATCTTACAAGAGAAAAACATTGAAGGACATATAAGTGAAGAAGATAAAATTAAGTTAATAGATGAATTATATACAACAGAAAAACTACAAGAAACAAGTTATTATAAAGAAATAAAAGAAACATTGGATTATATGAAAAATCTATATACAAATGAGATGGATAAAGCTAAAGCTAAAAAAATGTTTAGAAATATAAATTCAGTAACTGTTATACCGGAAGATGTATTTAAAGAGAATGAAGATAAAATAAAAAAATGGAAAGAAATTATAAATGAAAAAAGAAAAGTAGATATGAGCAAAGAAGAGTTGGAGGATTTAAAGAAAAGAAAAGCTAAAGCAAGGTATAATATAATGAACTATACAGTATCTATACCATATTATTTAACAAATGATAAAAACATAAGGACATATGAAATAAGTAGATTTGAAAAAATACAAAGATTTAAATGTAAATATAGTGATGACATAGGAGTAACCCCTATAAAGGATTTGGTATATGAAAATGAACAAAAAGATTGGGATAATTTTTTCTAAGAAATTGATTAAAATATTTTGAATTATATATAGAATGATGTTAAGCGGGAGGGAGATATGGGACAAACTTTTTATATATTTAAAGATGGTGATTTAAGAAGAAAAGATAATAATATTGTAATAATAACACCTGAGGGAGATAAAAAGAATTTAAAAGCTGAAGTTACAGATGAAATATATTTATTTGGAGAAGTTGCAATGAATACAAAGCTTTTAAACTTTATGTCACAGTCAAAAATTATTATGCACATATTCAATTATTATGGATTTTATAGTGGTAGTTATTATCCTAGAGAAAGTAATATTAGTGGATATTTATTAGTAAATCAAGTAAAAAAATACGATGATAACGAAAGCAGAGTGAAAATAGCAAAAGAGATATTAAAGGCAGCTTCTCATAATATATATAGAAATTTAAGATATTATAATGGTAGAGGAGTGGATCTTAATGAACTTATAAAACAAATACAAAGCTTAATAGGCAGACTGGATTTTGGCACAAGTATTAATGAACTTATGGGAATTGAGGGAAATATAAGAAAAATATATTATTCAACTTGGAATGATATTATAAGACAAGATATAAATTTTCAAAAAAGAGTCAAAAGACCTCCGGATAATATGATTAATTCATTGATTTCCTTTGTAAATAGTCTTATCTATACAACAGTATTATCAGAAATATATAAAACTCAATTAAATCCAACAATCAGTTTTTTACATGAGCCAGGTGTTAAAAGATTTTCCTTATGTTTGGATATTGCTGAAATATTTAAGCCGCTGATAGGAGATAGGATGATATTTTCTCTGCTTAATAGAAATCAAATTACAGAAAATGATTTTGATAGAGAATCTAACTTTTTATACTTAAAAGAATCTGCAAAAAAGAAAATATTAATGGAGTATGATGAAAGACTAAAACGTACCATAAAACATAGAGATTTAGGTAGAGAAGTATCTTATAGGTATCTTATTAGATTAGAATGTTATAAACTTATAAAAGAAATAATTGGAGAAAAAGAGTATATGGGATTTAAGATATGGTGGTGATATAATTTGTACGTAATATTAATGTATGATATTGTTACAGATGAAGGCAGTGCAAGAGTTTTTAGAAATGTATTCAAGACTTGTAAAAAATATTTGACTCATATACAAAAATCGGTGTTTGAAGGCAATTTATCCGAGTTAAATTTGCTTAAGTTAAAATCAGAATTAAATAATTATATTAGAAAAGATAGGGATTCTTTACTAGTATTCATTAGCAGAAACGAAAGATGGTTGGAAAAACAGTTTTGGGGTATAGTTGATAATAAAACATCTAATTTTTTTTAACAAAATAGCTTGTCGACCTGTGGTAATGTAAAAACTATTGCAGATAGACAAGGTTAGGTTTTATCGTATGTTGAATACGGTTTTCTATAAAATATATTTTAAAACAAAAATAAAAATTCAATATTGGCATATGTAGACAAAACCTATTTGTATAACCTAGCTATTTCAATAGCTTGACTGAAACGACTTTTAATAGAACTACAGTAGAATGTAAAC
>CAYLIZ010000010.1:0-26200 GCA_964383985.1 uncultured Alkaliphilus sp. | reverse complement strand
CCCTAAAAATGTGGTATATTGACATCTGAAATAAAAAACCTTATAATAATAAGGTAGCCTGGATGTGGTGGGACCACAGGTATGCTATCTGTTATGATGACAGTCGGCCTATGATTACCTTATTAAACACATTAAATGTAATGATAAAAGTTGTATAATGCGAGGGTGGTGGAATTGGTAGACACGATAGTTTGAGGGACTATTGGTAGTAATACCATGAGAGTTCGAATCTCTTCTCTCGCACCAAATAAAAATATTTAAATAAAAAAGGCTAGTACCTATTAATTTCTGATAGGTACTGGCTTTTTGTCATTTGTTTCCTTTAATCCATTCAGTTTTGAAAAAAGTTGAGAAAAAATGGTTTTAAAAGCAGGATTTAATTCCCTTTTATAGTATATATAACATAGGTTTAACATAGGTTGTAGATTGTGTACAGTAAATATGTAAAACATTTTATTCTCTATACAGTGAGTATGTATGGAAGGGGGGAATTTATATGCATAGTACATACAGCATCACAGAAGTAGCAGAAAAATTAGAAATTTCAACTAGTACAATACGAAAATATGAACAAGATTATTTCTTGGATATAATGAGAAATGAAATAGGCCATAGGGTATATACAAACTTGGATATAGATATATTAAAAAAGATTATACAATTAAAAAAAGAAGGTGCAAACATACATTTAATAAGAAAAATGTTGGACAAAGAAGAAATAATAAAACTTCCGGCAGAGATATTAAACAACGAACTCCCCATGCATGTTACATACATGGACAATGTAGAAAGGTTTAAAATTGATATTGTAGAAGAATTACAAAAACAATTTAAAGGACTACTGCAAGAAGAATTACAAAGGCAAGAAGAAAGAATTATAGAAAAAGCAACACAAAAACAGTTAGAACAAATACAATCAGAAAATAACAAATTAATGAATTATATAGCGGTAACAAGAGAAGAAGAAAAGAAAAGAGGTTTTTTTAGTAGATTATTTAACAGGTAGTTTACTTTATAAATGCACAATAAATTAAAAGGAAGCAGAAGGGAGAAAAAGATAGAAGAAGTAGCAAATTTTATATAAATCCTACCTTGACTAATCCCTAAGGGTATAGCTTATAGTTAATGTAGGAGATGTTTGCTGTGAAAATAAATGAAGTATGTAATGTTACTGGATTAACAAAAAAAGCTATTGATTACTATCAACAAAAGGAAATTATTGATCCTAAATTTGATGAAAGTGGATATTGAGAATTTAATGAATCTGAGATTGAAAGATTAAAACAAGTAAGTGTATTTAGGTCATTAGTCTTATCGGTGTCTGAGATTAAAAAGGAGTATTATCAGAATCTACTGAAGGCTAATGAGATATTTATAGAAAGATTTCCAGATTTTACATAAAACTTTTGTTGAAACTCATCTAACTAAGGGTGTTTAAATAAAGAAGCAATATCGAAACTCTCTTATTGGTTAAAAATCCAACATTAAAAAACATACGGTAAAAGTGGAATCTTGCCAATTTTTGATGCTGTAAAACTATTGTATTTAAAGTAATATTATGACAATATGCACTTAAAAGACCGCTTGTAAAAACAAAAGCGGACATTGAGGCGTAAAGATGAATAAAATTGATAAGATAAAGAATAATTTTATTGAATATGGTGGAGTTCTTAAGACATCAGAGCTTAATGATTTAGGCTTTTCCAGTCGTCAAATAAAGAAGCTTATGGAGGAAGGTTTAATTACTAAGATAAAACATGGATTTTATGAATTAACAGATTATATTCCAAGAGAAGAAGTAATTATAGCAAGATTGTTTCCGGAATCCGTAATCTTTTTAGAAAGTGCACTTTTTTATTATGAATATACAGATAGGATCCCTTCATTTTGGCAAATAGCAGTGAATAAAAATAGCAATAAATTTCAATATAATATTGATTATCCCTTGATAAAACCATATTATTTAGAACCAAAGTTTATAGAGATTGGTGTTGATACAATAGAAATAGAAGGAGTAGAAGTTAGACTATATGACAGGGATCGTACTATATGTGATGTGCTGCGATATGAAACAAAGCTTGAGAAAGAGGTATTTACCAATGCAATAAAGAATTATGTCAAGGGTCCAAAGAAAAATGTAAGAAATCTATTTGAATATGCTGAAATATTTAATATTAAAAACAAAGTACAAACATATATAGGAGTGTGGCTGTAATGGTTGATATGGCAACTTCAATTTTAGCAAAATTGAAAAACAAAGCAAAAAGTGAAGGTATTCCATTACAACAACTATTAAATCTATTTTGCCAAGAGGAATTTATTAGGAGACTTTCTGAATTAAAATATAAAGAAAATCTTATTCTTAAGGGTGGGTTTTTATTATATTCTATTAGTGGATTTACTACAAGGCCAACAGTTGATGCAGATTACCTTTTAAAGAACTATGCAAATGATTTAGATGCTATAGAAAAACTGGTTGAAGAAATTATTTCCTTGCCTAGCAAAAATGATTTTATAAAATTTGAAATTAGAGGATTAGAGCTAATTAGTGAGATTAGGGAATATCATTGTATTAGAGTTAATCTTATTGGCATTATTGGAAGGACAATAACACCTTTTAATATAGACTTTGGAGTGGGGGATATTATTGTACCTTCGCCAGTAGAAAGAATTCTTCCTGTACTTATACCGGAATTTGAAAAGCCTAAAGTTTTAACCTATTCTTTAGAGTCTACAGTGGCCAGAAAAATTAGATGCAATTATATCTTTAATGGAAGCTACAGGACGTATGAAAGATTTTTATGATATATATTATTTAGCAACAAACTTTGATTTTGATGGTAGGAAGCTTCAAGAAGCAATTTCTGAAACTCTATCCAATAGGGGAACACCATATGAAAAAGATTCTGTAGCTGGCATTGTAAGGTTAACTAAAGATGTGGAAGTTAAAAAGAGATGGAACAATTTTTGTAAAAAGATATTAAAATTAGTTATAGGGAGAATACATTGAAAAAGTTTGATAAGGTTTTTAAACATTATGATAAATTTATAGAGTTGTTTAATTTGAATAAGATGGATGAAATAAAGGATGTTTTGGAACTACAAGGAGACGAAGTGGTTTTAGATATAGGAGGAGGCACAGGAAGATTAGCAGACCATTTAAGTAAAGATTGTCAGATTGTATATGTTCTGGATGAAAGCAAAGGAATGCTTTCAAAGGTTAAAGCAAATAAAAAGGTATTACCTGTACTAGGAAATGCATTGGATACAACCTTTGACAGTAATAGCGTAGATATGGTTATAATGTCTGATGTGTTACATCATATAAAAAACCAGAAAAAACTTATTGAAGAAATATATAGGATACTTAAGAAGGATGGGAAACTAGTCATACTAGATTTTGAGAAAAAACATATAAAAATTAAGATATTAAGACTTTTTGAATATATTTTATTTGGAAAGCTGTACTTTAGAACCAGTAAAGAGACAATAAACTTAATTGGGGATAAATTCACAATTACTAAATTTATTGATAAAAGATATTATTTTATTATTAAAGGAGAAAAAAATGCTAAAAAAAATAGTATTTTATACTAAATTAGGCTGTAAGCTTATTAAAAAAGATGTTATAAACAATGAAGATTATAGAAAGGAATATAATAAGGTATCAACAACATATACTCATTGGCTCAATGAAATGGGACAATTTACAGATAAGATAATTAATCTTGAATATATATTAAAAGAGAAAAAACTTAAAATATTGGATTTTGCTTGCGGTACAGGTTATATTAGTAAAAGTATTTTGGGAAAAGGTGTTGATTGTGAAATAATAGCAGTGGATTATTCAGATAAAATGCTTGAGAAATTGAAGAACTTAAAAGACAGTAGAATTAAGGTGGTTCATTGTGATGGAATTAGATTTCTAAAGAACACAGAAGAAAAGTACGATATAATATATTTTGGATGGGCACTTCCATATTTTAACTATAAGGAATTATTCAAGCTTTTTAAGAAAGTTTTAAATGATGGAGGTATAGTGGGAATTATAACAAATGTTCAGGGGACTCTCTCTGGTATAGAGGATATATTCATGAAAATAATGTATAAAAACCATAAAGAAGTTATTAAACCAATGGATATAAGATTTAATTTACCTAGTGGAAAGAAAGGCTTAACAAAGTGGTTTAATCAATATGGATTTGAAAAAGTAGAAGTAGAGGATGGTGAGGTATTAGTTACATTTGATGAACCGGAGCAGCTTTTAAAATGGTTGAATGAAACTGGTGCAGCAGCTGGAACAGCATGTATATTTAAGGATTATGATTTAATAAAGGACAATTTAATTGAAGAGATTAGAAAAGCAAAATACAAGAACGGTAAATGTGAAATAAATCATAGATTTGCATATGGAATATTTAAGCTGAGATAACCACTAAGGGGGAATGGAAATGGATTTAAATAAATTTGGTATGCTAGCAAGGATAGCTTTTGATAGAGATGTGGTTGTTTCTCTATACAAAATGTATAATATTTTTAAGGGAGATAAGAATTTTAATGCTTCTAAATATGTGAAGTTGATTTCAAGTATGTTAAAAGGAGAAAAAATAGTAAGCTTTGAGGATAAATATATAATAAGTGCTTTTTTACCTCCTTTTCCCTCAAGAGCATTTTATACTAATATAATGGCTGTTGAAAAGCCAGAAAATATATTTACGCAACAAATATATGCAAAAAGGAGTGCACCCATTTCCATGTACTTATGCTTAACACATAAGTGTCCTAATAATTGTGTTTATTGTAGCGCAAAGAATAGGGTAGATGATAAAGATCTAACTACTGATGAATGGATTAGTATTATTAAGGATATTCAAGACATGAACACATCTATCATAGGACTTACTGGAGGGGAACCTATGGTTAGGGAAGATATATTTGACATAGTAGGTGCTATAGATGACAGGAGTGTGTCTACTTTATTTACTAGTGGATATAATTTGACATTAGAAAGGGCAAAGGAATTAAAAAATAGAGGCTTGTTTAGTATTGGAATAAGTCTTGATTCATATGATAGAGATAAACATAATTACAATAGAAATAGCGAAAAGGCCTTTGATTACGCTATTAGTGCGATTCAAAATTCAAGGAAAGCAGGAATTTATACTATGGCACAAACGGTTATTTTAAAAGAGGAATTGGATGAAGAAAAACTGTTTAGGCTTTTTAAATTGGCAGAGGAAAATGGTGCCCATGAAGTTAAAATATTGGAACCTATTTTAAGTGGTAATCTTTTAAATGGAAAAGATTTAAGCAAGGTACTTTATAGTGTTGAAGATAGAAAAAAATTAATTGAGATACAGCATAAAGCTAATAGAAAGGATGGCTTTCCCAAAATTACAACCTTTGCATATACAGAAAGTGAAGAAAAATATGGCTGTGGTGCTGGTACACAACATTCATATGTAAGTGCTTCAGGACATTTATATCCATGTGATTTTGTACCTATGAGTTTCGGATGTATTAGAGAAAAAGGAATAAAGGAATTATGGAAAGAAATGAACGAATTAATGGGAAAACCTAAGATAGGCTGTTTTGCTCAAAAGGTAAATAAAGAGGTCTATGAAAAGGCAGAAAAAGAATTACCATTATGTAAAGAAGAATCAATAAAAATTTGTGAAAAGTGCATATCTGATAAATACCCTAAATATTATAGGGAGTTGCAATAAGAATATAATCAAGCTATAAATATTTTAGGGCATATTTATAGAAAAATGTGTCGTAACACGGGTGTCATTGTTATTAATATATAGTGGATTAAAGCGCGACCTTAACTAAGGGTGGTTTTTCCAGCACCTTTTTACCTTTTAAAGGATGTAGAAACTAGTGTATGTTTTAGATGGTTATTGAAACGGTGTGAATGTCAAGTAATACTTGGTTCTTCCGCACTTTTGGTGAAGAAATAAATGAAAATATTCTTATAACCATTGGAAAAAGATTCAGGCTGACATTATATAATTAATATAGGATACTTATGACTAGGGTTTTTCATGTTACAATTATCTGCATTGTTTCCATCAGACTTATCTATAGATGATATTACAGTACAAGGTTCCAATATCATAATAAAAATCGTATCTACAAAATCCGAATGTACATGTCCAAACTGCAAACGAACAAGTAGTAGGATTCATAGTCAATATCGGCATACGATAAAGAAAAGCCTGTGCCTGTTCATGTCAAACGGGGCAGCATTCTTGATAAATATAAACCCATTATATTAGAGGCATTGCAGGAAAATCTGAATGGTCCTGCCATTCTAGAAAAGATAAAAGAACAAGGATATGAAGGCTCAGCATCACTTTTGAGGATGTATATTGCAGATATTAAACGAAACCAGGGAAGTCAACTGGAGCAATGGTCCTCTTGAAGGAAATATTAACAGGATCAAGATGATTAAGCGCACAATGTATGGCCGTGCAGGATTTGATTTATTAAAGAAAAAAATTCTGTTCAGCCTAAAGTAATTCATACTATGTCATGGATTACTAAAAATTATTTTCACCAAAAGTGCGGGAGAACCAAAGAAGGATTAACAGAAAAGGAATTGGAAATATATGATTTACTTAAGAAAGAAAATTTAACTAAAAAGGAAGAGAAGCAAGTAAAACTATCTGCTAAAAAACTTTATGAGGCAATAAATAGAGACGACAGCGGAACAAAGATTATAGATTGGTATAAAGATGAGCAGCCAAGGCAGAGGGTTAAGTCCAGCATTGAAAAAATATTGGATGATTTTCTTCCAAGAAGTTATGATAATTGTATTTTCAATATAAAATCGGACATAATTTTTACCCATATAATTGAACAATCCATGTTGAATGATCAGTGTTACGCTAGTTAGGAAACAAATGTCATCGTGCAAGGCGCGGCAGAGGTAATAGTTTATGGTACAGCAGTGAGGTTCAGATAACGAATGATTATTGTACTTAATATCCTAACATACTAATGATATAATATGTTCATATAAAACTAAAGGAAGGTTATGGAGGCTGGAGATGGAAATGAAGGAAACAATTTATATCATAGGGCATAAAAACCCTGATTCAGATTCAATATGTTCAGCTTTAGCCTATGCGGAATATAAAAATATCAGTGGGGATATTAATGCGATTCCTGCAAGACTAGGAGAAATAAATAGGGAAACAAAATTTATTCTTGATTATTTTGGGGTAGAAGCCCCCATGTTCTTAGAAACCGTAAGGCTCAGTGTTGAAGATTTAAACTTTGATAAAGTAGCCCCTGTTAGCCCGGAGGTATCGTTACGCATGGCTTTGGAGTTAATGAAAAGGAACAGATTAAACAGTCTTCCTGTCATAAATGAAAATGAACAATTAGAAGGGATTATAACCTCATCAGATATAATAAGATCATATATTGATATATGGGACAACAGTATTTTAGGTAAATCCGGGACTTCCATAGATAATATTACAGATACCCTTTCAGCTAAGGTTGTTGCATTTCCGAATAAGACAAAACCTTTTACCGGGAAGATTTTGGTGCTGGCTATGGAACCTGAATCCATAAAAAAATATATAGAAGAGAATGATATAGTTATTTGTGGTGATAGAAAGGATGCCCAAAAACTTGCCATCAATAGTAATATCTCCTTAATGATAGTGACGGGAAATGTGAGTACAGATGAGGAGGTCATAGAACTTGCCGAAAAAAAGGGAACTATTATTTTAACCACCTCCCATGACGCCTTTACAACAGCCAGGTTAATAACCCAGTCCATACCAATAAAAAATGCAATGACCCAGGAAAATTTAGTGACATTTACTCCTGATGATTTGGTGAGTAACGTGAGGGAGGAAATGTCTAAAACAAGATATAGATCCTATCCGGTAGTAGATGTTAATAATAGGGTAGTAGGGTTGATATCCAGGTATCACTTAATAGCAAGTACAAAAAAGAAAGTTATCCTGGTTGATCATAATGAACGAAGCCAATCAGTAGACGGTCTAGAAGAATGTGAAATACTCGAAATAATTGATCATCACAGGATAGCAGATATATTTACAGGAAGTCCCATATATTTCAGAAACGAGCCGGTAGGCAGCACTTCAACAATAATTGCCTCTATATTCTTTGAAAATGGTCAAAGACCCTCCAAGAAAATGGCGGGTATATTGGCGGCAGCAATAATTTCCGATACTTTATTATTCAAATCTCCCACATCTACTAATACGGATAAAATTATGTTAGATAGACTAGCAAAAATTGCAGATTTAAATGTGGAGCAATTTGCTACAAAAATGTTTAAAGCCGGTACATCCCTGGCGGGAAAAACGCCCCAGGAATTGCTAAAGGAAGATTTCAAGATATTTAACATAGAAGGGGAAAAAATAGGAATCGCCCAAGTATATACTATGGACCCAGACAGCCTAGAAGGTATGAAATCTGATTTAATATCATTGATGGGAGAAAGAGCAGATAAATATGGATATTCCACATTCATGCTGATGTTAACAGACATATTCAATGAGGCTTCAGAAATGGTTATAGTAGGGCAAAATAAAGAACTAATTGCCAGGGTTTTCGAAAGGGAGCTTTTAAATAATTCATTTTATGTACCCGGTGTACTTTCAAGGAAAAAGCAGGTAGTTCCTTTAATTACAAATGCCATAACAAATGCTAATAAAACATATTTGCAATAATTAAGTGGCGGCGTTACTTGCAACAATCATGCTCCCTATTCTTCAAAAGGCCGTACAATCAAATTAGTATTTGAATGCGTCTTCGGACGCTTTTTTACGTCTAAAATCCTTGAAAAGAAAGTGTTAAACTGATAATAAAGGATGAAGGTTATATTATAACCTGATATAATTTATGGTAGATATACTATATAGAATTAAATCTGACAAAATTATGGGGATGTTGGTGAATAATAAAACAATCAAAGATTTACAGAATTATGGTGGATTGGAGCAATATTAGGAATTATTGCCTTATTATAGTCGCTACAAATGTCGAAGAAGATAATTGAATCTTTTTATGAGTATTATTATGACTGGGGCATATATCATATTATTTATAATCTATGATATAGTATTTAAAAAGCTAAGAAGGAGATACGAAATGTTAGACTAACAAGATTTAATCGTTTTATTTGAAAACATGGAAGGTGATACAATAGTGCACTGGGGACGGCAGACTGTGTGAAAAAGCGCTTTTCCTACTCTTTTGTCATCCTGAACGAAGTGAAGGATCTGCATTTTAAGCCGTTTGAGACTCTTCGCTTCGCTCAGAGTGACAATTATTACACAGTCTGACGGTTCCTGGTGCACCATTATGAAATGGAGGGATACGTTTATGTCACTTGAAATAATTAATAATGATATAACTAAAGTTGAGGTTGACGCAATAGTAAATGCAGCAAACAAAACCTTGCTTGGCGGGGGAGGGGTTGATGGAGCAATTCATCGTGCTGCAGGACCGGAATTACTTGCAGAGTGTCGCACGCTTGGGGGCTGTGAAGTCGGACAGGCTAAAATAACAAAAGGATATAATCTGCCTGCTAAATATGTAATACATACTGTTGGGCCTGTATGGCATGGGGGCAAAAGAAATGAGAAAAAATTGCTTACCGACTGCTATAAAAATTCGCTTGCTTTGGCCAAGGAATATGGGTTAGGGAATATAGCCTTTCCTTTGATATCTGCCGGTGTTTATGGATATCCCAAAGATAAAGCGTTAGAAGTCGCAATTTCTACTATAAAGGATTTTCTTTCAGAAAATGAAATGACCGTTTTTATTGTTGTATACGGGGAACCAACATTTGAGTTAGCTAAGAAGGTATTTTCATCTATTAAATAATATATTGATGATAAGTATATAGATAAATGACCATTAAATTTAATACTATCTTATGGGAGATAGTATTAAATAATTGTAGGAAAAATAAGGGGAAATATTTAAAAGTTTCATTTTTGTCACCCTGAGTGAAGCGTAGCGAAATGAAGGGTCTCAGGACGACTTCGCCGGATTCTTCGCTTTGCTCAGAATGACGTAAAAAGTATTTTTCCTACAGTAACTTGGCACTATCCTTATGGGAAGCAGGGCTTGAACTATTACTACAAACAGAATATAATGAAAGAGTGAAAAAACATATGAATTTACCATGAGGTGGTTAAATGTTTAAGGTAGGGATAATTACTTCTAGCGATAAGGGTTTTAAGGGTGAAAGGGAAGATCTGTCAGGACCTATTATTGCAGAATTAGTAGAGGGAAAAGGTTATAAGGTTATAAGACAAATAATAGTACCTGATGATACAGAGAATTTAACAAAAGAAATGATTTACATGGCAGATGAGCTAAAAGTGGATTTAATATTAACTACAGGGGGTACGGGATTTAACAAAAGAGATGTAACTCCCGAGGCTACTCTCAGCGTTTGTGATAGAGTGGCAAGCGGTATTGCTGAGGCCATAAGGTATCACAGTCTTAGCATCACTCCTAGGGCAATGCTTTCTAGGGCCGTTTCCGGAATCAGAGGGGATACATTAATAATAAATTTACCCGGGAGTCCAAAAGCCGTAAAAGAGGCCTTAGATTATGCTTTAGATAGTATTTATCATGGATTAGAAATATTAACTGATAGGGCTAGTGATTGTGCCGGAAAATAGAAGACTATATGAAAAAATTTAGGTGATTTTGAAATTAATGATAGGAGCAATTTTAATGGAACCAACTAAGAAATATGATATATTAAGAATAGATGGTGAGAATAAAAATATAGTAGAAGATATAACAGTATTAGAGTATCCTTTCACCATTTTTATAGATGATGAAGAGATCATAACTCTTTTATGTAGCCCTAAATCTCTTGAATATTTGGCAATAGGATTCTTACATTCTGAAGGCTTTATAAAGGATTATTCTGAAATAGATAATATCAGGATAGATGAAGAAGAGGGACGGGCTTATATCAGGCTGAAGGTTAAAAAGACCTTTAGCGGGAGATTACAGTGGAAAAAAACAATAACTTCAGGTGGTGGAAAGGGTATAGAATTTTATAATACGCTAGATTTTTTAAAACCCGGGAAAACAATAGAACCTTTAAACATATCTGTTTATGAAATAAAAAGACTGATGAAACTATTTAATAAAAGTTCAGATCTTTTTTACACAACAGGGGGGGTTCATGCTTGTGCTATATGCAATAATAATAATATAATATATTTTGAAGAAGATATTGGAAGACACAATGCATTGGACAAGGTAATAGGTAAGGCCTTAATGGATAATATGAATTTTAAGGATAAAGTGGTCCTGACCAGTGGTAGAATTTCCTCTGAAATGCTAATGAAGGCAGTAAAGAGGGGAATTACGGTAGTGGTTTCCAGATCGGCTCCGACATCGCTGGCTGTTCAAATGGCTAGGGAGTTAAATATAGTTTTGGTGGGGTTTGTAAGAGGAGAAAAAATGAATATTTATAGCAATTTTTCGAGCTTGAAATTCTAAAGCCGAAACCGGCCAAGAATAAAAGCCTATGGGTATAAAGAGAAATCTTTATGCCTCCCGTGTTTGGAAAGGAGATACTATGCAGCCTTTCTTTAGGCTGCTTTTTTACTTATTCAATCCCAGGCAAAGTAAATTTATGCAGACATAAATTTTAGAACATTAGTTAGAATACTGGAGATGTAATAATAGGAAACTAGGTGATAAAATGAGAGATTCATTTGGAAGAAAAATAAACTATCTTAGAATATCATTAACGGACAGATGTAATTTTAGATGTGTTTATTGTATGCCGGGAAAAGGCATAAAGGATAAATTATATCATGAAGACATGTTGTCCTTAGAAGATATATATGTACTAATAAAAGATTTTGTGGAACTGGGAATTGATAAGGTTAGATTTACCGGTGGGGAGCCCTTAGTTAGAAAAGATATTGTTGATTTAATAAATAAGGTGAGTAAATTAGAAGGTATTAAAGATTTAGCCATGACTACAAATGGCCAGCTATTGAAACAGATGGCCAGGCCCCTAAAGGAAGCGGGATTGAATAGGGTTAATATTAGTTTAGATACATTAGATCCTGTGAAATTTTTAGAAATTACGAGATGTGGAGACCTTAATGCTGTACTAGAGGGCATTGATGAAGCAATAAATGTGGGTCTAACTCCGGTAAAGATTAACACAGTATTAATTGGCGGGGTTAATGATAATGAAATAAGGGATTTAATAGATTTTACTAAGAGAGGTATAGATGTAAGGTTTATAGAATTGATGCCGATAGGAGAGGCTGCTAATTTTGCTAAAGAAAAATTTGTTTCTACTGATTTGGTGTTAGAAACTGTAAGCGAACTTGTTCCCGTAGAAAAGGAGGATATATCCTCTCCGGCAACTTATTATGCTCTTCCCGGTGTTAAAGGTAAAGTAGGGCTTATAAATCCTATCACTTGTAAGTTTTGTGCCAATTGCAACAGGATTAGGATTACATCTACAGGAAAGTTGAAGCTTTGCTTGCATTCAAATAGAGAAATAGATTTGAAGTCTGCGTTGGAAAACAATGAAAATATTAAAGAAATTATTAAAAATGCTATATGGACCAAAGAAGAAAGTCATCATCTGGAAGATGAACAATATATAATTAGAAATATGCATCAAATAGGAGGATAAATATGGATAAGCTAACTCATTTTAATGAAAGTGGCAGGGCCCATATGGTAGAGGTAGGAGACAAGGATATAACCAAGAGAACTGCCATAGCCAGAGGAAAAATTATTATGAAAGATGAAACCCTTCAGAGAATAAAAGATGGACTGATAAAAAAAGGGGATGTATTGTCAGTTGCTCAAGTAGGAGGTATAATGGGGGCTAAAAAAACCGGTGAACTTATTCCTATGTGTCATAACATAACCTTAACCGGAGCAGATATCAGATTTCAGTTTATTCACAATGGTGTGGAAGTAGAGGCAGAGGTTAATTCCACGGGAAAAACTGGGGTAGAAATGGAAGCATTAACTGCAGTCAGTCTAGCATGTTTAACAATTTATGATATGTGTAAAGCTATAGACAAAGATATGGAAATTCAGGATATAATGCTGATTAAAAAAACAGGTGGAAAATCTGGTGTATATATGAGAGAAAAATAATGTGAGAAGGGTGTCATTAATTAATATTTCTGGCGTTATAGTTTATGAGACATTAAATAGTAAATTGGAAACAGGCTAATATAAAGTAAAAAAGTAACTACCTATTTTTATTAGAATAAAATGGGCAGTTGCTTTTTTAATGTATTTTTTTATTGAGCATTTAGGTTATTTATTTATAGTTTTTTTTAATAATGTAAAGGTCAAATAGGGAATATTATATATGGAATCAAACCAAATATCCGGTGTAAATATAGGGTACATTTATTATACACATAATGATTTTAATTGAATAAATTAATAATATGTATAAATAATGAAATTTTATCGGAATTATAAACCATTGGATAAATATAATATATGTTTGAAGGGAGGAATTTATAGTGACAGGGAAAGGAAACATTAAAAGGCTCTTACCGGGAAGCAATACATCTATTGGGTTTTATTCGTATTTTGAATATATTATAAATCAGAGGGAAGCAAAAAAAATTTATTATCTAAAGGGCGGACCCGGTGCGGGAAAATCCTATATGATGAAAAAGATAGGTTATGAAATAATCAGTAAGGGACTAGATATAGAGTTTCATTACTGTGCCGCAGATCCGGAATCCATTGATGCAATCGTTGTACCGAGCATAAAGATAGCTATAATAGATGGCACAACCCCTCATGTTGCCGAACCAAGGTACCCGGGTGTTACGGGAACAATAATTAATTTAGACGAATTTTTAAATGAGGAAGGTTTAAGAAAAGTTAAGGATAAAATTATAGAATTTACAGAAGATAACAAAAATATTTATGTTAGAGTGTATAAATATCTTGCAGCAGCAAAATTGATACATGATGATATTGAATGGATTAATAGCTATGCTATTGATTTTAATAAAGTTAACAAAGAGACTGATAGGTTAGCAAATAAATATTTAAGTATTATTGAAAATAAAAATGGATCTGGTAGGGCAAGGCACCTTTTCGGGAGTTCATACACATTAAAAGGTAAAGTGGATCATGCAGAGACTTTTATTGGCGTAATAAAAAAGGTTATCTATATAAAAGGAGATGATGGTACAGGTAGATCGACATTGTTAAAAAAATTATCAATCATAGCATTGAATAAAGGTTATAATGTAGAGATTTATCATGAATCATTAACACCGGAAAAAATAGAATCTATTGTTATTCAGGAACTTGATTTAGCCTTTACAACAAATGATAAATTTACTAACAGGGAAACAGTTGACTTGGATATACATATAGACGAGATAAAGATTGAAAAATATAAAGAAGAATTAGAGCATAGTAAAAAGGTTTTCAATAAATTACTGAATGATGTTTTTACTTATTTAGGTAAAACTAATGATGTTCATAATAAAATAGAAGAATATTATGCACCAAATATTTTTTATGAGGGTTTAGATAAAGTTAGGGAAAATATATTAAAAGAAATAATTTCTGTAATTAGGGTCGAGGAAGCATAATTAAGAAAGGAATTTTTCCTTTCTTAATTTGATTCAATTATTTTTTAATAAATATAAATAGTAGGAGTATGCTAATATAATATAGGGAAAAATAAGTAAAAAATAAAATATAATTTTACTTTACTGAATAAAACATATATACTAGTTTAGTATGATTATTTTATTAGGAGAGATATGATGAGGAAAGAAATCACGTTTGAGGAATTAAATATTAGGAAAGAGATTTTAAAAGGTATTTTAGAGCTTGGCTATGAATTGCCTACGCCTATCCAGGCACAGGCAATTCCTAGACTTTATGCTGGTGAAGATATTATTGGACAAGCACAGACAGGTACTGGAAAAACAGCTGCCTTTGGTATCCCAATGCTAGAAAAAGTTAATCCGAGGCTAAAAAGCCCTCAAATATTAATTTTAACACCAACAAGAGAACTATCAATGCAGGTTGCAGATGAAATAAGAAAGTTTTCCAGATATTTAACCGGTGTAAGATCTATTGCTATATATGGAGGACAGCCTATAGATAGGCAAATTAAAGCTTTAAGACAAGGGGTTCAAGTTATTGTAGGAACACCTGGGAGGTTGTTAGATCATATTAATAGAAGGACTTTAAGGTTAGATAAGATTAGTGGGGTAGTATTGGATGAAGGAGATCAAATGTTAGATATGGGATTTTTAGATGATATCGAAACAATACTCAAAGAAACACCACAAACAAGACAAACAGTAATGTTTTCTGCTACAATGCCTAGGGAAATAGAACGAATAGCAAAAAACT
This sequence comes from uncultured Alkaliphilus sp., assembly GCA_964383985.1. GTDB lineage: Bacteria > Bacillota > Clostridia > Peptostreptococcales > Natronincolaceae > JAAZJW01. The sequence goes on along the minus strand of CAYLIZ010000010.1, from coordinate 10,786 downwards.
ACATGAAGAATTACAAAAAAATAAAAGTAGTTCATAAGGAACTTACTGTACCTGAGACTGCTCAATATTATTTTGAAGTTAAACCCCATGAAAAACTAGATGCATTATGTAGAATATTAGATATGGAAAATGTTGATCTTGGGATTATATTTTGCAGAACAAAAAGAGGTGTAGACGAATTAGCAGAGAGTTTACAAAGTAGGGGTCATTCTGTAGAAGGTATTCATGGAGATTTAAAGCAAAGCCAAAGAAATAGGGTAATGAAAAAATTTAGAGATGGGGCTCTTGATTTATTAGTTGCAACAGATGTTGCTGCTAGGGGATTAGATATTGATGATATTGATTTAGTTATCAATTACGATATTCCTGAAGACTTTGAATACTATGTGCATAGAATTGGTCGTACTGGTAGAGCAGGGAAAAAAGGGCTTGCATACACATTAGTTACAGGAAGACAAATACGTACATTAAAGGCTTTAGAAGTCTATATTAAGGCAAAAATAAAAAGAAAGTCTATTCCAACTGTTAACGATATTGCAGAAAAGAAAAAAGAGATGATAGGAAAAGAAATTGTGGATAATATTGAAAAAGGTGGTCTTTCAGAACATATTAACTTAGTTGAAAAATTATCCGAAGATTATAGTTCTATTGATGTTGCTGCTGCATTACTAAAGATGGTAATGAGTCAAAACGATATAGATGCATTTGAAACAGCACAAACCATTACCAAAGGGACAACTAGGGTTGATGGTGGTATGGTTAGAATGTTTATTAATATTGGTAAAAATCATGGGGCAGGACCTGGGGACATACTTGGTGCTATCAGTGGAGAAAGTGGGATAAGTGGAGATCTTATAGGTGTAATAGATATGTATGATAAATTTACATTTGTTGAGGTGCCGGAGCAAGTTGCTGATAGGGTATTATATTCTATGAATAGAAATAGAATTAAAGGTAGAAGAATAAACATGGAGCCGGCTAATAAAAGATAATTTAAGCCAGCTACCATATAAGGGAGGAATTTTTTTATAATTAGAAGGATTCTTCTTTATTTTTTATTATAAAGAGCATTTATAAATAAAGTATTAAACTTAGATTTTGGCAAGTATACAACTTTCCCGTCTGTTGTACATATTTTATAATAAAGGTGGATGCGGTGTTTATGACTTAACTGTATGGACACTAATACTGCTTTAAATTTATTCTTGATTAATAGAAGCCTGATGCGACCAAATATTCTTGCCGTCACTAAATATAACAACAGTTTGCTGTAAATCCGTGCGATAAATAAAGGTTCCAAATTCTTCAAGACGTGCTATAACCTCCTTATGGGGATGACCATAAACATTATCTTTGCCGGACGAAATGAGAACAATTTCCGGGTTAACACAATTTAAAAACTGTTGAGTTGTTGAGGTATTGCCTCCGTGATGGCCAACATTTAATACATTAGCGCTTAAATTATCTATGCTATATGTATTTATTAAATCCATTTCCGCTTCATACTCCATATCACCGGTAAATAAAAATGATTTATCTTTATAATCTAATCTGAAAACAACACTCCATAGATTCAGGTTATCTCCATAATCTCTTATGGGGCCTAAAAAATGGAGCCTAATATCTTTATCAAATTCAATAATGCTATCTGGCTGGGGAGGACTGGCGGTGAGTTCCTTAGATTTAATAGCAATGAGTAATTTTTCAAAAGTTGCACTAGTATGGGGTTTTTGAGGCATAATAATTTTTTCTACCTCAAAATTATTAATAATTTCAGGTAAGCCCCCGATATGATCAGTATGGGGATGCGTAACTATAAGTAAATTAATTTTATTAATCTTATTTTTCAACAAATAAGATTTTACTTTTTTTCCTTGAGAAGCTTCTCCTGCATCAATCAGGATTGTTTTATTATTAGGTGTAATTATTAAAATACTCTCTCCTTGTCCTACATCAATCATATGTACTGATAAAACATCAGAAGTTTGATTGCATCCAACTAGTATGAATAGGGTTAGGGATAGTATAATAATAAGTGTAGCGGTAAATTTAATTTTAGTTTTCATATAATTTTCCCCCCGGTATACAAAGTTTATGATATATTTAACCATATATCAATATAATACATTATTACACTAATATTAAAAGGTTTATATTTAATATATCATATACAAATTATATGCAAGGACATGATGACCCCTAGTTATTTTGACAGAATTTTTAGGAATATCGTAGAGATCCTTCGTTAATGCCTTGGGCACTCACAATCACTTGAAAAATTTAACTTAAATGAAATCATCGATAAATAGTTTAAAAATCAAGAACAGTAGAGAAAATTAGAACAAGGAGGAATAAGCTTGAATCCTATTATAGAATGTATTCCAAATTTTAGTGAAGGACGCCGTGAAGAAGTAATTGAGGCCATTGCAGATGAAATTAGGACCGTCGAAGGTGTTAGGCTTCTTGATTATTCTAGTGATGGGAGCCATAATCGAAGCGTTTTTACCTTTATAGGAGGTCCTGAAGCGGTGAAAAGGGCTGCTTTTGTGTCTTGTAAAAAAGCCTCAGAATTAATAGATATGACAAAACATTTAGGGGAGCATCCACGTATGGGTGCAACCGATGTTATCCCCCTCGTTCCTGTAAAAGATATAACTGTTGAAGAATGCATAAAGCTTTCCCGGGAGTTAGGTAAGCAAATTGCAGATGAACTTTATATACCCGTATTTTTATATGAGGATTCTGCTACTAAGTCTGAAAGAAAAAATCTTGCTGCTGTAAGAAAAGGACAGTTCGAGGGAATGGCTAAAAAATTGCAAGACCCTGATTGGACACCGGATTTTGGTAGGCCGGAGATTCATCCGACAGCGGGTGTGGTGGCTGTGGGTACGCGCATGCCCTTAATAGCTTATAATATCAATTTAGATACATCGGATATAACCATTGCTAACAAAATATCTAAGTCTATCCGAGAAAGTAGCGGAGGACTAAGGTATGTGAAGGCTATAGGGGTGATGCTCGAAGAACGCAATATAGCCCAGGTATCAATAAATATGACAAATTATCAAAAAACCGCTTTGTATAAGGTTTTTGAGATGGTTAAAGTAGAAGCAAAACGTTATGGTATAAATATTGTAAGTAGTGAGATTATAGGTTTAACACCAATGAATGCCCTTATTGACACAGCGAAATACTATTTACAGTTGGAAGACTTCAGCGCTGATAAACAGATATTAGAAAATTATCTTATATAATAATTTAATTAGACCTACATAATTTTGTAAATTTGTCATTTGAGCAAAACGAAGGATCTTAAATTAATATAAATAATTTAACTATATTTAGTTTATTTTATTCTGAAATATATTATTAATTGTTATTGTGGTAGTTAACAAATTGAATTAAGTATAGTAGAATATAGGGGGAATAATAATTGTCCTTGAAAGTGGTGATTAATATTAAGCTGAACATATTCTTTTATAGTAAAATAGATAGAATTAATTTTCTAAAGGAAAATTTAGGAATTAAAAATATAGATAAAGATATTATAAGAGCCTTAACACCTACAATAGCCGGGTTAGTTAGTTTTAAATTTAAAGGTAGTTTTAAAAAGATTCCGGGTTATTGGTTGGAATTAGTTTTTAGCAAGGACCAAAATGGTAAAGTTCTTTATAATCAATTAACGCAGAAAGTTGCGCATAACAAAAAAGATAACTTTGTCTTTTATCCGACAACTAATTTATCTGCCGGACAATTGCGGTCCGGTTGGATTAATAAATATGATTTTTGTATAAATGACCAACAAAATGAGGACAAATGGAAATTGTTTTTTAAAGAACTAAAAGAGCATATGAAATATAAGCGGGTGGATAATGTATTTGTTGGATTAAATTTATTATTGAGATATAATCCATTTTTCCTAAAGAAGTATAAACGCCATTATATATTTGAAAGGCTAGCTTGTTATTATGAACAACAGGGCAATATAACAAGGGCCATTAGATGTTTACGATTGCAAAGTGTATTAAACCCTGAGTCCATAGAACCATATTTAAATATAAGTAGTTTTTGTATTATCAATAATATGGAAGAAAATGCGATACAGGCATGCAAGGATGGATTAAAGAAAAATCCCGGGGACCAGTATTTAATAAGTAATCTAGTTATAGCACTTAGTAACATAGGCAATCATGATTCTGCATTGACGTTTTTAAAACAGATATTGGAGAATGATAGCGGGAATATATTATTTTGGAAATTGATGGGCGATTTGTATTATGAAATGGACAACAATAAAGAGGCAATTAAATGTTATAAAACTGTGTTAAGCATAAAAAACGGGAATGCGAAAAATACGCTCAAATTTTACGGAGAAATATATAACTCCATAGGTGCTTGTTATTTTGAAGAAGGGAAATATAATAAGGCAGTTAAATATTATAAAAAGGCATTATTATATAATCCTAATGATAATTATACACTTTTAAGCTTATCGCAAATTTATTTTTATTATTCAGAAGATATAGATACCGCCTTAAATTATACAAAATTATTAGTAGATCGGGTTCCGGATAGTGGGTTTGGGCAATATCAGTTAGGTCTTATATATTTAGAATATGGATGTATAGAAAAATCAAGATGGCATTTATATAAGGCGCGTCGTTTAATACCTGATTATGCTCCTGTTCATGATGCTATTGAAATGATAAGAAATACTCGTTAAATTAAGTATCAAAATTGAGTTGTACAATGGAATTAAATTAAAAACATATAAAGGGAAATTTTATGTATATGTAGAAAATACATAAGTATGAGGGGGGATAAAATTGAAAAGACCCTTTGTTACTTTATGTATTTTTCTTTTTATTGGAATTATGGTTTCCTATTTATTTAATTATTTTATACCTATATATTATGTTATATTTTTTGTTCTACTTGCCTTAATTTCATTTTTGATTTATGAAAGGGCATTTAATATTTTATTCATATTTACTATCATCATTCTAGGCGTATATTTATATGGGCAGAGTATAATAGGTGATAGATTATTAGAGATGTTTGCTCCTGATTCAATAATGAGAGTTAAAGTTTTAAGAGAAGGATCTTTTAGGAAAGGTTATAATGAATATGAAATAGAAATAATTAATATATTTGTGGATGAAAAAAATAGGGGAGTTAAAATTAGCCAAAAAGCACAGCTCAATATATACCAATCTTCAACAGAAGATTTTATGCCTACAGTGGGTGATATAATTGAGATAAAGAATGCCGGTGTTAGAAAACTATTAAGGGATTATGAGAAAAATACAACAGACGGATATGAATTATTTTTAAAAAGCAAAGGTTTAGAATATATATTGAATGTAAGTGCAAAGGATATAGCGAAAACTAACATAAATTTTAAATACATAGACATACTTGATAAAAGCTACAAAGCTAAAATTTATTTAGAGTGTTTTTTAGATAGTACATTAGATTTTGAAAATAGCAATATATTAAAAAGTATTATTTTTGGTAATCAGGGTTACTTATCAAGGGACAAACTTGATGTATTTTCTAAAACAGGAACAGCACATATAATGGCAGTTTCGGGCCTACATGTTGGGTTAATGGTAATGGTAATAGATAGATTTTTAAAACTGTTGAAGATTGGTAAAAATAAAAGACTTTATTTTACTATGATTGTTTTAATATTTTATGGATACATGGTTTATTTTCCTGTATCTATAGTAAGGGCCGGGTTTATGTATTTATTATATGTAATTGCCTATTTTCTACAAAGAAGATATGATAGTATAAATTCATTGTTTTTTATTGGATTTATATTATTGATTTATCGGCCCATGACTATTTTTTCAATTTCATTTCAATTGTCATTCATGGCTACTCTGAGCATTTTATTACTGAGCCCTATTTTAAATAAGAAATTAAATAAAATAATAGGCCCATTATCCTCGCTAGTATCTATTACATTAGCGGCACAAATAGGAACTCTTCCTATTATGGCATACCATTTTAATCAAATATCATTAATTTCATTGATAACAAATCTTTTAATTGTTCCCATGATATCTCCTATGTTGTCAATAGCATTTGTCAGTATTTTAGGTGGGATTATATCATTTAAATTAGGTTTTTTAATAAATCGAATAACCAATCATCTTTTAAATTACATTAATTTGATTGCAATAAAATGTGCCGCAATACCTTACGGAAGTTTTGAAATTAACGAAATAAAACCTACATATATATTAGGCTATTATGCTATATTAAGTATTATTTATTTTTTACTGTACAAAAAAAATAGTTTTGAGGAAGAAAGGCTGGTAAGGGCATATGAATTATAAAAAGATAATAAACTGTATTAAAAAAAATGAAATCGAAAATATATATTTGTTTTATGGCGAAGAAACCTACCTGATTGATAATGTTTTGAAAAGACTTAAAGCAAAATTGATTGAGCCTAGTTTTGAACAATTTAATTTCATAACTATTGAGGGTAAAGAAGCAAGCTATGAAAAAATAGTTGACGCCTGCGAAACTTTACCCTTTATGGCCGAAAAAAAATTAGTATATGTAAATGGGTTAGATATTTTTCGGGGAAAATCTGAATCTTTTTCCAAGAGGCAAGAGAAGCAGTTTACCGAGTATATTGCTAAAATTCCTAAGAGTACAACCATTGTTTTTTATGGAAATCCTTCGGTGGATGGCAGAAAAGGAATTGTAAAGGAAATTAAAAGACATGGGATTGTAATAGAATTTGTGAAATTAAAGGAATATGAATTTAACAAATGGATAAAATCGGCATTTAGAGCCTTTGGTAAGTCTATAGGTGCTAGAGAATTAGTATTATTTAAAAATAATTTAGATTATTTAGGAAGAAATTCTTCACAAAATCTTTTCGATGTAGAGAATGAGATAAAAAAGCTAGTATCATTTATGGACAAAAAGACAAATTTAGAAAAAGAACATATAGATAAGGTGATGGGCTCGAATTTTCATAATGATATATTTGGTCTTCTTAACTCTATTGAAAGACGTAATTCTTCTGAATCCATTAAAAGGTTGAACGATATATTAGATAGGGATGAACCTGTTTTGAGGGTACTGACTACATTAGGTAATCAAATAAAAAATATACTCTCGTCAAAGCTATTACTAGAAGAAGGTTATTCTAATAAAGAAATAGCTTTTGAACTAAAAATACATCCTTATGTAGCTTTGAAATGTGCATCGCAAAGCAAACAATTTACTATAGAACGATTGAGGGAACTCTTAAATTTATTTTTAGATGCAGATATAGCGATTAAATCAGGGACAATGAACGAAAAACTGGTTATGGAAATGCTAATTTTTAAAATATGCCGGCAATAAAATTTCAAAAAGAACCAAAAAAGCGTACTGCATTATTGTACGCTTTATGACTTAGCCCATAGGGGTAATTACATTGCTTTATTTAGCTTTTTAGCAAGTCTTGAAACTTTTCTCGATGCTTTAGCCTTATGAATAGTCCCTTTAGCAGCGGCTTGGTCAAGTTTCTTTTCAATAAACTTTAATCTGGCCTTTGCTTCTGCATAGTCCTCATCAGCTAAGGCTTCTTCAAACCTTCTAATTGCGGTTTTAAGCTGTGATTTTATTATTTTGTTTTTTGCTGTTTTTTTAGCGGTAATTAGAATTCTTTTTTGTGCAGATTTGATATTTGCCAACAGGATCACCCCCTTGCGTGTTATTAACATATGTAATTTTATCAGAAATCTAAGTACAATGCAATAAAAACATATTTATATTTAATTTATTGACGTTAAATGATAAAATCATACATTGTTTAATTTTTAAACACATTAATATGTGGAAATTTACAAATAATAAATAAAACAATAATTTAAATATTAAAAATTATACAAGGATGGTGGAATAATATGTTCCAATTGAGGACAGGCTTAGCGTTAGAAGCCAGGGAAATATATAAAGAACAGAGTCAGGAAGAGCTTCCCGGTGTTTCTGTAGACAAACAGGAAGTGGGGGATGTTTTAATCACACGAGTGGAGGTACTAGATGATAATGGAGCAAATGCCCTAGGAAAACCAAAGGGGAAATATATTACATTGGAGAGCAGCAGTCTTAGAAAGGCAGATGCTGATTTTAAGGATGAGATGAGCAAGTTATTGGCCAAAGAACTTAAGGCTGTGGTGCCTAAAAAAGAAAATATAAAAGTGCTTGTGGTAGGATTGGGGAATCAGAATATAACTCCGGATTCCTTGGGTCCTAAAGTTGTATCAAAAATTTTTATTACACGGCACTTTTTTAAATTTTATAATAAAAAGGAAGATATAGATGTTATAGAAATGAGTGCGGTTTCTCCCGGGGTAATGGGAACCACCGGGTTGGAAATTAGTGAAGTAGTAAAAGGAATAGTTGACAACTCAAAACCGGATATTGTTATTGCAGTAGATGCATTAGCTTCGAGGAGGGTAGAAAGGATTAATTCAACAATACAAATTTCCACAACCGGAATTGTACCCGGTTCAGGAATAGGAAATGTGCGAAAGGCACTAGACGAGCCAAATTTGGGAGTACCTGTTATCGCAATAGGAGTACCAACCGTGGTAGATGCTGCAACTTTAACTAGCGATACCATAGAGATGGTAATTAATGCGTTTTCCAGGCAAACAAAGGTTGGCTCACAGTTTTACAATATGTTAAAAGAATTAAAAAGGGAAGAAAAATATGAATTAATTAAAGAGGTATTAGAGCCATATAGTGCTAATATAATTGTTACTCCAAAAGGAGTGGATGAGATAATTGTTAATCTCTCACAAATTATTGCAAATGGTATTAATATTGCCATGCATCCGGGAATTGACTTAAAAGATGTTAATCGATATATACAATAACCAATATAATATAGTAATAAAGCACCTATTACTTTCATAATTATTATAGAGATGTGTTAGGTCATTATTATATATATATCATTTATGGTATTCCGACCTCCAACTTCCAACTTCTAACCTCTAGCAAAGGTGGGTGCTTTATTTGAATAAATACAAGAAAATACCAAAAAGTTGTTATAATATTATTATATTACTATTGATTTTACTGGCGTTGTTTTTAGCATTAAAATTAATATTTGGCAGGAAGCCTCTAAACGTAGTTAATAACAAAAATCATAAGGCGGAGATTTTGAAGCTAAATAAAGATAGAAAAATAGATAGTAATTTTTTTATAAGGATAGTGCAGCATACATTTCCAAATAAAAAAGTTCAAAAGCAATATAGCCAAGAAAAATATAGGCCAAGATTTTCATTTAAAGAAACTAGTACATTTCTTTTTACAAGCATATTCAGGATAGATTTTAACAATCCATTGACTTTTATACAAGTACAGTTTCCGGCTGTGGCTGCACACCATGATGTATTGACAGCTAACATGCCCAACAATAAGGATAGACAGACAGAAGGGGATTGGTCAAAAGAAATTTATTTTGTCGATTATGATGGGAAAGAGAAACCTGTAATGGCTGATGGTAATGCTACGGATGAGCGTAATACTAACAAAAATAAACCGGATGACTCTTATGAAAAAAAAGAGAACATATACGCAATAGATGATGAGGATGTTGTTGATAGTTTAGATTCTATTTCCAAAATGGATCTAACAAATATGCCAAAACCTATAAAGATTGAAAAAAACAAGCCAAATGTTTTAATATATCATACCCATGGAACAGAATCATATAAACCGGTAGACGAAGGGAACTATCATAGTCTGAAAAAAGAATATACTGTAATAGGGGTTGCGGATGTTATTACAGAAGAGTTAGGAAAAAAAGGTTATAATGTAATACATGACGCTACATACCATGATTATCCATCTTATAGTGGTTCTTATAGCAGGTCGGCTAGTACAGTCAAATCTATACTAGAAAAGAACCCATCAATAAAAGTAGTTTTAGATATACATAGGGATGGATATGACAAAATAGATACAAGAGCGGATAGATCAAAATTAATTAAAAATAGTAAAATTAAAATAAATGGCGAACAGGTCGCACGTTTTCAGTTTGTTATCGGTGCAACAAGTAAAAACAGAAAGCAGGTAGAGTGTTTTGCTTGTTTCGTCAAGGCTGTAAGCGATAATAAATATCCCGGTTTTAGCAAAGAAATATTAGTCAAACAGTATGGAAGCTATAATCAATATTTATCCGATTATGCGGCACTGATAGAGCTTGGCACTAATGCTAATACCATAGAAGAAGCTAAAAGGGCAGGTTATTATTTGGCGGATGTCATTGCCGATGCACTGAAATTATTATCTGAGTAGATTTGAACATGTTTAAAAATTGCGAAATAGTCCACAATACTAATGGTGATGTGGATGAGCAGAGTAGAACGTAAAAGGATAGAAAACAGATTTAAGAGGTTTCTTAGAATATGTATCTTTATACAGATTATTTTACTTATTTGCGGTTTGTTGATTGTAGACCTTCAAATAAGGACAACCTTAGGGATAGATGAAGCTGGCTTGATATCATATAAACGGATAGGAGATGGCAAATATATAGTTCATATAATGGGGGATTCTCATTCGGTTGATGTCTCCACTATAAGGTCGCAAACATACGATAAATTTGCACAATTAAAGAAAATGACTTATAGTATAAGAGAGTGGATTGAACCCTGAATTTTACACTAAAACAATAAAAAAAGCCTTATAACTCCTTGAATTTAAAGGGATTGAGGCTTTTTCATTTTGGTGAGCCTTGCGGAAATCCTTTTGATTTTGA
>CAYLIZ010000009.1:23644-26213 GCA_964383985.1 uncultured Alkaliphilus sp. | reverse complement strand
ATGGAATTATCCAAAATTGTGACAGAAATAATAAATGAAACCTACGGTGTAGGTATTCCTTCGGTAGAAGATATACAAGATATTGTAGAAAAGGTACTAATAGAAGAGGGACATGCTAAAACTGCGAAAGCATACATATTATATCGAAAAAAACATGAAGAAATAAGAGAAGTTAGAAACTTATTTATGGATGCAGAAAGAATGGTAGAAGAATATGTAAATCTAGAAGATTGGAGAATAAATGAAAACTCCAATATGGGTTTTTCCCTACAAGGATTAAATAATCATATTGTTGAGAGTATTACTAAAAAATATTGGCTAACTAAAATATACAACAAAAAGTCAAGGGATGCACATATCAAAGGAGATTTACATATACACGACCTTGGTTTATTAGCACCTTATTGCTGCGGATGGGATTTAGAGGGCTTCTTAAGAAGGGGTTTTAAGGGTGCAAAGGGGAAAGTAGAATCAACACCTCCAAAGCATTTAGAATCTGCTTTAGGGCAATTGGTCAATTTGTTATATACACTGCAGGGTGAGGCCGCAGGGGCTCAGGCGGTTTCAAGCATAGATACATATTTAGCACCATTCATATATTATGATAATTTAAGCTATGCACAGGTAAAAAAAGCTATACAGCGTTTTATATTCAATCTAAATGTGCCTACAAGGGTGGGTTTTCAGACTCCATTTACTAATATTACACTAGATATAACACCCCATGTATTATTAAAAGACCAGCCCGTAATAATTGGCGGAAAATTAACAGACAAGACATACGGGGAATTTCAAAAAGAGATGGATATGTTTAATCTTGCTTTTTGTGAGATAATGATGGAGGGGGATGGAGCAGGTAGGGCCTTCAGTTTTCCGATTCCGACCATCAATGTTACTGATGATTTTCCATGGGATTCAAAGGTAGTCAATTCAATCATGGATATGACAAGAAAATTTGGCACTCCATACTTTGCAAATTTCTTAAACTCCGATTTGTCACCGGAAGATTTTAGATCCATGTGTTGTAGGCTCAGATTGGACAATCGTGAACTTAGAAGAAGAGGTGGAGGGTTATTTGGAGCAAACCCACTTACAGGTTCAATAAATGTTGTAACATTAAATATGGCGAGAATAGGTTATTTGTCTGATACTGTGGAAGAATTTAAGAAAAAAGTTAGAGAATTAATGGAAATATCTAAAGAAATTTGTGAAACTAAAAGACATGTATTAGAAAAATATATGGATGTCGGCCTATATCCTTATTCAAGACATTATTTACAAAATGTAAAAAAAGCTACAGGTGGATATTTTAAAAATCATTTTTCTACAATTGGTCTAAATGGAATGAATGAAGCATCTATAAATTTATTAGGAGTAGATATTACTACAGAAGAAGGCAATCAATTTGCAGTAGAAATTATGGAATTTATGAATAAGGTTATACAAATATTCCAAGAAGAAACAGGAAGCTTATGGAATCTTGAGGCTTCCCCGGCAGAAGGGGCTACTTATAGATTTGCAAGAATTGATAAAAAATTGTACCCTAAAATATATACACAGGGTGAAAATGAGCCATACTATACAAATTCTACACAACTTCCGGTAAACTATACCGTAGATATATTTGAGTCTATAAAATTACAAGAAAAATTACAATCCTTATATACCGGAGGCACAGTATTACATGGATTTATTGGTGAAGAAATTAAAGATATAGAAACATGTAAGATATTAATTAAAAAAGTAATGGGAAGTAGCACTATTCCTTATTTCACCATCAGCCCTACATTTTCTATATGTCCTGAACATGGTTACTTGGCGGGAGAGCATTTTGAATGTCCTAAATGTGGGAATGAAGCGGAAGTTTGGAGCAGGGTTGTGGGATTTCATAGACCAATACAGTCATGGAACAGAGGCAAGCAGGAAGAGTACAAAGATCGTACCGAATTTGAGTTAGGTACTAGTTCAGAAACATTAGAATTTAAAGTGCATGAGAACATACAAGGCAATATAAATGTGGGGTAGTTATAACCATGAATATTTTAGGAATAGAAAAATCATCGTTTATAGATTACCCAAACAACATTTGCACAGTAGTGTTTACAGGAGGCTGTAACTTTAGATGTCCATATTGCCATAACAGCTCTATTGTAAATAATATAGGGGATAAAATAGATGAAGATGAAATTATCAGCTTTTTGAAAGGCAGAAGAAGATTTGTGGACGCTCTATGCATTTCCGGCGGAGAACCTACCATTCAGAAAGGATTGTACGATTTTATATATAAAGTTAAAGAAGAAGGTTTTAATATAAAGTTGGATACCAATGGCACAAATCCTAACCTGCTTAGAAAATTGATTGACGAGAAATTAATAAATTATGTTGCTATGGATATAAAAGCTCCTTTGGCTAAATATTCATTAGTTGCACAAACCCCCGTGGCTTTAGAGGATATACAAGAGAGTATCAATATATTGCTGGAAAATAAAATTGATTATGAATTTAGAACCACTGTATGCAAGGAGTTGCTCAGTATAGAGGACATCAAAATAATAGCTGAGGAAATAAA
>CAYLIZ010000009.1:16640-23544 GCA_964383985.1 uncultured Alkaliphilus sp. | reverse complement strand
AATTGTTTTATTCAATTGTCTTGTCCAAAGTAGGGGCGGTCTTTGACCGCCTGTTTTTAAAGCTTTATTATTTAGAATGATAAACATCATTTACTCTATCCTGCAGATACACATTCGTATAAGTAGCAGGTGGAGAATTTTTATACATTCTATGTCCTTCATCAATACAATCAGAACATGCATCTCTTGGAATAGTTATAGCAAATATGCTATACCCAACATCCCCTCTAGATTTGATTGTATTTACACCGGAACATTTTTTACAGACTTTAAATCTTTGTGTCTGGCTTTCCAGTATTCCATCTGTATCATAATAAATCCGTCTAGATCTTTCCACATATTCTGCCTTTTTGTAGTTTTTGAGCCTCAGGTCATCTTTAATTTTCCACAGGTTATATACTTCCTCACATTTTTGCTTTATATGTTCCGTAATCCTTTTAGATTGTTTTAATCTATCTCTATCATAATCAGGTTCTTTAACATAAGAATAATCGAGACCTGCCATGGCTAGTATTATGCCTAAGTTGATATAAGGCAATGCTCCTTCGATAGAATATCCCCCTTCAAGAACAGCAACATGAGGATTCAATATATCATTGAGCTTGGCATATCCTTGAGCTGTAAAATTCATATTTGTAATAGGGTCCGAGTAGTGATTATCCTGGCCGGCGGAATTTATAATAATATCCGGTTTATAATCATCCAATATAGGCATAACCACGTTATTAAGCGTATATAAAAAACCTTCTTCACCTGTTCCCGGCGGAAGGGGTACGTTTATATTGTATCCATAAGCACCGGGGCCGCCAAATTCATCTGTAGCCCCTGTACCCGGATAAAGGGTCCTTCCATCCTGATGGAAAGAGATAAACAGAGTGTCCTTATCATTCCAATATATATCCTGGGTTCCGTCGCCATGATGACAGTCGCTGTCGACTATTGCTATTCTTAAAGGACCATATTGTTGCCGTATTTTTTCTAACATCACTGCTTCTATATTTACTATACAGAATCCCCTATCGCCATATACCACCCTTTGAGCATGATGTCCGGGTGGGCGAACAAGGGCAAAGGATTTATCTACTTCTTTATCCATTACTGCTTGAAAGGCCTTTATGGCACCTCCTACTGATATTAAATGAGACTGTGTAATCCTGGATTTTACATCGGGAACACAAAAATGTACCCTTTCAATATCTTTTTCTTCAGCTATAATTGGGTTATAGGATTTTATGCCTTCGATGTCTTCTATTCCTTCTTCAAAAATTTGGTCCTGTGTATATAAAAGCCTTTCTTCCCTTTCCGGATGTGTAGTACTGATAGCCCAGTCGAAAGCAGGGAAGAATACAAGTCCTAATTTGTTTTTAGATTTAATCATCAGTTTCACCTCTTAATTCCTGAATAAGTCCAGGTTTTACTTGAGCCTTTATTCTTATATTTTTGCCGCTAGTGTAGAACCCGCGTACCATGTTGAAACTACTTTCTTCTATTATTTCAGTTTCTATAGTATCCTCTGTAGCACCCAAAGAAAGTGCAGATTCTTTTAACAATTTGGCAGCTTGTTTTCTGGCATAATTTAGGTTATAATTTCTACCTATCTTTTCATATATTCCTAGCTCGGGAACAGAAAGTATCTGTCGCTCGGTATCGGCTGTCATAGTTATCTCTGTGGTAGTCTTTGCAAGGGCAGCACCGATTGCATTAGCTACATCATATTTTTGAGGATAATAGCACGGCAAATTGAATTCTTCCCTTAATATTGGTGCCAAGACATTAGCAGGGCCACCTATAATATTGATAAGGCTCGGTTCAACCTTTTTGCCATATAATAATTCTTTTATAGTATAGACAGGTTTACTGTTAATTTCTTTTAGAAGTTCATCCACCTTATTTTTAATCATAACGGCCATAGTTTCAAGGACTGTTTTTGCTGTATCTTCCACCGATGAATTTAACTGTTCACTCAGCATTTTCATGGCTTCATGCGCTTTGTTTCTATCCCCCTCTTTCATATGGCCTAAAACTATCATTGCGTCTGTAGGAGAGGGTTTTGGACCGCCAAAGGCGTATGGTTTTCCTTCTCTTCTAGGACCTATTTTAATATTTCCATCCTCTATACTGATACTGCTGTCCCCACCTAAACCTATAGAAACACTGTATATGGCTCTTACTAGGGTATTGTAAGGACCTATTTTTATGCCTAAAGGTTCAAATAGAGGAACACCATCTACCAGGAAGAATATGTCCGTTGTAGTTCCGCCAACATCCAAAAGGACAGCATCCTTGTCGGTGCTGAGCATAGCATTGATCCCCATAAAACTGGCAGCAGGTCCGGAGAGAATTGTCTCTACCGGTTTTTCTTCCGATGCATCCAAATTCATTGTTCCGCCGTCAGCTTTTAATATAAACAAGGGTGCATTTATTCCTTCCCTTTCTAAAGATTTTTTGATATAAAGAGCGAAGTCCTTAAAGATACCGTGTACGGCAGAATTTAAATAAGAAGTAAATACCCTTCTGGGAAAATTTAGCTTACCGGATAGGGTATGTCCCATTGTGGTATGTAAAAAGTGCTTCCCTATAATCTCTTTTATCTTTAATTCGTGGTTCGGATTTCTAGTAGAAAACTTTGTAATTACAGCACAGTGCTGTATATCTTTTTTCCTGAAGGATTTAGCACTATTTCGTACTTCTTTTAAATTTAAATCCTTAACCACCTTACCGCGGTGGTCAACATACCCGGAAATAAATATATTTTCATCGCCACAAGCTAAAAATTCATTATTAATACCCGGGCCGGATTGAATAATAACACCCACCGGCGAAGTTTTATTCTCTACAATAGCATTAGTAGATACTGTAGTGCTTAAATTTATTCTTCTAATTTTAGATTTATCACAATCTGATAGCAGTATGTTTAAAGTATTCCAAATGGATTCAAATAAATCATCCCTGTCAGTAGGTTGCTTTACTGTTTTTAATATCTTCCCATTTTCTATAATAACTGCATCTATATGGGTTCCACCCATATCTAAACCTACAATCAATTTTCAAACCTCCTTATTGTGATGTTTAATTACATTGTATATTTAAAACAGAGTATTATCAAGTTAGCAAGGCTTTTATTTAGCGACTTATAATTATTTTTTTATTATAATAGATAGATACAAAATAGTATTAAATAATATTAAAAAATATTTATTTTTCTACAAGATATGACCTTAGAAACGGTTAAAATTATGTCTGGCATAGAAATGGAAGAATTCGACTATAGGGAAAAACAGTAAGAGATATATAACCAAAACAAGCATATGTTGAAAAACATATGCTTGTTTTGGTTATATATTTTTTAAAATAGATATTGACATTTATCTATGTTTAAGAATATAATGGATATAGATAAACGTCTATATATAAAAACAATTAATGAAGGTGAAGAAATTGGATAAAAAATATGAACAATATGCTACATTAATGAAGGCATTAGCAGATGAAACAAGAATAAAGATTTTTGATATGCTTTCTGGAGGAGAACTTTGCGCTTGCAATATACTTGGGGAGTTTGATATAACTCAACCTACACTGTCCTATCATATGAAAATATTAAGTGAAAGTGGTTTAGTAAATAGCAGGCGCGATGGAGTTTGGATGAAATATTCAATTAATAAGGGGGGATTGGATTTATTAAAGGACTTGTTTAATCATATTGATAAAAAACTATTAAAGCAGGCTTACTTAAAAAATAAAGTTAGGGGTTGAATATTTTATGATTATTTTAAAATGGTTTAATAGTCAATTGCTCAAAATGGAGTGGCTTTTTAATTTAATTAAGCTATTAGTTGAAAATATATTTGGTTTAAGCATTGAAGGTAGATTAGGTGGGAGTATTCACTTTTTTATCTATGATGTAATTAAAATATTTATATTATTATCTGTTTTAATATTTATGATGTCCTATATTCAAAGTTTTTTCCCACCAGAGAGAACTAGGAAAATATTAGGTAAGTTTAGTGGGATTTCAGCAAATATTTTGGCTGCTTTACTCGGAACTGTTACACCATTTTGCTCCTGCTCATCTATTCCTTTATTTATAGGTTTTACAAGTGCAGGACTTCCAATTGGTGTTACATTTTCATTCTTAATCTCTTCACCTCTTGTAGATATAGCATCTATTATTTTGATTGCCAGTGTATTTAACTGGAAAATAGCTATAGCATATGTGGCTGTAGGTGTAATACTTGCTGTAATTGGTGGAACTATAATTAGTAAATCTAATCTTGAAGAGTATGTAGAGCCATTTGTTTATAGCAGTAAAGTACTTGAAAATGAACAAGAAGAAATAACTACTAAAGACAGATTAGATTTTGCAAAAGACCAAGTGTTAGATATTATTCAAAAAGTTTGGCTATATATTTTATTAGGTGTTGGAATAGGTGCCGGCATACACAATTGGATTCCGGAATCATATATAAATGCAATATTAGGTCAAGATAAATGGTATTCTGTTCTACTTGCAACTTTTGTTGGTATACCTATGTACGCAGATATTTTTGGCACACTACCTATAGCTGAAGCTTTAGTGTTAAAAGGTGTAGGACTTGGTACTGCTTTATCCTTTATGATGGGTGTAACCGCACTTTCCTTACCCTCTATCATTATGTTAAAGAGGGTTGTTAAAATGAAGCTTTTAGCTATTTTTTTAGTTATTGTTGTTATAGGTATTCTTATAATAGGTTATTCTTTTAATGCTTTTGGCTATCTTTTAATGTAGATATTTGATTTAGTTTTATAAAATAATATTATAAGGGGTGATTTATAATGATTATCAAAATTCTAGGTTCTGGATGTAAAAACTGCGCTATTTTTAAAAAAAATACGGAGACAGCTTTAAAAGAGGTAGGTATAGAGGCAGAAATTATTAGTGTAGAAGATTTTAAAGATATAGCGGCTTATGGCGTAATGTCAACTCCAGCTCTCGTTATTAATGAAAAAGTTGTGTCCTTTGGAAAAGTTTTAAAGCCAAAAGAGATAGTTAAAATTTTGAAAAAATAAAATTATAATAATTTATATTTCTGATGTTAATAATAAAAAAGGTCATTGATTTCGGTAAAATTAATGGTGGTAAAGTATGCAGTATATCAAGATCTTAAAAAAGCAAAATAATGGTGACATTTAAGATAAACTATCTATATTAATATGATTAATTATAGATAGTTTATCTTTTATTTTGAAATGACATTTTTATTTTGATAATCTCCATGATTTTCTTTTATGATTTTCTTTATAATTAAAGGCTGGAAAAATTGAAGGCCCAAGATGTTGTAAAAGAAATGCATGTATTTTCCCCTAGGCCTACAGTTTAGGGGAATTTTTACTTGACGGATATAAATTTGTGTTACTATATAGATTATGGGCATGCTAAGGTATATAATTGAATTAATAACAAAATAAGAGGGTGACATTTATATGTACAATAAGGGAAAAGACATTGTATTAAAAGAATTAAATACAAACTTAGAAGAGGGTCTTACAGAAGAAGAAGTAATCAAAAGACAGAAGGAGGGTAAAAACGAGCTAATAGAAACTAAACCTAAGCCTTTATTTTTAAAGATTTTAGATCAATTAAATGAACCTATGGTATACATACTAGCTGTTGCTGCAGGTATTTCCGCTTTTATGAAGGAAATAAGCGACGCAATTATAATTTTAGTGGTAATAATAATAAATACGGTAGTGGGCCTCGTGCAGGAAGATAAAGCACAAAAATCCTTAGATGCCCTGAAAAAACTATCCGTCCCTAAAACATTGGTAAAAAGGGATGGAACCCTAATGGAAATTCCTGTTGAGGAATTAGTTGTAGGTGATGTTGTTATCATCGAGGCGGGACGCTATATACCTGCGGATTTGAGGCTTGTAGAAGTGGTTGATTTAAAAATAGATGAATCCATATTAACAGGCGAATCTATTCCGGTAGAAAAAATGGATGGTGTTATTGATGGGGAAAACATAGCCTTGGGGGACCTAAAAAATATGGCCTTTATGTCCAGTTATGCTACATATGGTAGGGGTGTCGGTGTAGTTACATCTATAGGCATGGATACAGAAGTAGGAAAGATAGCGGCCATGATAGACGAGGCAGACCAAATCAAAACCCCGCTTCAAAAAAGATTGGAAAAATTGAGCAAATATTTAGGGATAGGAGCACTTTTAATCTGTCTATTAATATTTGTAATATCTATTATACAGGGCAAGGACCTGATAGAGATGCTCTTAGTATCTATATCTCTTGCGGTTGCCATCATTCCGGAGGGATTGCCGGCTGTAATTACTGTTGTACTAGCTTTGGGCGTGCAGAAGATGATAAGGCAGAATGCTATAGTAAAAAAATTACCGGCTGTAGAGACCTTGGGTTCTGTCAATGTTATATGTTCTGATAAAACTGGAACCATTACACAAAACAAAATGACAGTAACTAAAATATATTACAACAACAAATTAAAACCAATAGAAGAACTGACAGAAGAAGATAGACTACTAGTAGAGGGTTTTATGTTATGTAATGATGCTAGTAATGAAGGGGATTTGGTAGGGGATCCTACAGAAATAGCCCTTTTAGACATGGGGAATATCTTATCGATAAAGAAAAGCAATATAGACAAAGAATTTCCTCGCATAGATGAAATGCCTTTCGATTCCGAAAGAAAGATGATGACCACTGTAAATAGATACAATGGAAAAGAAATCGTATTTACCAAGGGTGCTCTAGATTTAGTGCTACAACGGACAACCCATATATTACTAAACAACGAAAAACTACCGATTGAAAATTATAAGGATGAAATTTATAGTAGCGCTTCTGATATGTCGAAGGAAGCCCTACGAGTGTTAGCTTTGGCGTATAAGGAAA
>CAYLIZ010000009.1:6909-16540 GCA_964383985.1 uncultured Alkaliphilus sp. | reverse complement strand
GTACGAAAGCAATCTAATATTTATAGGGCTAGTCGGCATGATAGACCCTCCAAGGGAAGAGGTAAAGGAAGCCGTACAAAAATGTTACAGTGCAGGAATCAGAACCGTAATGATAACAGGTGATCATAAAGATACAGCCTTTGCCATAGCCAGAGAGGTAGGGATTAGCCAGGATATTGATCAGGTAATGGAAGGACAAGATTTGTTAACCATGACCCAAGAGGAGTTGAATGAAGTAATAGACGGATATAGAGTATTTGCCAGAGTACAGCCGGAGCATAAGGTGATGATAGTAAATGCATTACAATCCAAGGGTTACATTGTTTCTATGACTGGTGATGGTGTAAACGATGCTCCTTCTTTAAAAGCGGCTAATATTGGAGTTGCGATGGGAATCACAGGCAGTGATGTATCTAAAGAAGCCTCAGATATGATTCTGACAGATGATAACTTTGCTACTATTGTTAAAGCAGTAGAAGAAGGTAGAAATATATATAATAACATTAGAAAAACCATTTTATTTTTATTATCTTGTAATCTAGGCGAGCTCTTTACGTTATTTACAGCCATAGTATTAAACTGGCCCATTCCACTGAGGCCAATTCACATCTTATGGATAAACCTTGTTACAGATACATTACCTGCTTTATCCTTAGGAGTAGACCCTAGAGGCAAAGATGTAATGAAGGAAAAGCCGAGAAGCCGGGATGAAAGTATTTTCGGCAAAGGAGGGCTAACATATCTAATTTTAAACGGTGCCTTTATAGGTAGCATTACTTTAATAGCTTTTACATATGGGCTTAAGGGTGGAAGTTTAATTTATGGCCAAACTATGGCGTTTTTGGTTCTCAGTATATCCCAGCTATTTCATTCTATTAACAATAGAAATTTAAGACAATCTATCTTTAAAGCAGGTATATTCAAAAACAGGTTTTTAATATATTCGATAGTATTAGGGATAGCTTCACAAGCAATCATAGTGCAGGTACCAATTTTTAATAAAATCTTTGGAACCGCACCATTAGCTCTCATGGATTGGATTATAGTTATAGCATTTTCCTTATCTACAATCCTGGCCAATGAAATTGGAAAAATGCAATCCAAACATTAGATAAAGGTTACTTAGTTGTATAGTTGTTTAATTATGCGTCATTAAACAATTATCGCTAAGTTTATAAAGAATAAATTTTAAACCGATTCTCCGCTTACAAATTTGAAGAAGTATAACCACACGTAAAAAATTAGGGTTGCAAACTCGCTTCGCTCAAACAGTGCAACCCTCCCAAATTTTTTACTTAGTGGATACTTCTATTCAAATTTTCCAGAGTCGACTCTTGTTTAAAAGTTTATTCTTTTGACTGTAGAAGACATCACTGAATGCGTGAAAGTTTCAAAAGTAATTCGCTTTGTAATATATAAATATTTTAATCATAATTTGATCTTACAGGTTTAAATTTATTTGTTTGAAATTATATAATATTAAAAATATGTTATACATACAAAACCCTAAATGAATAGAAATAAAAAAATAGCATAAAATCTTAATATAGTAAAGATAGAGGGGGTTTTGTCTTGTTTAATATAAAGGTCAACTACAATACCAAGAGCAGGTATGGTTATATAAAAGGAGAGATTGATAGTTTTACTTGGTTTGCATTGGTTCATAAGGAAGATGTTGAATTTGGAATTAATGCTGAAAATCTAGAGATGGGAAAAGGAAGGGTGTCTAGGCTATGTCTATATAAGGACATATCTATGTCAAATTATACAAAAAGACTGATATATGCTAATTATAGGAGGGGTTGGGATGTTCTCAATAAAAGTTATAGAAAAATGGTGCTGGATTTAGTAACATATCTAGATAGAATATATTCTATAAAAGCAGTAAAATAAAATTTAATGTTGCAAGATTTATACCATATGATATTATTTATATGGTTATTATAAAATAGTTTTGAAAAGAGGTGCAACAATAATGAATTTGCCAAACATTATAACTGCCCTACGTTTTGCACTTATACCGCTATTTATAAAAATGTTCTTTTCCTCTTTAGAAAAAAATCTATTATATTCTATTTTAATTTTTCTTTTGGCAGGCATAACAGATGTTCTGGATGGATATATAGCCAGAAAATATAATATTATAACTAAATGGGGACAAGTAATGGACCCTTTAGCAGATAAGCTAATGCAATTAACAGTGCTTGTTTGTTTTACAATTAAACAGTTTATACCTGTATGGGTTATAATTATATATGGAATAAAAGAGTTTTTAATGATACTCGGCGGTATTTTTCTATATACCAGGAAAGATAAGATGGTACTACCGGCAAATTCATATGGGAAAATAGCCACCGTAATTTTCTATATCGCTATCTTAGCAGTAGCGTTTAACTTTGTATATGCTAAATTATTAATAATAATAGCAGTTTTATTTGCGTTATATGCATTTGTACAATATGCTGTTATAGGCATAAAATATATAAAAAATCCCCGACACTTTGTACACTAGACTTAAAATATATATTTTTATTTAAAATGATATCTTGGTGACATCCGGGTATCGTCATTCTGGGATGGATAGAACAAGTTTTGACTCACGAAGGATATTTAATTTATTTTTTGGACATAGGGGAATAGCTATTTTTGTGTCCTATTGACAAATATCTCTAAATCATTATAATAAATATTAGTTTTATAGATAAACAACAATGATGAAAAGGAGTAAATAGCATAATCCCTTAAGAGAGAAAAACCCATGGCTGAAAGGTTTTTTAGGGCAATGGTTATTGAAAGTAGTTTCGGAGTTTCTACATTGAAAAAAGTAGATGTAGACGGGTAAACCGTTATATTTATAGAGTGTTTATTTACGCAATTTTTCGTAGATAAAAATTAAGGTGGTACCACGAATTTATTCTTCGTCCTTACTCTGGACGAAGTTTTTTATTTTAGGAGAACAAAAGGGACTGGGGGGACTAGATTTGCGTCCCATCTAGATGGACAAGAAATCTATCCTCTCTGTCCCGCACTTAGGAGGAGTAAAATGGCAAATAATTTAGAAAAAAACTATAATCCACAGGCCTTTGAAGAACGGATATATGAACATTGGGTTGAAAAAGATTATTTTAGGGCGGAAATACACCCCGAAAAAGAGCCTTATTGCATAGTATTGCCGCCACCAAATATCACCGGTGAGCTTCATATGGGACATGCATTGGATCATACACTTCAGGATATTTTAATTCGCTGGAAGAGAATGCAGGGTTTTGAAGCATTATGGCAACCGGGCACAGATCATGCAAGTATTGCTACAGAGGTAAAGGTAGTTGAAAGCATGAGGGAAGAGGGTTTAAGTAAACTAGATGTAGGTAGAGAGGGTTTCTTAGAAAGAGCTTGGAAATGGAAAGATGAATACGGCGGTAAAATAGTAGAACAGATGAAAAAGCTGGGGGATTCCTGCGATTGGTCTAGGGAACGTTTTACCATGGATGAAGGTTTGAGCAATGCCGTAACGGAAGTATTTATTAAATTATATGAAAAGGGATTAATCTATAGAGGCAATCGTATTATAAATTGGTGTCCGGAATGTAAAACATCTCTTTCGGATGCAGAGGTAGAATACGAAGAGCAGGCAGGACATTTTTGGCATATAAATTATCCTATCAAGGACAGCGATGAGGTATTAGAGATAGCCACAACCAGACCTGAAACTATGCTTGGGGATACAGCCATTGCGGTACATCCGGAAGATGAGAGGTATAAGCATTTAATTGGTAAAACAGCAATACTTCCCTTAGTCAATAGGGAATTAACTATTGTAGCTGATGATTATGTGGACCCGGAATTTGGAACCGGGGCGGTAAAAATAACCCCATCACACGATCCGAATGACTTTGAAGTAGGGGAGAGACATAATTTACCGCAGGTTAATGTTATGAATGATGATGCGACTATAAATGAAAACGGCGGAAAGTATGCAGGCATGACAAGATATGAAGCCAGAAAGGCTATTGTAAAAGATCTCGAAAAAGGAGGATTTCTCTGTAAAATCGAAGACCATAAGCATAACGTAGGACAATGCTACAGATGTGATACAGCAGTGGAGCCACTGACATCAGACCAATGGTTTGTAAAGATGGAACCACTTGCAATACCTGCAATTGAGGCTGTAAATGATGGCAGAGTTAAATTTGTTCCGGATCGATTTTCTAAAACCTATTTGCACTGGCTAGAAAATATCAGGGATTGGTGTATCTCCAGGCAATTATGGTGGGGCCATCGTATCCCTGCATATTATTGTAACGACTGTGGACATATAATTGTCCAAAAGGAAGAACCGACTATTTGCGAAAAATGCAGCGGAAGCAAGTTTGAACAGGATGAAGATGTGCTGGACACCTGGTTCAGCTCGGCCCTATGGCCATTTTCTACACTGGGTTGGCCGGAAAAAACGAAGGAGCTTGAATATTTTTATCCAACGGATGTACTGGTAACAGGTTATGATATTATATTCTTTTGGGTAGTTCGCATGGTATTTTCAGCACTAGAATTTATGGATGATGTACCGTTTAAATATGTGCTTATCCATGGACTTGTAAGGGATGCAGAGGGTAGAAAAATGAGCAAATCTTTGGGAAACGGTATCGACCCATTAGAGGTTATAGAAGAGTATGGTGCAGATGCCCTAAGATTTACTTTAGCTACGGGAAATTCCCCGGGAAATGATATGCGTTTTCATATGGAAAGGTTGGAGGCTAGTAGAAACTTTGCAAATAAGCTGTGGAATGCTACAAGATTTGTTTTGATGAATTTAGATGTTGATAACATTGACAAGGATAGTGTTCAGGGAGAATTCACTCTAGCCGATAAGTGGATAATTTCCAGGCTCAATAAGGTGGTAAAAGAAATAACCGAAAATATGGACAAGTTTGAATTGGGACTTGCTGTACAAAAATTATACGATTTTATATGGAGCGAATACTGTGATTGGTATATCGAATTAGTAAAACCTAGGCTATATGGTAATGATATTAGCGAGAAAAGGGTAGTTCAGTACACCTTAACTTATGTTTTGGAAAATATTTTAAAATTATTACATCCGTTCATGCCGTTTATAACGGAGGAAATATGGCAGAACCTTCCCACAGTACAGGGGAGCGTGATTGCAGCACAGTGGCCTGAGTATAGAGAAAAAGAGATATACGATATGGCAGAACAAAATATGGAATTAATTATGGATGCAATCAGAAATATACGAAATGTCAGGGCAGAAATGAATGTAGTTCCTTCGAGAAAGGCGAGATTGATTGTCTTAACTACGGATGAAGATATTGTTAAAATCATATCAGAAAATGAAAATTATTTTATGACATTAGCAAGTGTTTCGGAAATTGAATTGGTACAAAACGAGGATAAAATACTCGAAGATGCAGTATCTACAATTATTGAAGGTGCAGAACTATTTTTACCTCTAGAAGAATTAATTGATTTTGAAAAAGAGGTTGAAAGGTTAGAAAAGGAAAAATCCAAGTTAGAAGGCGAAATTAAGAGAGTGGTAGGAAAACTTTCTAATGAAGGATTTGTTACTAAAGCACCGGCTAAATTGGTGGAAGAGGAAAGACAAAAACAAGTAAAATACAAAGAAATGTTAGCGCATGTATTAGAAAGAATAGATTCCTTAAAAAGCAAATAAATAGTTTTGCATTGTAAATTTTGTTATTTAATATTCATTAGAATTTTGATATGATGGTTAAGGATATTATATAACAATTTGAAGAATGGAGTGGGGCAATGAATTACGAACAGGCATTAGAATATATTCATGGAACTTATAAATTTGGAAGCAAACTGGGTCTGGAAAACACAAAGTATTTATTAAACTTATTGGACAATCCACATAAGTCCCTTAAGGCCATTCATGTTGCCGGAACTAACGGTAAGGGTTCAATCTCTTCATATATACATACTGTATTAAAAGAAGAGGGATACAGAGTGGGGTTATATATCTCCCCTTATCTTGAAGAATTTACAGAAAGAATGACCATAAATGGCGAAGAGATACCAAGGGAAAGATTAGCTGAAGTTACAGCAATTGTTAAAGAAAAAGTGGAACAGATGGTCAAGGATGGCAAAAATCATCCTACGGAATTTGAAGTTGTAACTTCTATAGCTTTTTGTTATTATGCCCAGGAAAATATAGATTATCTTGTTTTGGAGGTAGGTATGGGAGGCAGACTTGATTCAACCAATGTTATAGATACCTCCCTTGTTTCCATAATTACCCCCATAGGATATGACCATATGGAATATCTAGGCGAAACAATAGAAGAAATTGCATACGAAAAAGGTGGAATTATCAAGGAGAATGGATTTGTACTATCACATCCGCAAGAAAAGGAAGTAATGAAAGTATTAGAAAATATATGCAAAGAAAAAAATAGCGAGCTTTTTGTGATGAATTTTGACGAATTGACCATACACCAAAGCAATATAGAAGAACAGATATTTTCGGCAAATATATTAGGAAAGCCATATAATAATGTAAGAATAAAACTAGCAGGAATTCATCAAGTATATAATGCTTGTATGGCTCTTGGGGCAGTTGAAATCTTAAGAGAACATAGAAAAATTAATATAAGTGATGAATCAATATTGAATGGACTTTATAATACAAAGTGGCCGGGTCGCTTTGAGGTACTGCAAAAAGAACCGTTAATTATTATTGATGGTGCTCATAACCTACACGGCGCAGATTCTTTGAGAAAAAATATAGAACTTTTGTTAAAGGATTATAAAATAACCTTTGTAATAGGGATGCTTGAGGATAAAGACGTAAAGGCTGTGTTGGAAGATTTGATACCATTGGCAGATAGAGTTGTAGCTACCAGGCCGAGCAACCCAAGGGCAATGAAAGCAGCTGATTTGGCTGAAGGATTAAAAATATTTGGGAAGGAAACCTATGTTTATGAAGATATTAAGGGGGCAGTAGAGGCAGCTATAAAGATAACAGGGCGAAATGAAGCAATTATATTTGCAGGCTCTTTATATATGATAGGGGAAGCAAGAAAAATTTTAAAAAATAAGGTACTTCCTTAAATCGTTCACACATCCAAATAACAATCATAATATAGTAAGTATAGCGTTGGGCATTATAATACTTTCAATGATTGGAGGATGTGATAGCATGAAGTGTCTAACAGATAATACTTTAATAGTTTCTAATTTTTTTGAAGACTCTATTTCTATTATAGATTTAGTCCAAGGTAAGGAAATTCAAAAGATAAAATTATATGATAATGGACATTACTCCTCATCCTCTCAATTTGGACCATATCATATTGCCCTAGATAATAAAGAAAAACTTTTATATGTTCCTAACAGTTGGCATAATAGTATATCCATAATAGATCTAGTAAGTGTTAAAATGTTAGACACTGTTTTTGTAGGCAGTTGTCCAAGCCAGGTTGTGCTATGTCATAAATATAAATGCATATATGTAGCAAACACCGATTCCAATAGCGTTTCGGTATTAAGTATGGACAAATTAAATGTAATTTTACAGATATCAACCGGAGAAATGCCCCGTGGTATGGCCATGACAAATGATGAAGAAAGAATTTTTGTTGGTAACTATGGTTCCGGTGAAATAACGGAGATTTTGACAAAAACAAATGAAAAAGCTAAAAACCATAAAGTAGAATGCAATCCATGGCATCTGAGGATAGATAATGGCGGGGAACTTTTATATGTAGTTAATTATAATAATCAGTCTAATAGAAATGGAAAGATATGTGTTTATGAAGTAAATACCCTAAAGGAAAAAAAGAGGATATATATAGGCAGAACGCTCATAGAGGCAATCAGTGATAATAAAAATCAATATTTATATGTTACCGATTTTGAAATGGGTTGTGTTCATATATATGATTTAAAAAATAATAAATACAGTGATTACATCAAGGTCAACATTATGCCTTATGGAATTGAATTAGACAGTAAAAAAGGTAGGCTATTTGTTACAAGCATAGGACGTAATACAGTAGATATAATTGATATTTGCAAAAAAACCGTGATTCAGAGTATACTGGTGGGAAAAGAACCAACCAGTATTATTAAAAATCCTTATATTTAAGAAAAAATATTTTTCAAAATATTTATATATTACACACTCATTACGGTTTAAAATTTTGATAGCTCTAAAGTCCCTTTCAAATAAAAAACCTAAAATTCGCAAACTCGCTTTGCTCAAACATGCGCAATTTTTTAACGGTTTTTTATTTTTAAGTCACTAAGAGCTATTACAAAATTTTAAAAGTAATTCGTTTTGTAATATATCAAATATTTTAATAAAAAGAAAGAGATGCCAATTAAGGCACCTCTTTTTAAAATTACTTTTACTTTATTAGTTAGCTTTGTTGATCTTGGCTCATTTGTTCTTGGGCCATTTTAACCAGACGTCTAGTCATAAGGCCCCCAACATAGCCGTTCTGTCTGGATAATAAATTACCCTTATCAATTTTGTCATAATTTGGCATACCTAATTCTTTGGCAATTTCTAATTTCATCTGATTTAGAGCTTGACGTGCTTCCGGAACTAGAACATCGTTTTTCGAAGCCACTAATTTCTCCTCCTCATATGAATCAAGTTTTAGCCTAACAACATCATATGATAAACGATGTTGTGTATATAATATAACCGTTTTTGAATACAAGTATGCTAGAAGTTTTTCTTAGCATTAATTAATTATATCAAAATTTGAAATTATTATTATTTTTTAATGATTAATTGTGCTATATCTACAAAAACTGTTGCAAAAGGAAGAAAAACTATTGTACTGAAAACATTAAATATTGTATGAGCATTAGCAATTTGCCTTGATAAATTAAATGGGGACAACCTTACAGATATTTTACATAATAGTCCAATAAAAGGAAAAATTAAAATTAAGCCGGCTATATTAAAAAAAAGATGAATAAGGGCTGTTTGTTTAGCTGATTTACCAAATGGCAGGCTGGATATTATGGCTGTTACACAAGTACCTACATTCATTCCCAGCATCATGGAGATAGCAGAGTGAATAGATATTGCTCCGGTACTAGCTAATGTCTGTAAAATTGCTATGCCGGTGCTGCTGCTTTGCAAAATGGATATAGCCGAAAATCCCATCAAAACTCCGAGTAAAGGAGTTTTTCCAAATTGCTTTAAAATTTGCTGGAATTTTGATATATTTTTTAATGGCGAAAGCCCTTTAGTCAATAGTTCAATTCCTATAAAAATAAGGGAAAAACCCATCAGCACCTCGCCTATATAGCGACTTTTTTTATTTTTTGACATTAAACTAATCAGTACACTAACCAAAAACAAAATAAAACTGTATTTGACAATATCAAATGCTATCAACTGGGATGTTATTGTGGTTCCTATGTTAATTCCCATGATGATTGGCGTCGCCTGATAAAGTGTAAGTAAATTAGCTTGGACAAGCCCTATTAAAATAACTGTTGTAGCACTGCTGGATTGTAAAACCCCTGTAACTATGCAACCTGCTAAAACACCTAATAGGGGATGGGTTTTTAAATTGACAAGCATATGTTTAAATTTCTTGGACACAAGATGATTTAATCCTTCGGC
>CAYLIZ010000009.1:0-6809 GCA_964383985.1 uncultured Alkaliphilus sp. | reverse complement strand
TTTTTTACAGGGGGATAAACATGAGAATCTACGTTTTACGAAAAAGGGTCTTATTAATTACATTATGTATTGTAATTGTTGTAGTTGGGGTTTTGTTTTCTATAGTTATGTGGAACAGGGATATAGTAGGTGTTTTTTTGACTCAAAAAAGATTGCCTATATATAGTGTAGAAACCAAGGACAAAAAAATAGCCATAAGCTTTGATGCTGCTTGGGGCGATGAATTCACTGATGATATATTGGATATATTGGACGAGCACAAAATAAAAACCACATTCTTTTTGGTGGCATTTTGGATAGATAAATATCCGGATATGGCAAAAAAGATTCATGAAAGAGGGCATGAAATAGGAAATCATTCAACTACACACCCGCATATGTCGAGATTGTCTAAAGAACAGATAGTAAATGAGCTTAAAACCACCGGTGATAAAATTGCAGAAATAACCGGTAAAGATCCTGTGGTTTTTAGGCCACCTTTCGGCGATTACAACAACTTGTTGATTGAAACAGCGGAAGAACTGGGTTACAGTACCATTCAATGGGATTTGGATTCACTGGATTGGAAGGAGCTGGGGGTCCAACCGGTAGTGGACCGCATTACCAGAAATGTAAAAAAAGGTTCCATAGTATTATTTCATAACAATGCTAAGCATGTGAGCGAATTTTTGCCTTTAGTACTTGAAAAATTACAGGAACAGGATTATGAAATAGTACCTGTATCGGAGCTTATCTATAAAAAAGATTATTATATCGATAACACAGGTAGACAGAGAAAGAAATAGCCTCTTGCACAGCAGGGGGTTTTTTATTTGTATAATTACATCTTGAAATACAAAACATAATATAAATTAACTCTAACCTATTATAGAATTGGAAGGGGATACATTGATGCTAATTGATGGCATAAAAATAAAAGGGATAACCTCGGATTTTAGAAGAGTTAAAAAGGATTATGTTTTTGTAGCTATAACAGAAAAGACCCGGGATGGCAATGATTTTATTGATTTGGCTGTACAAAAAGGAGCTGTTATTATCTATACAGAAAAGGATATACATAAAAAAGATTGCATAGTAAAGAAAGTAGGGAACACAAGAAAGACGCTTGCGGAGTTATGTAATGAATTTTATGATTATCCATCGGACAAGTTTTTTGTGATTGGTGTTACAGGGACAAGCGGGAAAATGGCGACAGCTAATTTAATTCATCATATTATTAGCAGCTATGGAATAAAAAGCGGGATAATAGGAACCTTAAATATTAAAATTAACAGAAAAAAGTATCCGGTAAAATTTACGACTTTAACTACAGAAGATATTTATTATTATCTGAATGAAATGGTAGAGGAAAATATAAGGGTAGTGATTATGGAGGTATCTTCATATGAATTAAAATATGAAAAGGTTTATGGAATTAAATTTGACATAGCAATCCATACGACTATTGGGCAAAATTACTTTAATTTCTGCAGGGCGGCAGATGATTATGTCAGAACTAAAAAGAAATTATTTAATGGTTTATATACCGGTAAGATTGCTTTAATCAACTATGATGATAAGCACGCCCTGAACATGTTAAAAAATAATAATAATATATTAGTTATTACCTACGGATTAGGTTCAAAATCTACGGTCAATGCTTCAAGTATCGATATAGGTTTTACAACATCTTTTAGTTATTGTTTGCAGAGGGGTATAACAACATTATCCGGCGTAGAAATAGAACCATTCGAATATCCTATTGTATCAAACCTATTAAAAAATTACAGTATTTATAACGCATTATCAGCTATTACAGCTTGTTTACTATTAGATATTCCAATCAGCGATATTGTGTCAGCTATTAAATAGAATTTATATCTAACATGGAGTATAGAAAACCGGGAACTTTTTGTTAAACAGAACATAATTTAGTCCTACTCTGAATAAACATGTTTATATATTAATCCTAAAATATTATAAACATAAGAATAGAAGGGAGAGTGGGATAAGATGACATCGGACCATCTTATTAATACAAATATTGTAACTATAATAGGAAAGATTGTAGGAGAAAAGGAGTTTAGTCACGAAATTTATGGCGAGGGGTTCTATATATATAATATAGAGATACCCAGGTTGAGTGAGGTAGTAGATCGATTACCTTTAACAGTGTCAGATAGGCTTTTGATAGGCACGGATTTAAAAGATGGGGATATAGTAAAAGCGGAAGGACAATTGAGGTCTTATAACAAATTTATTGATAATAGTAATAGATTGGTTCTAACGGTATTTGCTAAACATATTACCTTTTTTGAAGATGAAAGAAAACCGAAAAATCCAAATAAGATTTTTTTAGAAGGTTATATTTGTAAACCTCCTGTTTATAGAGAAACTCCATTTGGTAGGGAGATTACGGACCTATTAATTGCAGTAAACAGGCTTTATAATAAGTCGGATTATATTCCAACTATCGCCTGGGGAAGAAACGCCAGATTTTCTTCCGGCCTAGACGTTGGAGACAAAATTCGTATTTGGGGACGAATTCAGAGCAGACAATATCAAAAAAGATATTCTGATGGAAGTGTGGAGAACAAAGTAGCCTATGAAGTTTCAATTTCAAAGATGGAAAAGGTCGGGAGTCAAAGAACATAGACTATTTTGATAAAAGCAGCATGGCTGCTTTTTTGCTTATGATTAATAATCCTATAATTAATAATTAGGAATTTTAAAACCTTTTCAAATATTAAAATAAATAATATAATCATTTGAAAGGGGGAATCCTAATGGATCAATCTATTATTCTTATAACAATTTTGTTTATTATTCTAATTTCTATGCAATATTCGCTAAATGTAATTATTTCTCTATTGAAGGATATTAAAATAGAATTAATTCAAATAAAAAACAACAAACCATAATGCGATATTTGTGAATAAAAGTAAAAGGCAAGTGGAAATATTTATTAAATAAATATTTGACATGACCAATTATTTGCACTACTATATTAATATTACAATAAACTTCTATCGAGGAGGCGGCCAAAATGGACATAGATAAAAAAGTGTGGGAGATACTTTTTTCAGAAGAGGATATTTTAAGCAGGGTTAGTGAATTGGGCAAACAAATTTCCGATGATTATAAGGGTAAAGACCTATATGTCATTTCTCTGCTTAAGGGAGGCTTTGTATTTGCGGCGGATCTAGTCAGAAAAATAGATATTCCAATCAGAATAGGTTTTATTACAACATCCAGTTATGGGAATGAAACAGAAACTACCGGCACAGTAAAAATAATTAACGATATTAAAGAAGATTTAACGGGTTATCATGTACTTATAGCGGATGATATTGCAGATTCGGGTCTGACTATGAAATATGTAATGGAACATTTGAAAACAAAAAATCCGTCCGGTATAAAAAGTTGTGTATTATTGGACAAGCCGGAACGCAGGCAGTTAAGATTTGTACCGGATTATGTTGGGTTTACTATTCCAAATAGATTTGTTGTTGGTTATGGATTAGATTATGGCAAATACTATCGCAATATTCCATATGTATTTGCTGTAACAGATAAAGATAGGTAGGAGAGTGCAAAATATTATGACAGATCAAAAAAGACTGAGTGTATTAGACGCAAATATATTATATCTTATAGGTGCCATATTATTTTGGACCGTGGGAGCCTATTTTCAAGCTAGAAATTTACAAAGTGGGCTGATAATTACTCAATATATAATTATACTTTTACCGACAATAATATATATTATGGCAAAAAAATTAAGCATTAAAGAGGTTCTCAGGTTAAATAAAATAAATTTCAAACATGGTTTTTTGGTGGCATGTATCACTATTTTAATATACCCGGTGGCAGTTTTTGGCAATGCATTGTTAATGACCCTTATAAGCTTTCTAGGAAACTTAAACATACCACAGTTACCTATGGCTACCAGCAGCGATGAATATTTAGCACTCATGTTCATAATTTCTATATCAGCAGGTATTTGTGAAGAAGTATTTTTTAGGGGATTTGTTTTATCCGGGTACGAAAGGATGGGTAAGAAAAAAGCTATTATTTTTTCGGCAGTTTTATTTGGATTTTTTCATTTTAATATATATAATTTAATGGGACCTATAGTGTTAGGGTTAATTTTTGGATATTTGGTTATAGAAACAGGTTCTATTTTTGCCGGAATGATTGGTCATATGGTGAATAACGGTTTTGCAGTCACTCTTGGATTTATATTAAATCTAGCTTCAGATTTTCTTTCGAATACGGATGCAGCTGCAGCTAATGAAATAGTTGCGGATATGCCGACTTCAGTAGTTATGTTAACCAGTACAGTATCGTTTGGAATTATTTCTGTTATAACTTCATCAATTGCATATCAGCTTATTAAAATTATTAAAAGAGACCGTGAAGATATAAATTCAGCAGTATATGAAGAAGAAGAGATGGATGTTAAAAAATTCGAATTTATACCGTTAATTTTTACAGGTATTCTATTTATAATAGTTGCAATAATTCAAATAAAAGAGGTTATTCTTTTGGGTTAAATATAGTTAAATATAATTGAATATAGTAGTAAGGTTAAATATAAGAATCGTCTAGACGGTGGGTTTAGATGATTTTTGTATTTTAGGGTTAATTTTTGATAAAAAGAATAATACTAAATTGGACAGGTAAATTAAAATTTAAAGGTGTATTATTAGATTTTGTAAACTAAATATGAAAGAACAGCACAATATCAGGAGGTAATTATGAAGAATACAAATACATTGATTATTTTTGGACATCCGGATCCGGATAGTTTTAATGGGACTATATTAAAAGCTATAGAAAATAAACTTACGGAAAAGCAGTATCAATTTATATCTAAAAATTTATATCAATTAAACTTTAATCCAATCCTGAATTTAGATGATTTAACCAGAATGCAGGATTCTACTGTTGCTAGCGATATAGCTATAGAGCAGGAAGATATTAAATGGGCTAAAAATATTATACTTATTTATCCTATATGGTGGTCCGGGCAACCTGCTATAGTTAAAGGTTGGATTGATAGGGTATTCAGCCCCGGGTTTGCATATGCCTTTCAAGAAGACGGGACTGTAAAGGGATTACTATCAGATAAAACTGTTATGGTTTTTACTACAACCCGTTCCAGTGAAGATAATATGGAGGAATCAGGAATGGCTGCCGCTATAGAGAAGATAATGATGGAAGGGGTGCTAGGGTTTTGCGGTGTAGAAACTATGTTATATAAAAACTTATATGGAGTATCAACTGTAACAGAAGATGAAAGAAATAAAATGTTGCTTGAAATAGAATATTTGGTATCGAATGCAATCTAAAAACATTGATGCAGGAAGGAGAACCGCATGCTTACGAGACTTATAATTATTGCAGTTACACCTACTATAGCCCTAGTCATAGGGATATATTTAACAGATAGATATGACAAGGAGCCATGGCATCTTCTGTTAAGCATATTTTTAATGGGGGCTTTATCCGTAATACCTGTAATGATTGTGCAAAAGTTCCTATTGTTTATCAATATTTTTCCGGGTTTATTATCTATAGCGTATACTGCATTTATAGTTGCCGGGCTAACAGAGGAATTTTTTAAGAGGTCCGCAGTCATTTATGGTGTTTATGATGATGTTAATTTTGACGAAAAATTAGATGGTATAGTGTATTCTGTGTTTTCAGCCCTGGGATTTGCTACTGTGGAAAATATTATGTACGTCGTATTTCGATTTTCCGGAAACTATTATGTAGGAATTTTGAGGGGACTTTTATCCGTGCCGGCGCATATGTTATTTGGAATTACGATGGGATATTATTTATCACTGAGCAAATATACAGAAGAACCAAAGCTAAAAGAATATTATTATAAGATGTCGTTGATAATACCCGCATTCTTGCACGGTTTGTTTAATTTTATTCTAATGGCACAGGTTCCGGCTCTGATGGTTGTTTTTATCCCATATGTTGTATATTTATGGGTCAATAATCTGAAAAAGTTAAACAGGTATACCCGGGATAGTAGGGATGGGCATGGCAGAATAGGAGATTTGGAAGAATAATATTAAATATCTGATTTATTAATAAATTTTTGAAAATAAAAATATGTAGTAGAATTAAAATTCTACTACATATTTTTATGCCCCGCAATAATCTTAGCCATATCCTCTACTGTAGCATTGGTAGGGATTTCAAAAGAACCGGATTTTAATCGGCTTGAAAGATTTAAATTTTCAGCGGCGCGAATAAAATCATTTATATCGTTTATTAGTCCATTTTCCTTTAATATTTTTGCTACTCCTGTGCCAAAAGTTCCATTAGGAATGGTTATTTTTTTAGTTTCTTGTGGCGTTTTATTTTCTCGCCCGATCTCATTTGTATCAGAATTTGCATTTTTATTATTTTGCGATTCATTATTTTGTGGTTCCTCTGTTTCTATTTTATTTATATTATCTTCTATTTCTGATTGGTTATCCTCATCTTTTAAACCCGTACTGCTATTATCCGGCTTTTTATTTACAGAGTTATTGTCCTGTTCCCCCGAAGTATTGGCAGGTTCACTTGCCAATATAGTGTTAGGAAAATCATCAAACCAATTTCCTAGGTTTAATGTTAGTACCGCGAACATTATACCGGCAATAATTATAGCCAAAAAAATATCTGAAAAATCATGAAAAAAATCTTTTATCCTTTCCAATCGACTCAGCCCCTTGTTAAAACCTTATTGTTTTATTTTAGAATAACACAAACAAATAAATTCATCAATAGACATATATAGGTAAAATATAGAATAGCAAAAATGT